>JAZKDM010000079.1:3059-5648 GCA_040387535.1 Pseudomonadota bacterium | reverse complement strand
GCTTTCATGGATTACTTTCTTTTTTAATTTTTATGTAGGCAAAGTATAAATTTGAATTATTAAATATTGATGACGCAGGAAGAACGGCGAAGAAAGCATCGCATAAAAAAAGCGGCTAAAAAGCCGCTTTTTAAAACTAAAAATATTACGATTTTTTACGGCTTGAAAAACCCAACAGCATTAAACCAGCAGCTAGCATGCTTACAATTTCCGGCTCTGGAACTGGTGATACGACAGGCCTGCCAATGGATGCATTACTTACAGAGAAAATAATATCGTTGTAGTCTTTGTCGCCACCTAAAAGGATATCTTCAAAGCCAACCAATAATGAGTTGCCCACAAGTTGATACGCCGTATGGGCGGTGTTATCAGCATTGTTAATGGCGGCGCCGCTTAAAAAAGTATCGCCCGTGTCGTTTACAAAAAAGCTAAATAGTATTTCGGCACCCGCCTGAAAGCTACCTAGTGAATAGCTGGTACCAGCTACAGCTGTTTGATTATTAAACAAGGCAGTAGGCGAACCTTGCACACTTAAGTCGGTAGAAAAATCGGCCTGTTTTGATAAAAAAGTTAAAATGACTTCGCCCGTTGTAGCCGCGTATAGGCTGCTGGTTGAAGGATTTGATGCGCCGACAAAAGGTGTTTCTGCCGCCACTGTTACTGTAGATACCAACGCCAAAGCGCAAGCAAGGACTAGTTTACGAATGTTCATTTGTGTTACTCCTAAAATATGTGAATGTGGTTTTACCAGCCAATTGAGCAGGGTTTAATCTAATCACACGATGATATGCCAAGTGTATTACGGCAATATTTAGGTTTTATGACGGCTATAGTCTTATCGGCTCAGATTAGTCCAAATGGGCTATAGGGCAATATTCACAAAATACTAGTCCACTAATTTTTAGTCTTACAAAATAGGATTAATAGGCTTTTGAGTCTTTAAAAACCAGCAAAGCTGTTTTTAAAATAATATGAAAATCTAAGGTGAGCGACCATTTTTTTAGGTATTCCAAATCGTAATCAATACGGTCTTTCATGCTTTCAACAGTTTTGGTTTCGCCTCTAAAACCATTCACTTGCGCCCAGCCAGTAATGCCAGGCTTTACTTTGTGGCGAATCATGTAACCTTTAATTAATTTTCGGTACATTTCATTGTGCGTTACCGCATGCGGGCGCGGCCCAACAACGCTCATTCTGCCTTGCAACACATTAATAAATTGCGGCAATTCATCCAGTGATGTTTTGCGAATTATCTGTCCAAATGGCGTTACCCTTTTATCGTTTAATGTGGCTTGTGTCACCGTTACACCGTCTTCTGTCACTGTCATCGATCTAAATTTATAGACGATAATTTCTTGGCCGTCTAAACCATAGCGGCGCTGCTTAAATAATATCGGCCCTTTAGAACTTAACTTAACACCCACCGCAACAATAATCAGCACAGGCAAAAGCAGCAGTAGCAAAACGCTGGCAATCACAATATCGCTGATGCGTTTCACCATGCCATTAAAGCCTGTAAATGGCGTTTCGCACATGGCTACCACAGGCATGCCGTCGATTTCATCAATTCTGCCTTGAATCAAATCGGCCATAAAAAAATCGGGCACAAAATAAATAGAGGCGGTGGTGTCTTTCAGGTCATCCAATAAAGCCATCATTTGCACATGCATAGATGGCGGCAGGGTGATGTAAATCAGGTCAATGGCATGCCTTTTCACATACTCAGCAATTTCATTAATAGGCCCAACCGTATGCCCACTTAACGCTTGGCTACCAACAGTGGCTTTGGGATTATCAATGGTTAAATCATCAAAATAGCCTTTAATTTCAATGGCTAACTGCTTGTTATTTTGAATGCGAGAATGCAACTGATGACACAAATCATTGCGCCCAACAATAATGGCTGTTTTTTTGATATGCGCCAAATAATGGCCGCTAACTAAATACTGGCTCATCAACCAATGCGTCAACACCAATACCAGTGGCGTGATTAATACCCAAGCCATCACCACTTGCGATGAAAACATCGGTAAGTATTCAGTGGCGTACCCAAAAAACAATAAGATACCCACAATTAAAAACCATTGGCTGAGTGTCGCCAGCATATCTTTAACAATATTGCCTTGATTATGCCAAGAGCCAGGAAAACTTAGCGCAAACACCATAATAGACAACACAATATAATGCGAACTTAATCGGCCCTCAATCAGCAAAATCAAGCCGAATAGCATAAAGATAATCAATACTGGATCCACCAGAATTTTTATCATTTGGTTAATCGTCAATGATTTACTAAAGCTGAGTTGCTGCTGAAATCTCACCATCTTAAATTATCTTTTTGTGTGCAAGTTTCGCCATAAAGCATTACAGACCATAAAACACTATAGGGTAGTGCATGAATATGACATTGATGTGTACAGATTGGGGTTTTACAGCGATTGGCGCTTTGCTAAAAAGCGCTTAAGTTAGAACCATTAAAACGCGCGATTACTAAAACGCGCTGTGATAAGCGGTGACGGTTTTTTCGGCGATGTTTTTCCAGTTGTAGTGGCTATTAATCCAAGCACGTACATGCATTTTGTTTTCAGG
>JAZKDM010000079.1:0-2959 GCA_040387535.1 Pseudomonadota bacterium | reverse complement strand
GCATGTGTTTCAATACCGCCCTGCACATCGGGAAAGCCACGCAAACCTAACATCATCACCCGCAACGGCCTTGTAATGGCGCGTTGGTCAGCATAGCCACCTGTGTAGCCATAGCGCTGAGTAAAATTGGTATCGGTAATAAACGCCTGAGCTGGCGCTTGCAAAGAAAAGTAAGGACTTGAAAATAAGGGCTTTGGATTATTTTTCAATAAAAAATAGATGCCAAAAAAGTGATTGGAAAGAAATTGAGATAAATAACGGTTGAATCGCGCGTTGTATTCAGCAAAAAAATTCACTTAATTCATCCCTTTCAATCACGCCTAACAACGTTTACCAAGTGTTGAAAGAATGCATGACTGAAGTTGCGAGCAGATGAATAAAAATACCGTTTATATAGTCCGAACGGACTATATAAATAGGTACTCAATTTGTCATATTTAAGTCAAATTTAAAAACTAATGATGATGCGAATGCAAGCCAGGCGCATCTGTCGCCTTAGATAGCCAGACTTTGGCGCTGGCCGCATGTTCCATATCGCCAATATCGGTGTAATCAATACGGTCATAACCCAACATAGCCTGCTCTGTTGTGGCCGTCATTGTCGCCTGCTGTACGTTATGGTTAAGCAAGTTGATTGTTAATTGATGTTTGGGGTAAACATAGGTCATTTTAAGCGGCACTTGCAGCGCTGGCACCCAAGTAATATGCGTTTCCACACCATTCAACTTGCCATCATATTGCATCAAACTCAAACCTTGATATTGCCTTTTGAGCGTTTTTTTCTGCATGCTGGCTAAATCCTTTTGCGTCACCAGCTTTGTTAAGGCTTCCCACTTCTTGGCATCCATCGCTTGATTTAACATTTTTAAATCCACGTCTGAATATTCAATCAGCTTTTTTTCATCATGCATCAAAAACGCATAACTAATCGTTTTATCAGCCTGCAATACCCACAACTCGCTATTGGCCGATTGCGCTTTTCTAAGCTCCACTTTTTCAGGTGTGCGCCACATCCACCACGCATGCTTGATAGTTTTTTTACAAGGGCGCGCGCATTCTGTGGTTTCAAATTGCGCGTTTAAGGCAGGCAATGCTTCATCTTGTTGCACATTTTCCGCTTGGCTTATTGATGCTGTTAGGCCCAAAAAACTCACTAAAGCTAATAGGCAAGATACTGTTTTCGCCATGTAATATCCTTTTGTTTATACTGTAAATTGTTGCAAAAAAACAGGGTGATGCCAATAAATCAGCATCACCCCATTTTAATGACTTAAAAAGTCAGTTTGATTAAATAGCCTCAATTAAAAACCAAATGCATCTTTCATCACATGGAAAATGTAGCTTTGCTCTTGCACGCCATGGAATAAATGCGCTTTAGGGCCGCCAGCAAAAATTTGTACGTCTTCTGCTGCGTGCGTTTCAGAGCCTGCAGGCACCAAGGCTTCTTGGTGGAAGTCTGGGTTTGTTGTATCCACATTGGTCATGTCTTCTACGCGGCCAGCGGCAGTTGGTAAGCTATAAACCGCTTCACCTGGTGCGCCAACATGGTAGCCTTTACCGTTTGCGTAAGAAATCGTTGTGTACGGTTTACCATCTTCAGCCAAGGCAAATGCTGTCTCACCTGGATTAACCACTTTACCTAAAACAGGGTTACCACGTGCTGGATAGCCTGCCATGGTCATGGTATGGCTATGGTCAGCCGTAACAATAACCAATGTGTCGTTTAAATCAACCTTCTCAAGCGCCTTCTTAACCGCATCGCTTAAAGCAACCGTGTCTGATAAAGCACGGTAAGCATTGCCTGCATGATGCGCATGGTCAATACGGCCCGCTTCTACCATTAAAAAGAAACCTTTTTTGTTCTTTTGTAACACATCAATGGCTTTATCTGTCATTTCAGCCAAGCTAGGCTCTTTACCTGTATCCGCTGCACGGTCGTGTTCAAATTCCATGTGTGAACGCTCAAATAAACCAATCAAACGTTTTGTACCAGCAGCATTAAACGCGTCAAATTGCGCTTTGTTCCACACAAAATCGGCATCAAATTTTGTTTGAAACTCCGTAATTATATTGCGTCCATCCGTACGCTCGCCTTTTCTGCCTGCGTCTTCTGGGTCATTCGCTGTATTTGGTAAAAACTTAGTACGGCCGCCCCCTAAAAACACTTCCATACCATCACCAACGCCGCCTGCACCAAAATTATCAACCGCTTGTGCGGCAATATCGGCAACGCCTGCAGCAGGCGCCGTTGCTGTTTTGGTTTCCCAATCGCGGGTTGAAGTGTGCGCATAAGTAGCCGCTGGCGTTGCATGCGTAATACGTGCCGTTGAAATTACACCAGTAGAAAGGCCTTTCATTTCAGCCATCTCTAAAATAGTAGTTAAACGGTTAGCTTGAATCAACGCATTATCCGTGTCACCGTTTTCCACTGATTGATCAGCAGAAAGCACGCCATCATTGGTTTTAACACCCGTTACCATTGCTGTCATTGTTGGTGCAGAATCAGCTGTTTGTTGATTGGTAGAGTAGGTTTTTGACATAGCTACATAAGGTAATTTTTCAAATGACAACAAATTACGCTCGCCATCTATGCCTTTCATTTGACCTTCAAAAATACGCGCCGCTGTTACCGTTGATACACCCATACCATCGCCCACAAACAAAATAATGTTTTTAGCTTTTTTTGCATTTGGGTGAAGTTGTTTAGCTTTTGCCAAGGCGGCCTGACCATCCAATGTCCAATCAGCAGCATCTTCTGCATAAGCTGCTTGCGCGCCCAAAGCTAACATAACCGCTAATGCACTGGCTTTTAGTGAAAGTGATTTCATTTTTTATATCCTTAATAGTGAATTACAAAAATAGCTAAACATCTACATCACTTGGGTAGATTAAAACCCAAAACTTAAGATGCGATTACAAAGCAAGAATATAAACATGAATAATGTTAATAAAGTGACAA
>JAZKDM010000078.1:0-3067 GCA_040387535.1 Pseudomonadota bacterium | reverse complement strand
TATTCAACCAACACTTTAATCAGGTTTTGTCCCTGCTCATTGAGTTTGTCGCCACACACTTTTAAAAAAGTCTTTTGCAAATCGCTCGCGACTACTTTTGGGTCTTGAATGTAAGCTTGCATTTGCGCATCGTTAGATACAGCAGTAGCAAAACCTAACATCTCAGACCATTTAGCCAGCGCTTTTTGCTCTTTACCAAGCTTGTAAGCCGCTACTGCGTAAGGCCGTGCGATGGTTGATATTTCAGCCATGACTTATAGCTCCGCCGCAAGTTTAGATAGCATTTCACTATGTGCTTTGCCATCAATCTCTTTACGCAAGATTTTTTCTGCACCAGCCACTGCCAACGCAGAAACTTGCGCACGCAAACCTTCTTTTGCACGGTTCACTTCTTGATCGATTTCAGCTTTAGCACCCGTAATAATACGGTCGCCTTCGGCTTTTGCAGTGCCTTTAGCTTCTTCAACGATTTGTGTCGCGCGCTTTTCAGCCTGACCAATAATCTCGCTGGCTTTTTGTTTGGCTTCTGCAAGTGTCGCATCTGATTTTTTAGCCGCAACTTCCAAGGCACTTCTGCCTTCTTGCGCTGCAGCTAAACCGTCAGCAATTTCTTTTTGGCGCGTTTCAATCGCATTTAATAGCGGCGGCCAAACGAATTTCACTGTGAACCAAATCAACACAGCAAATGCGATAGCTTGTGCGATCAGTGTAAAGTTAATATTCATGTTTAATCCAATTAAATTAAGTCAGTATAAAAATTTGAGTCAAACGCTTTTATATTATTAAGCATGACTCAAAAAATTAATTTGCTGCTGCTGTAACAACGCTTAATAATGGGTTAGCGAACGCGAACATCATAGCTAGACCAACACCAATAATGAAAGAAGCATCGATAAGACCTAATAGCAAGAATACTTTACCTTGCAATTGTGGAATCATTTCTGGTTGACGTGCAGCGCCTTCTAAGAAACTTGCACACATAATACCGATACCGATACAAGCACCTGCAGCGCCTAGACCAATAATTAAACCAATACCAACGCCTGTGTAGGCTTGAATCAATGCTAATGCTTCCATTTTATTACCCTCTCAAAAATTAAACTGAATCTAAAACTACTTATCGAAACTACTTACTAAAAAACAACTAAAACCAATACTACAAATCAATCTTTATTTAGTGTGACTCATGCGCCATGGCTAAATAAACAACCGTTAACATCATAAAAATAAATGCTTGTAATGCCACGATTAAAATATGGAAAATTGACCAGCCAGCACCTAAAATCGAACCGAAAATAGTGCCCGATAAACCTGTTGCCGCCCACATGCCAAGTAATAAGAAAATCACTTCGCCTGCATACATATTGCCGAAAAGACGCAATGAATGTGAAAGTGGTTTTGAAACGTATTCGATTAAATTGAACAAGAAGTTCAGCGGCAATACCCAGAATTTGGTGCCGAAAGGTGAGTAGAACAATTCATGAATCCAACCACCAAAGCCTTTAACTTTGATTGAGAAGAAAATCATTAAAATCCATACTGATAAAGCTAGAGCGAAAGTGGTGTTGATGTCTGAAGTTGGTACCGCACGCCAAGTATCTACGCCAATTGCGTGCATAAATTTAGCAAAAATATCAACCGGCAAGAAATCCATGGCATTCATTGCGAACACCCATAAAAAAACCGTCAGCGCTGTTGGGGCAATAAAGCTGTGACGGTTGCCGTGGAAAATATTTTTAACTTGGTCATCCACAAAACCAAAAACTAATTCAACGAAGGCTTGGCGTTTGGTTGGTACGCCGGCTGTTGCGCCGCGTGCTACCCACCAGACCAGACCCATGACCAGCAGGCCTAAGATAACTGACATAATCAGCGTATCGATATGCAATGTCCAAAAACCACCATTGCCAACAGATTGCGCATTAAAACTCAAATGATGCGAGATATACTCTGACGGGGTTAGTGCGTGTTCTGCGTGTTCTGTAGCCATATCAATCCGAATTGCCCAGTTAAATGGACGTCTAATTAAAAATTGTTGGTATAAATTTTAAAGTCTTACTTTTAAAGCGTTGCTCAATTTGTTGAGCTTATATTTCTAATTCTGTTTTATCCAGCTTGCTCATGGCGGCACCGGAAAATAATGCTGAAGCTGCCAATCCTGCAATTAGCGCAAATGGCACCAATTGCTTGTAAACCTTGAACGTAATAAATAGCAGCACAACAATAATGACGATTTTAACTGCCTCTGCTTTTAGCAGGTTCACCAACACTGTTGCGGCTTCTTTACTACTGCGCTGTGCAATTTTAGAGGCAAAATACGCGCCTATTGCCACGGACAATCCGCCAGCTACTGCGGAAAAACCGGCATGCGCGCCCGAAATAATCGCCGCAATAACTGCTACAACCAATGTTGCGATTAACTGCCAGCGCAACATCTTGTTAAATACCTTGTTTGAATCGATACTGTTTGCTGCTAAGCCTGTATTTGAATTTTGCTCTTCTGTCATTTCCGTTTTCCTGTCATTTCAGTTTGATTGAAATGGGCTTATCAGCAAAGTCCGCGATTTTGAATTATTACGCGTTTTTAGTCAAGCAATAACTGTAAGTTATTCAATAAGTTTCGCGCAAAAAGAAACACTTAGCGCGTGATTATGCGAATAATGTCATCCAACTGATCTAAATTTGTATAGTTAATTTTTAGCGTACCCGAACCATTTTGTTTAGCCGAAATATTGACATTGGCACCGATTTTTTCGCTTAATGTGTTTTGCAAGGCTAAAACGTCATGGTTCACAGCGGTTTTCTGTGGGGCAGGCTGGCTGTTTTGAGCCAGTTTTTTCACCAGATTTTCAACGTCGCGCACCGATAAATCCTGCTGCACGATTTTATTCGCCAGCATAATCTGTTGCGCCGCATCCAGGCCGATTAATGCCCTGGCATGACCCATATCCAGCTTGTTATGCATCAGCATGGCCTGCACAGGTGCACTTAATGTTAACAACCTCAGAAGATTGGAAACTGCCGCGCGTGAACGACCAACCGCGCTGGCGGCTTTTTCATGCGTCAT
>JAZKDM010000077.1:0-8917 GCA_040387535.1 Pseudomonadota bacterium | reverse complement strand
GTTGCAACGAATTATTTACTTCATCCAAATGCGTATTCGAATCAAGATGCAGTTTTTCCAGCAATTCTTTGTGCTTTTCAATCGCATCCACATGCTGTTCAAATTTAATCTTTTTTAATTCTGGTTTGATTAAATCTGCTTTTTCCAATTTTGGCTCTGTCATGGCGGCTTGCTTCTATTGATGAATCACTATTATAACGGCTTTACATCGCCACACATTGCACCAATCCATTTGCCATTAATATCCGCTTGCTCATTCACAGCATTGCCTTGAGCTAATCCATTAAAGGTGGTTTTTCCGCTAAAACTTTCTGCGCTGGTAATGGCGCCTTCTGCCGTGCCAGTGCCTTTTAAATCTGGGCTATCACATACAAAATCCATTTTGTAGTTGTTGCCGGTGTGTGTTGAGTTTTTGGTAACGCAGCCTAGTTGATTTTGCGCAAAAATGGGTGGGGATTTTTGCTTGGCCATTTCTGGCGTAATACAGGCTTTAGATATCGCGGCACCGTTTTCAATGGGCGGTACTTCAAAGCCGTATTCTGTGGCTAGGTCTTTTATGCTTTGCATTTGGTCGGCAGGTATGTGAGGCACCAATAATAATAAATCTGACGAGGTGGCGATTTCCCATAAGCCTGGGCGCATAGTTGCCTCTGCAGAGTGTGCCGATATTGCAATGGAAACAAAAACTAAAGCGATGATTTTGTGCATCAAAAACCTTTGAAATAAAAAAAGGGTGGATTAATTAATTATCCACCCTAAAAGCATCAATAAAAACTATTTTGTAGCAGGTGCTGCCGATTCAGGCTGAGTGGGCTGAATCTGATTACCTTTTGTGGTGCCGTGGTTATCTTCTTTCGCTTTTAAAACCTTATTCTTATCGGCATTGCGTGCCTTTAAGTCTTGAGCAGGGCCTTTGTCTGTACGTTCACTTTGATCAACAACTTGAGGGCTATTTGAGTTACCAAGATTGCTAGAATTATCGGATGGAGCCGTTTGGTAAACTTCAGATGCGCCTTTATCCGTGCGGTTTTGTTGCTGTTTCACTTGTGGCGATTCTGAAGTGCCTAATGTGCTGGCATCATCTTTATTGTCTGGGCTAGTTGCCGCAAATGCAGATGCAGAACCGATTGTTAATACCGTTGCAAAAAGTGCAGAAATTAATTTATTCATTTGAGTCTTCTTTCAATATCAAAATGCGAAGACACATTTAATAGTGAGTATCAAAATCAAAACATAGGATTAGTCTGAATTTAAAGTAGGAATGCACCCACCTGGCTTGCAGATTTTTAGTTGAATTTTCCAGTTAACAGCTAAGACGAGCCTCAAATAAGACGTGCCTCAAAAATCTGCTTAAGCAATGGCGTTAACGATTTCACCGTTAATGCGCGTTTTAACAGCGCGCTATCGCCTTCATCCAGTTTTTGCAGGCCCAGCGTGGTGCGAATGCTAATGGCCTGTGGATCACGCTCTATAACGCTAATGGGGTCGTTGGCCTTAACTACCCCCGTTTGAATAACGCGCAAATAAAAGCCACTTTTACCACTGCGCAAAAACTCATCCAAAATGTCGGGGTGGCCAATTTTATGCCCAAACTTAAAGCAAGGAATACGCGGCATAGTTACTTGCACCACTGCGCCGGTTTTGGCATCTCCAATTTGCAGTACATCGCCAATACAGATGTCTTCTTCTATTAAGCCAGAAACGGTAAAATTTTCACCAAAAGTGCCGTAGGCTAAATGTGGCGTTTTAAGCCTGTACTGCCAATAGGCGAAGTGCTCAAAAGGGTAACAATAAACCGCTTGGTGTTCGCCACCATGTACGCTGGTATCGGCTTGGCCGTC
Source organism: Pseudomonadota bacterium (assembly GCA_040387535.1). Taxonomy (GTDB): domain Bacteria; phylum Pseudomonadota; class Gammaproteobacteria; order Burkholderiales; family Methylophilaceae; genus Methylotenera_A. Next base: position 7,076 of record JAZKDM010000077.1, on the reverse strand, counting down.
ACCCAGCAATGTTAATTTGCCAAGCCAAACGCGGCCTTGCACTGGCGTTTTGTAGATGCCTGTTAGCACTTGTTGACCATTGATTTCGACCGATTTTGTAGGCGAAATATTGACTGAGAGTAGTTTCACGGTAGCTTATTTCAAATAAAGATGATGCATATTAATCATAAAAATGTGCAAAAAAAATACGTGATATGACGTAGAAGTTTATTTGGTATTATTTTGGACACCAAAATATTGATGTGTGAGTTAATATGATGTGTAATGTAACAAATGTGCAAAACATTCGAATGTGGAAATAGAGATGACTACGCCAAACCAATCAGCAGATTTGGGCCAATCGACAGAGTTGGACAGTGCTGTTTATAAAACCTTATTAGAATCAACCAAAGCCATTCCGTGGAAGCTGGATTGGGCAACCATGACGTTTGAATATATTGGGCCGCAGATTGAAAAGCTGTTGGGCTGGACGCAAGCCAGTTGGGCCACTTCGCAAGATTGGGTGGATAGAATGCATCCAGAAGATAAGGTTTGGGTGGTGGATTACTGTATCGCCAAATCCATAGAGGGTGAAGATCATGAGGCTGATTATCGCGCCTTAACTAAAGATGGCGATTACGTGTGGATTCGTGATGTGGTGCATGTACAGCGCAACCCAGATGGCACAGCAAATGCGCTCATTGGCTTTATGTTTGATATTAGCGAGCGTAAAAAAACCGAAGAAAAATTAATCACATTACAAAAAAAATTAGAAGAACTATCGTTTAAAGATGGTTTGACAGGCGTTGCCAATCGCCGCATGTTTGATTCGGTGATGGACTTAGAATGGCTGAATGCGCGCCGCAACAGCCAGCCGCTTTCTTTGATTATGGTGGATATTGATTACTTTAAGCAATATAACGACCATTACGGCCATATTCAGGGCGATGATTGCTTGAAACGCGTGGCGCAAGTGCTAAGCGGGGTTGCTACGCGTGCGCGCGATTTTTGTGCGCGTTTTGGTGGTGAGGAATTTGTGCTGGTGCTGCCAGAAACAGATGCCGCTGCCGCTAAAAAAGTGGCGGAGCGCTGCCACCAAATGATTTTTAAAGAACAGATTATGCATGCAAAATCAGAAGTAAGTCAGGTGTTAACCATTAGTTTGGGTGTGGGTACGATTATTCCAAGCGCCGAAAATGAATCACTGCCGTTTATTCATGAGGTGGATAGGCTGTTATATTTGGCCAAACAAAAAGGCAGAAACCGCATTGTCAGCAGCGCAGGTTAGCTAGTTTTTAACCCAATAATCGGGGCGATTTTCATCTGGCGAAAAAATTTGCATATCAGCCCTGCTTAAACTGGTTAGTGCCTCGCTGGTAGATGTTTTGTTTTTGGTGGCATTTTCTGTTGCTATGGGTTGCGCGTATTTAAGCCAAGCAGGGTTTTGTTTATAGCCGTTATCCGTCATGCATCTTTCAATCACATTGGTTTTTTTTGCCAAGCGAACCAGCATTTGAAACTCAATAATTGGTACATCGTTTGCCACGGCTCTTTCGCCAAAATCTAAGCATCTATCACCCATTTTTACTAATCGCTCTTGTGCTGGGCTTAGGCTAACCCCGGGTTTTGGGCCAGATTGCCCATATACAAAGTAAACAATCGCCGCAAGTACAGCCAAAAAAATCATGCTAATTTTAAGATTAAGTTTTAACACGAAATTTGCCTTTGCTGGTTGTTTTAGCCTTTAATGCGTAAAAAATCGGGCTTGCCTAACTCAACGCCATTATGGCGCAAAATGTTATAGGCGGTGGTCACGTGAAAATACACGTTTGGCATCACCCACTTTAATAAATAGTCCTGCCCCGTAAATTTAAGCTCAATTTTACGCACGGTAATGGTAATGTCGCGCGTTTCGGCATCGGTTAATTGTGCTGGCGCAATGCTTTCTATAAACGCAATGGTTTTGGCAATGCGCGCTTGTAATTGTTCAAAAGTCGTTTCATCGTCTTCATACTTTGGTATTTCAACGCCAGCTAAGCGTGCCGCCGCGCCCTTGCTCATATCGGTGGCAATTTGCACTTGTCTGGTGAGTGGGTACATATCAGGGAAAAGGCGCGCATTTAACAAAACGCTATGCTCAATCTTTTTGGCATCAGCGTGCGCTTCTCCTTTTTGTAAAATATGGCTTAAAGTTTTTAAGGTGTGAACCAGCGGCAAAATGGCGGTATCAAATACAGTTAGCATGGTGTTTTCTTTCAATTTAAAATAGATTCGTTTCTATTGTAGAGCGAATTATTGCTAATTCAACGGATTTGTCATTCATATTAAATTAAACTGTTATATGCTGGGTGTAGAACGCTTTTCAACTAAATGGACTTAATATTTAACCGCTAATTTATTGGATTTTTATTGCAATCTTTTCACCAAATTTTAAATCAACGCCTGCCTAATGTAACGCTGACTAAGCTTTTAATCGCGATTAATGTATTGGTTTTTGCTGCCATGCTAGTGGGCGGCGCAGGTTTTTGGCATTCACCAAATGGCATACAACTAACTTGGGGCGCCAACTTTGGCCCAGCCACGCAAGATGGTGAATGGTGGCGATTATTTACCGCCATGTTTTTGCATTTTGGCGCCATGCATTTGGCGCTTAATTGCTATGCATTGTGGGATGCAGGCCAATTGGCAGAGCGTATGTATGGCCATGGTCGGTTTTTGGCGATTTACTTATTAAGCGGCTTGGGCGGCAATTTATTGTCGCTGGTAGTGCAAGGCAATTCAGCCGTTTCTGGTGGCGCATCGGGTGCGATTTTTGGCGTGTATGCCGCCGTGTTGGTTTTTTTATGGCGTGAACGCGCCGCCATTCACGCCTATGAATTCCGTTGGTTATTTGGTGCGGGCTGTGCGTTTGCGGTGCTGACTGTTGTGCTGGGCTTTGTGATTCCTGGCATTGATAATGCCGCGCATATTGGTGGGTTTATCACCGGTTTATTGGCCAGTATTATTTTTTCGCAAACCATTACGGCACGCGTGATGCCAATGAAATACAGCATAGGCGCGGTTTTAACCACTATTTTAGCCAGTGTCTTATTATTCAAAAACATTCCGCCACCCAGCTATCGTTGGAGCGATGAATTATTACTGCGTAGCCAAATTAGCGCCTTTTTATATCAAGATCAAGCCATTAATCGCTCTTGGTTAGAAATTATGCATGAAGGTAAACAGGGCAAAGCCAGCTTGGATGAGTTAGCTGGCAAGATTGATTATTCGATTAGTGAACCCTATGAAGAAAGCTTTGAGCGATTATCGCAATTGCCCAACGACCCAAAGTTGCCATCAGCCACGCAGCTAGAAAATATCTTACGCTACGCTGAGCAACGCAAAGAAGCTTCCAAAGCCCTTGCTGAAAGACTTAGAGATCAGGCGCCTTAAAGCCTAATTGCCTTGAAAATAATCCACCTATATTGTGCCATCAGCCTATGATGAAGCGATTAATATTACTGTTGGAGAATCATCATGGCAAAAGGCCAAATTAAAAGTAACAAAGAAACCAAAAAGCCCAAAAAAAGCAAAGAAGTAGTCGTGCCCTCTAGTTCCGTTATTCCAATGAAGCCTGCTGCTAAAAAGTAACAGGGTTACATTCAAATCTATTCTTGGTCTTCAACGATTAGATTTAACAGCTTATTTACCTGTGGCGCTATGATTAAAATAGCGACAAACACAATTGGCCATGCCGTTATAAACGCCCCAAGCCACTGCGCGATAAACGGCGCATGTGGTTTGGTGTGCATAGAGATAATAATGCCAGACACTATCATGGCCGTGCTGGCCGACATGATGAAGGCAAACAGTAGTGTGCGATAGCGGTAAGCGATTTTTTTAGGCATTAGTTTTAACGCTACACTTATGAATGATGAATGGCCAATACAAGTTCAGCCAGTTTATGCGGGTTATCGACAAAGGCAAAATGTCCAGTATTGGCTACAGTGGTTATTGCTACGCCGCCCAGCTCTTTTGCAGTGCGTTTACGTTCCTCTAAGGTTGACCAATCTTGTTCGCCATAGATGAGTTTGACGGGCACTTTTATCGCGGCATACATAGACCTTGCCTTGCCCCACGAGCGCCAATTGGCGAAGACATTGCGCTCTACATAACGATAGCCTTTGCGATACCCAACGCGATTAAATTCTGAAAGTAAATTATTTGGCATCCAGCGTTTCATCTGCAATCCACCACGCATAATGAGCCCAAGCAATGGTTTGTTTTCCATCGCCGCAAACACCGCCCCTAAGGCTGGCATGGCAAACTGACCAAGAATAAAGTTAGCGATAAAATTGCCACGGCGCACACCATCTGCATAGCGTGTGTCGTAGTCATAAGTATTGGATGCAAGCACCGCCTTAATACGTTCTGGCAACGCACTGGCGACTGTAAGTGCTAAAACTGCGCCAATAGATTCGCCTACCAAAGTGACATCCCGCAAATCCAGCTTCTCTATAAAAGCAATTACCGCGCTGCGAAAGTATGGTTCATCGTAGTTGGCCTTGGTATCAATGGATGAATAACCATGTCCAGGTAGATCAACTGCATATACTGTGTAATGTTGCGCAAGTAATGGAATCACTTCCTGAAAATAGTCCAGCTGCGTGCGAATGGTATGCAGCAAAATCAACGGCGCACCAGTACCCGTTTTTAAAAATCGTAACGTTCTATTATCGTCAATCTGAATTTCCGCTACATCGCCAATTTTGGATAAATCCTGCATAAACATGTCCTTTAACTTAGGGTTGGATTTTTGAGCTTTAGAGCTTTTAAATTTACCAAGGCAACGCTTCACCTTGATGGAAAAATCCGCCATTAGCGCCCTTGCTATCTAACGTCGCTAACTGCACGCTAGTTTTGCCGCCATCAGCCAATTCCATCGGTGCATTATCGCCACCCAGCTCCGTTTTTACCCAGCCAGGATGTGCAGAATTCACTTTGATATTGGTGTCTTTTAATTCATGCGCCAAATGCACGGTGTAAACGTTAAGCGCGGTTTTAGACGCGTTGTAGGCAAAGGCTTTTGCAGGGTCAATTGGTGAGTTAGGCATGCTGTGTAGAGTAAGCGATCCCAAAATGCTGGATAGATTCACAATGCGGCCTGCATCCGATTTTTTAATCAGCGGTAATAATTTTTGCGTCAGCTCAATCACCGCAAACAGGTTGCTGTGAAAAGTTTGTTGCAGGGTATCAATACTCACCGTGCTGCTGTTGTTGCTGCCCATTAGCTGCTCTTGGTTAATGCCAGCGTTATTCACCAAAATATCTAATTTTCCATACTGTTTATTTAGATGCTGAAATACTTGGTCGGCAGATTGCGCTTGGTTGGCATCATAATGAAGGGCCTCTGCTTGGTAGCCCAGTGCCTGTAATTGTTTTGCGGCGGCTTCGCCTTTAGCATTATCGCGTGCGCCAATAATGACGGTAATGCCTAACGCGCCTAACCCTTTGGCTGTTTCAAAACCAATGCCGCGATTGGCGCCTGTAATAAATGCAATTTTTTGTGCTGATGTTGACATATTAAACCCTTGTAATTAATATTTGTACCGATTGGTAAATAAATAATAGAGGAGTTAAAATAATTTGTCAAATACTTTTGTACCTAATGGTACAATATTATTTTTTATCAGTCATTAATACCTACAAAATCATGGTTAGTACAGAAAAAAACGCTACCCCCTCTGCCAAAACAGCCCCTAAACCACGCGGCCGCCCACTGGCATTTAATCAAGATGAGGCGCTAGATGCGGCGCTGAATGTGTTCTGGTCGCGTGGTTATGAGGGCACCTCAATGGCCGAATTGACCGAAGCGTTAGGCATCAACAAACCCAGCATTTATGCCGCATTTGGCAATAAAGAAGAGTTGTTTCGTCGCGCCTTAGGGCGGTATGTTACGGGGCCTGCGGCCTTTGTGGCAGCCGCCAAAAAACAAGCGACAGCGCGCCAGGTAGTAGAGAGCTTTTTGTTACAAGCGGTGGATTTTTTTACCAATAAAGATACCCCTAATGGCTGCTTGATTGTGCAAGCCGCGCTCACTTGCGGGCAAAGTTCAAGCGCAATTCAACAAGAATTAATGGCTTACAGAAAACATTTTGAAGCAGGTTTTGCACAACGTTTTGAGCAGGCAAAAGCTGATGGCGATTTGCCGCAACAAGCGGACGCCAAAAAGTTAGCGAAATATATCGCTACTATTCATCAAGGTATGTCAGTACAAGCTAGCACAGGCGCAACACGTGAAGAATTGCTTGGGGTAGCGGAGATGGCTTTAAAAAGCTGGCCGACTAATTTTTAACCAGAAAAGCGCCTATCTTTAACTAAAGGCGCTTTTCTATACAATTTTCAGCCAGCCAGTTTTATTGTATTTGATGCAACTCCAGCTTGCGTAATTTGGGCGCAAATTTTGCAGTGGCCGCAACCACTGAAAGTGTCATTACTCCGCCAAAAATCACTGATGGCACTAAGCCCATGATGCGCGCCGCCAAGCCAGATTCAAAGGCGCCCAGCTCATTGGATGAGCCAATAAAGATACCGTTAATGGCTGATACGCGCCCGCGCATGCCGTCTGGGGTGACTAATTGCATAATGGTTTGGCGCATGACTACCGAAATGCCGTCTGCAATACCAGAAAGTAGCAACAACCCAAACGCCACCCAAAAGCTGGTTGCTAAGCCAAAGCCAATAATGCATAGCCCAAAAGCGGCTACCGCCCACAATAACCATAGCCCTGCGTGGCGATTGATGGGGTGGCGTGTTAGCCATAAGCCAGTGGCAATGGCGCCCACAGCAGGTGCCGCGCGTAATATGCCTAAGCCTTCTGGGCCAATGTGATAAACATCTTGAATAAAGGCGGGCAACATAGCAACCGCGCCACCAAACAATACCGCAAACATATCCAAAGACAAGGCGCCCAGCATAATTTGGTTGCTAAAAACAAAGTTTAGCCCTTGTTTAATGCTAGTGAAAACAGGTAAATCGGCAGTTGATTTAGGCTCATCTACCTTAATTGACCACATGGCAATTGCCGCGCCCAAGCACAGCAAAGTGGCCAGCATATA
>JAZKDM010000076.1:0-48241 GCA_040387535.1 Pseudomonadota bacterium | reverse complement strand
ATTTTTACGTTTTTGGCCCGTATATTTGGCGATAATCAACTCATTTTTCATGGAGTGTTCCCAGCCAACTAACTCAGTCACCGTCACAGAATAACCTGCCGCTTCCAGTTGCAAGCAACGCAGCACATTGGTGATTTGGCTGCCAAATTCACGCGTATGGATTGGATGTCGCCAAATTTCAGAAAGTGGTGTTTTGCCAAAACTTTCATTTTTATGTTTACGCAAAACCTCCGCCACTTCGGCCTGACAGCACGGCACTAGCACCATGTATTTGGCTTGTTTTTTTAGGCCAAACTGAATCGCATCATCGGTTGCAGTATTACAAGCATGTAACGCTGTCACAATGTCCACCGTATCTGGCAGAGCCTGAGAAGTGATGGATTGCTCCACACTTAAATGCTGGAAATCCATGCGATCAAACCCACAATCAGCCGCCAGAACTTTTGATTTTTCGACCAAGTCGGCGCGCGTTTCTATACCAACCACTTGCCCTGCTGCATGCTGCTTTAACAATAAATCATACAAAATAAAACCTAAATAAGATTTGCCTGCGCCGTGGTCAACAATGGTGGGATTAGCATTACTCACCAATATTTCATTTAATAGTGGTGCGATAAAATTGATTAAGTGCGTCACCTGTTTCAATTTGCGGCGACTATCTTGATTCAGTTTTCCATCAACGGTGAGGATGTGCAGTGCTTTTAGCAGCGTGATAGATTGATTCGGCTGTAGTAGCGATTTTAAATTGTCAGGGGTTTGCATGCTGACATTTTAATGCAAATGTTTTGAATCAATAATATTTAGTTTGCTTGTAGTCAATGAGTTAATCATGCCACTGGTGCAGATAAATCCTTTATTTTTCGCACTCAATGATAAAATCCAGCCTTGCCCAGCGCCCAACACTACTTTAATGCATAGAAATTAAAAGAATCTAAGCAAAACATGGTGCGTAATGCATTGGTATATGAGTAAAAACATAGTGAGTCAATCAATTTGACTCATTAAAAAATGACTAGGCAACAAGCCGAAGTCGGCATGATTAGTACGGCAAGACGCAGGCAACAACGTCAGCGTTGATAAGGAGACAAAATGGCAATTCAATGGTACCCGGGCCACATGACCCAAGCCCGCAAAAAAGCGGAAGAAACCATGGAATTCACCGACATGGTGATTGAAGTATTAGATGCGCGCGTACCAGAAGCCAGCCATAATCCTGTTATCAACGAAATGCGCTTGTTTCGCCAACGCCCTAACCTTAAGATTTTAAATAAAGCCGATTTAGCTGACCCCAAAGCCACAGAAGCTTGGTTGAATTATTTCAATAATTTACCCAACACTAAAGCTGTCGCCTTAAGCTGCAAAAAAGCCGGTGATGCAAAAAAAATACCTGCTGTTTGTCGCAAGCTAACACCGCATCGCGGCACGCATTTAAAGCCTTTGCGCGCATTAATCATGGGTATTCCTAACGTAGGCAAATCAACTTTGATGAACGCACTGCTGAATCGTCGCGTAGCCAAAGTGGGCGATGAGCCTGCTGTAACCAAAAGCCAACAGCGGTTTGAGTTGGATGCGACTTTTAGCATCACGGACACGCCAGGCATGATGTGGCCAAAAATCGCATATGAATCAGATGGCTACATGCTGGCTGCCAGCCATGCGATTGGCCGCAATGCGGTAATTGATGAAGATGTAGCGACTTTCTTAGCAGATAATTTATTGCAGACTTATCCCGATTTAATCAATGCACGCTACAAGCTGGATGCGATGAAAATTGATGTATCGCAAATTGATGGCGTCGATTTATTAGAGGCGATTGCCAAGCGCCGCAGCTATAAGCGCCATGATGGTTTGTGGGATATGGAAAAAACTGCAGTGGCATTTTTGACTGATTATCGTAGCGGAGCAATTGGCCGCGTTAGCTTAGAAACGCCACAAAGCCGTTTATTGATGATGCAACAAAACAACACGCCGACTGGTAACGTTTTAGCAGATAACGATTCAGATAATCCTGCAGCAACAAACGAATTAGACGAGTAAAACGAATTAAAATATTTACAGCGATAATTGTCATTTACAGCAAGTATTAAAGCGCTATATAAATCTAAATCCCACTCCTATTTCCGTGATTAAATGCTCTGGTTGCGCAGGGTCATTTTCTAATTTTTGTCGTAAATGACTCATGTAAATTCTCAGATAATGCTCGTTATCCACATAGGCTGGGCCCCAAACTTCTTTTAGCAACTGTCTTTGAGTGACTACTCTGCCTGCATTTTTAACCAGCTCAGTAAACAATCTAAATTCAATTGGTGTTAAATGCACGGCCAAGCCAGCCTTTGAAACCAAACGTTTCGACAAATCAATACTGATGTCGCCAAACGCATAAACGCCTTCATTACTAGCTTCACTTAACATGCTTCTGCGACGTAATTGCGCACGCACTCTGGCCAGCAATTCAGGCGTACCAAATGGTTTAGATAAAAAATCATCCGCCCCGGCATCTAAAGCAGCTACCTTTTCGGTTTCTTGCGTTCTGGCAGAAAGCACGATAATGGGGATATTGCTCCATGTTCTCACATCACGAATCACTTCTAAGCCATCGATATCCGGCAAGCCCAAGTCGAGAATAACCGCATCTGGTTTTCTGGTGCCAATTTCAATCAAGCCTTGCTTGCCAGTTTCTGCGCTAAAAACCTGAAAGTTTTCAATCTCAAGCGCGGCTGTTACAAAACGTCGAATTTGCTGTTCGTCTTCTATCAGCACAATATTTGCCAAGTAGTTAGCCATTACTACAACACATCTTCAGCAGGTAAGCTAGGTGGCGTACCCAGCGGCAAAGAGAATGTAAAAATTGCGCCAGTTATATGTGTTTTAGAATGATCATTTTCATTAGTAGTTAACTTGTTACGCGCGCCAATTTTTCCACCGTGCGCTTCAATAATCGCCTTGCAAATAGACAAGCCAAGTCCAACACCTGCTTTGGCGGATTCTTTTTCACCCCGTGTAAATTTTTCAAACATTTGATTTTCTAAATTCCCTGGCAAGCCAGGACCGTCGTCTGAAATGGAAACCAGCACGTCTTGTTGTGTTGTTCTGGCGCTGATAATGATTTTACTGCCTTCTGACGCGTATTTGGCAGCGTTATCCAACAAATTACACAAGACACGATCTATTAACACCGCATCGAACTGTATTAATGGTAAATCGCCAGTAGAGGTATTGGTTAGATCAATCACAATATGATGTTTTGCCAGCGGTTGTTTCATGGTGCGCAAGGCCGTACCGACCACCTCTTCTAATGTTTGCCACTGTTTATTGAGCTTAACTTTTCCAGATTGCAATCTCGCCATATCCAGCAAGTTAACTACTAAATTTTTCATGCGTATCGATTGCTCATACAGCATATCAATGTATTCGCTTCGCTCGTCTTCCTGTTTCTTATGGTCTGTTAAGTTATTGCTTAATGGCGAATTTAATTGCTGTTTAAGTAAGCCAGCCGTTGCCACAATCGTGGTTAAAGGCGTGTTTAAATCATGTGATATTGCACTTAATACGGAATTTCTTAAACGTTCAGACTCCATCGAAACCAAGGCATTTTGCGCTATATCCACATAATGTACACGCTCAATCGCGATGGCAATCTGTGAAGCGAATGTATCTAACAATTGCCTTTGTTCTGGCAAGAAAATCATACGCTTAGAATGTGCTACTAAACCTTCTTCATGATTAGGCATGATGGCCAGCACGCCTCTTGTGCGCATTGGTGCTTGCAAAGGGATATATAAAATAGCGGATGATGGCAAGGTGTTGGTGCCGTAGCCAGCCTGCTGTTGGTTGTCGTACACCCATTGCGCGATTCCTAAATCCACGCCTAAATCATTGCGCAAAGCATTATCATCTCTACTGTTTGAAATTGGCTGTGTGATTTTTTCATGGCTATCTGGCAGCAATATCGCTATTTTTGATTGGAAAATACCGGTTAAATGATGCGTGCTAATTTCAATAATATGTTCTGCAGTGAGTGATGAAGCCAACGACTTACCTAAATCATACAAAGCGCGGCTGCGTTTTTCACGTCGCATGGCAACCACCGCCTGATAGCGCAGATTGGCCGTTAAATTGCTAACCACCAAAGCCACCACAAACATCACGCCAAAAGTCAGTATGTACTGAGTATCGGATACAGAAAAAGAAAATTTTGGCGAGACAAAAAAGAAATCAAAACTGGCAACGCTGATAAACGAGGAAAAGATACCTGGCCCTCTGCCAAATTTGGATGAAATAAGAATGACGCCAAGCAAAAACACCATCACCACATTCGCCAGCTCAAAGTAAGGCAGGATTAATGCCACCAAGATTGATGTGCCTGCACATACCGCTGCTGCCCAATAATAACCTTTTAGTGATGATGCATGATGAGCGTGATTTTGATAGTCGGCATGTGGACCATTGCGCCTAATATCTTGCTGCTTTTCTAAAATTTGTGCATCTTTTTCGCCAAGCGTTTTTTCACGCGAAACCACGTGAATATCAATATCAGTCGCCTGATTCGTTAAGTCGTCAATGACGCCAGGCAGGATTAAGCGCGTAAACGCTGAGCGTGTGGACTTCCCCACAACTAGCTTAGACACATTCCGACTGCGCGCATAAGTCAATACAACACTGGCAACTTTAGTACCGCTCAATGTGGCCGTTTCTGCGCCTAAAGTTTCAGCCAATTTCAATGTCTTTAAAATGGTATCGCGCGCGCTGTTTGATAATCGCTGCAATTTAGGCGTTTCTACATAAACAGCCAACCAATCAGACTTTAAACTTTGCGCCAGCCTAGCCGCCACTCTGACTAATCTTTCAGCTTCTACACTGGGACCAACGCAAACCAACAACCTATCTTTCGCTTGCCAGACCTGTTGAATGGACGAGTTGCTGCGGTATTCGCGCATCTGCGAATCCACGCGGTCAGCCGTGCGCCTAAGTGCCATTTCACGTAGTGCAATTAAATTACCTTTGCGAAAAAAGCTTTTGCTTGCACGTTCCGCCTGCTGTGATTGATAAACCTTGCCATCTTGCAATCGCTGCAATAATTCATCCGCTGGCAAATCCACCAGTGTCACTTCATCTGCATCATCAAACACTTTGTCTGGGAGAGTCTCTGTAACGCGAATGCCGGTAATTTGACCAACAATATCGTTAAGACTTTCCAGATGCTGCACATTCAGCGTGGTAAATACGTCGATTCCTGCGGCTAATAACTCTTCAACATCTTGCCAGCGCTTGGGGTGGCGCGAACCTTCCACATTAGAATGCGCAAGCTCATCCACCAAAATCAAATCGGGCTTGCGCGCTAATGCGGCATCTAAATCAAACTCTTTTAATTCACGCTCACGATAATGAAACGTTTTTAACGGCAATACCGTTAAACCTAACAGTTGCGCGGCAGTGCCAGCGCGACCATGCGTTTCCACAATACCCACAATCACGTCTACAGCTTGTGATTGCTGGCTCTTCGACAACAGAGAGTGCGCCGCATTGAGCATGGCGAATGTTTTACCCACACCCGCACACGCGCCAAAGAATATCTTTAAACTGCCGCGCTTTTCTTTTTCAGCTTCTTGATTAATCTTTTGCAGCAGCTGATCTGGATTTGGTCGAAACTCTAAATTGGATTCTGATTCAGCCATGCCCATGTCTTATAGTTAAGTTTGATTCTAGGATTTATAAAATAATATTTAATTAAAAAAAGCTAAAAACAACATTGCTTACTATGGCTGAATAGCAGTCAATTTGTCCAATGCAATATTCAGTTGCAATACATTTACACGCGGCTCACCGAACACACCCCATTGCCGTCCCTTGGTGTTTTCTGCGATTAATTTTTGCACTGTTTCCACTGTTAACTCTCTGGTTTTAGCTATTCTACTCACCTGATAGTTCGCTGCTGCAGGGCTAATTTCCGGGTCTAATCCACTGGCGGATGCAGTAATTAAATCCACAGGGATTGGCAATGTATCATCTGAACCAGCTGCTTTTAACGCGATAACTCTGCCTTTAACGGCTTCTGATAATGCAGGATTTAACGGCCCCTGATTTGAACCAGATGAAGCCGCGGCATTGTTAGGATAAGGCCCAGTAGCAGATGGGCGACCCCAAAAGTATTTGGCTTCCGTAAAGTTTTGGCCAATCAAGCTTGAGCCAATAACTTTATCACCCTGCGTAATCAGCGAGCCATTGGCCTGCACTGGCATGACCGATTGACCTACTGCTGTAGTGAGTAAGGGATAAACGATACCTGTAATAATGCTTAGTATCACAAATAAAACCAATGCTGGCCTGACGCTTTGTAACGTTATATTTTTTAAACTATTTTCCATGATGAATCCTTTATTAAAGTTGTTGTGTGCTTTTATATATTCAAGTTTCTAAGCCAAACAAGGCGCTCGCAAAAAATGGGGTCGCGGCATATGTTCGATATGTAAGGAGTCATTTTTTGTGAGCAACGCAGTGTGGCGACGAAAGTTGCTTATATAGAGGCGCACAAGGTTAAGCAAAGCCAACTGAGGTCAGCACCAAATCAATTGCCTTGATACCGATAAACGGCACAATCAAACCGCCAAGTCCGTAAATCAATAAGTTTCTGCGCAATAATTGCTGTGCACCAACCGCTTTGTAAGCCACGCCTTTTAAGGCCAACGGTATCAATACAATAATAATCAACGCATTGAATATCACCGCAGAAAGAATGGCCGAATTTGGACTGCCCAAATGCATCACATTTAAGGTATTTAATGCGGGATAAGTGCTGGCAAATGCGGCGGGGATAATCGCAAAATATTTCGCCACGTCATTGGCAATACTGAACGTGGTGAGCGAACCGCGTGTCATCAGCATTTGTTTACCGATCTCTACGATTTCAATTAGCTTAGTAGGGTTAGAATCTAAATCCACCATATTGCCAGCTTCTTTCGCGGCTTGTGTGCCAGTATTCATGGCGACCGCAACATCGGCTTGAGCTAGGGCTGGCGCGTCATTGGTACCGTCGCCTGTCATGGCTACCAACTTGCCTTCCGCTTGATGTTCACGAATCAACTTTAACTTAGCCTCTGGTGTGGCTTCCGCTAAAAAGTCATCCACACCTGCTTCTGCGGCAATCGCGGCGGCGGTTAATCGGTTATCGCCAGTGATCATAATGGTCGTGATACCCATGCGGCGCAGTTCGGCAAAACGCTCTTTAATACCGCCTTTTACAATATCTTTAAGCTCTACCACGCCCAACACTTTGTCACCATCTGAAACCACTAACGGCGTACTACCGCGACGCGCTACTTCATCTACTTTTTGGCTCATTTCAGTTGAAAATACACCACCTAAAGTTTCAATGTGCAACTTAATCGCACTGGCCGCACCTTTACGGATTTGGCGACCTTGCTTATCAGAATCCAGTCCGTCGCCATCTTGCAAATCAACACCACTCATTCTGGTTTGCGCAGTAAATGCAATAAACTTGGCATGAAGCGATGCAATATCCCGCTCACGAATGTTAAAACGGTTTTTCGCCAACACCACAATGCTGCGGCCTTCTGGCGTTTCATCGGTAAGCGATGCCAATTGTGCCGCATCTGCCAACGCTTGCTCTGTTACGCCATCTGCTGGAATAAACGCAGAAGCTTGGCGGTTACCCAAGGTGATTGTGCCTGTTTTATCCAATAGCAACACATTTACATCACCCGCCGCTTCTACCGCACGGCCAGAAGTCGCAATCACATTCGCTTGCATCATACGGCTCATACCCGCTACACCAATCGCAGACAACAAACCTGCAATAGTGGTTGGAATTAAACATACCAATAGTGAAACCAGCACGGTGATACTCGGTGGCGAACCTGCGCCACCTGATGCTGATACGCCAAAGATTGAGAACGGCAACAAAGTCACGGTCACCAATAAAAACACGATGGTTAATGCGACCAAAAGAATCGTTAATGCAATTTCATTGGGTGTTTTTTGGCGTTTTGCGCCTTCCACCATGGCAATCATGCGGTCCAAAAACGCTTCGCCCGGGTTCACAGTCACACGCACCACTATCCAATCGGATAACACCTGCGTGCCGCCTGTTACCGCACTAAAGTCGCCACCAGATTCACGAATAACCGGCGCAGATTCACCAGTGATCGCTGCTTCATTCACTGAGGCGATACCATCAATCACTTCACCGTCGGCAGGAATCATGTCACCTGCTTCTATCAGTAAAATATCGCCTTTGCGCAAGCTACTGCTGTCGGTCAGTGCTATTGCTGAATCTCGTGATGCTGTTGCCAGTTTTTTAGCCACTACGTTTTTCTTGGCGCTACGTAATGAAGCGGCTTGTGCTTTGCTGCGCCCTTCTGCCATTGCTTCGGCAAAGTTGGCGAATAGCACAGTAAACCACAGCCATAAAGTCACTAGCGCAATAAAGCCGATTGGTGCACCTGCTTTGCTAAATAAAGCTTGCAGCAATATCAGCGTCGTTAAAATGCTACCCAAATACACCACAAACATCACGGGATTGCGCCATTGTGTTTGCGGCGCCAATTTTTTAAACGAATCCACAATGGCCGGTTTGATCAATACTGGATCAAACATGGATTTCATACTTAAATCTTTAGTACTTAAACTTGACATTATTTTTCCTAATATTCAGCAATTAATTAACAGCAGCCATGAGCAACTGCTCAACGATAGGGCCAAGCGCCAACGCAGGGATATAAGTCAGTGCGCCTACAAGTATCACGGCGCCAATCAACAATGTGACAAATAGTGGGCCGTGCGTAGGCATAGTGCCTAAACTCACTGGAATGCGTTTTTTAGCCGCCATAGAACCTGCGATTGCCAATACAGGCAAAATGATGCCAAAACGGCCTGCAAACATCGCAATTGCCAATAAAGTATTGTAGAAAGGCGTATTGGCAGATAAGCCCGCAAATGCGCTACCGTTATTGTTCGAAGCAGATGACAGCGCATATAAAATCTCGCTAAAACCATGCGCGCCGGGGTTTGCAATACCGACTGTGCCATAAGCAACGCTCACCGCAACGGCTGTGCCGATTAACACTAATAATGGCGTGACTAATATAATAATCGCCGTCATTTTCATGTCGAATATCTCTATCTTTTTACCTAGATATTCTGGCGTACGGCCAATCATTAAACCAGCAATAAACACGGCTAAGACTGCGTAGATGAGCATGGTGTAAAGCCCAGAACCCACGCCGCCAAAAATCACTTCACCCAGTTGCATTAACCACATTGGCACCAAGCCGCCAATCGGCGTAAATGAATCGTGCATAGCGTTAACCGCGCCGCAAGATGCCGCGGTGGTAACAGTGGCAAATAAACTAGACGCGACAATGCCAAAACGCGTTTCTTTGCCTTCCATATTGCCACCAGGTTGCAATGCTATGCCTGATGGTGAGGCGCTGGTTGACTGGCTTATGAACGATTGATCAGCACCACTACTTGTAAGCGCTGGATTACCTGCTTGCTCTGCCCAAACCACTACACCCACCATCACTACAAATACAATCGCCATGGCGGAAAATACTGCCCAACCTTGTCTTTTATCACCAACTATCAAGCCAAACGTAAAACACAGTCCAGCCGGGATTAAGAAAATAGCCAGCATTTGTAATAAGTTAGAAAGTGGTGTTGGATTTTCAAACGGATGTGCAGAGTTGGCGTTGAAAAAACCACCACCATTTGTCCCTAGCATTTTAATCGCCTCTTGCGAAGCCACTGGCCCCATTGCAAGGGTTTGCGTATCAGTAGTTTGCGCTAGTTGCTCACCTGCTCCATTGGTAGTTGAGTAACTGGTTGTCTGCAAAGTTGTCACTTGTTTGTATGCATCAAAGTTTTGGATCACTCCTTGACCCATCAAAAAAATCGCCAGAATAAACGATAGTGGTAGCAGAATATACAAAGTGGAACGCGTGATATCCACCCAAAAGTTACCGATGGTTTTTGCACTGTGGCGCGCGAAGCCGCGAATCAATGCAATTACCACCGCCAACCCAGTTGCCGCTGACAGGAAATTTTGCACTGTAAGTGCTAACATTTGCGTCAAATAACTCATCGTCGATTCGCCCGCGTAACCCTGCCAATTGGTATTGCTGACAAAACTAACCGCGGTATTAAATGCAGAATCGACACTCACATTTGCAAATTGTTGTGGATTTAGGGGCAATGAAAATTGCAAACGTTGCAACAAATACACAAAGGCAATGCCGATAATATTGAATAGCATCAGCGCAATCGCATAATGCTTCCAGTGCATTTCCTGCTCAGGCTTAACGCCCAAACTACGGTAAACAAGCCGCTCAACTGGTCCGCCAATCTTATTAGCGATGGCAGATTCGCCATGCATCACTTTGTAAATCCAAATACCCATCGGCTTAGTAATAAGCAATAAAACCGTGAGATACAAACCTACCTGAATAAAAGCATTCGATAACATTAAAAATTCTCCGGTTTAATTAATACATAAAATAAATAAACCAATATAAATAACGCCAGCGCGCCACTTAACCACATCATCACGTTCATTTTTTACCTTCTAAATTAACAAGGACACAAGCCAATAAAATACACACCACCAGATAAACCAATATCCAGCCAATACCTAAGATATCCATATCAACATTTCAATTAATATTCTTAAATTATTACTCACTAAGAGACAATGCAATGTTAGGCTGGAGTAAATAAAAATGTCGTAATAACTCTGGGGTAACGCGTAAAGAAAGTGTAAAAATGTACTCAGTCAAGACTGAGTTTTGATTAAGATTTGAGGTTGAATAGCAGGAATGAGCAACTATGCATTTACAGAAAAACTGAATAAATGCTATATTGAATTTATGTTTCGCGTAAAAGCTAATTTTTTGATTTATTTTTTGGTGGTGTGTTTTGCACTGCTACAAGTTTTGTCGCCCTTTATTCACGCACATATTGATACAGAACACCCCATTCAAAACATTGGTTTTCATGTAGGTGATGCACATGAAGAAAAAACCATGGGTTTAGTCAATGCAGAAAGCAGTTTCTTATCTGCTGCACCACATGCAGCACATACCATATCAGTCGCATCGGGCATCAAACAAGATATCGATTCAACATTAATCATTGCTACAAGTTTGCTTGTACTATTTTTTCTGTGTTTCCCACTTGTCTTAACGCCCGTTTTAAGGCAATTTTCTCCGTTAAGTTTAATCCCTCTCCAACCGCTTAAGCGCCAGCTTCCGGCCTCGCGCGCACCACCACAACTCTAATCCCAACCCTTTGATTTCCTACATTTGGCATAGCCATATTGCAGGTTTTATTTGAGTTTGTATTAGATTTCTGTAGGAGTGCGTTATGCAGTTCCCATCACCAAAATGTCTACGATTCGGCATTCAAAATATATTGATATCGCTATTGTTAATCGGCAATTCAACTGTGATTTTTGCTGATTCTTATGTGCCTGCCCTGCAACCAAGCCTGCCAGCTGCGCACTTAACCTTAGAAGATGCATTAAATTTAGCCCTTAACGCCAACCCGGCAATTGCCGTTGCCATGCGCGAGCGTGAGGCAATTGAAGGCATTAAGACACAAGCTGCAACAAGACCAAACCCTTCAATATCGACGTCGATTCAAGATACGCGCAGCGCATATAGACAAACTTTTTTTCAGCTTAACCAAGAGATTGAGCTTGGTAACAAACGCGAAGCGAGAATAGAAGCGGCTGATTCTTTTTACACCAAGGCCGAAGCTGAGTTAGAAAGTAAAAAAGCCGAGATTCACGCCAACGTTATCGCAGCCTTTTATGCGGTTTTAATCGCGCAGGAACGATTAACTTTGGCAAAATCCTCACGCGATATTGCTGAACTAGCACTTGATGCTGCCAGTAAGCGCGTAAAAGCTGGTAAGAGTTCACCAGTAGAAGAAACCAAATCAAAAATCGCAGAAGCCAGCGCAAAAATTGAATTCAACCAAGCCAATACGCAATTAACCAACTCTCGTAAACGTTTAGCCGCATTATGGGGCAGCGCATTACCGGCATTTGAAAGTGCAGAAGGCGATGTCACTTTCATTCCTGAATTGGCCGCTTTTAGCGCGTTGACTAGCCAACTGGATAATGCACCTGCCATAAAATTAGCAAACATTGAAATCGATTCGCGCAGTGCGCTGACAAAAGTTGAACGCAGCAAAGGCACGCCGAATATCACCATTAGCGCTGGTGTCGTCAATAACCAAGAGCTTGGCGGCATTAATCAAGCTTTATTGGGCTTATCTATTCCTATCCCAGTCTTTGATCGCAACCAAGGCAATTTGCAGGAAGCGGTTAGCCGTCAATACAAAGCGCAGGATGAATTAGTCGCACTCAAAAGCCAGCTTGAGGCAAATTTATCAGGTCAATACGAAAGATTAAATGCTGCCAGACAAGCGGCAGAATCACTCAAAGTCGACATATTACCAAGCGCTCAAAGTGCTTTTGACGCCGCCAATAAAGGTTTTAGCGCAGGTAAATTCAATTTCCTGGATGTACTGGATGCACAACGCACGCTGGTTCAAGCTAAATCTCAATATATCAATTCACTATTAGATGCCCATGAAGCTGTGGCAGAAATAGAGCGAATTTTGGGTGATGTTGTAAATCACCAATCAGAAAAGTCACAGGAGTAATCATGCCATTCAATCTTTATAAATCAAATAAACAATGGTTCGCCATAATCGCAGTTGTCGCTATTGGCATCATTCTGGCTGCATTTATCCTGCTTTCAGATAAGTCGAAGCAATCAGAAGGTGAGCATGCTGAGTCTGAGCATAGTGAAATGGAGCACGTTAATGAACGACCTAAACATGGCGAAGCAGGACATGACCATGCAAAAGATCATTTACCTTTAACACAAGACGCGCACATGGATGAACACGTGCCGCAAACCAAAGAAATCATCAAAGGGCCACATGGTGGCAAGCTGTTTACCCAAGATGGTTATGGCGTTGAAGTGACTATTTTTGAGCGGAATACGCCACCCGAATTTAGGGTCTATACCTATGAAAATGGTCAGCCGATTAATCCTGCAAAATCAGTCATTACCATCCAATTAGAAAGATTAGGCAGCAAGCCTCAACTGATTCAATTTTCCCAAGAAAATGAATATCTAAAAGGCAATGCCATTATTGAAGAACCGCATTCATTTAAGGTAAATATTGCCGCTAAATACACAGATAAAAAATACATGTTTGCTTACGAACAAATTGAATCCAGAGTCAAAATGACCGATAAGCAACTGACAATTAACAGTATTGAAGTGTTAACTGCAGGCCCTGCAAAAATCAAAAGCACACTACTTTTGCAAGGTGAGATTAAATTAAATGCCGATAAAAGCGTGCATATTGTGCCGCGCGTTGGTGGTATTGTTGAATCGGTAAAAGCAAATGCTGGCGACAAAGTACGCAAGGGGCAAGTATTGGCGTCTATTTCGAGTCAATCGATTGCTGATATGCGCAGTGATTTATTGGCCGCGCAAAAAAGAGTTGAGCTAGCAAACGCTACGTACAATCGAGAGAAGCAATTGTGGGAGGAAAAAATATCTGCCGAACAAGACTATTTACAGGCGCAACATGATTTACAAGAAGCAAAAATCAACAGCCAGCGTATACAGCAAAAACTAGGGGCGATTGGCGCAAGCTCCAGTTCAAATGGCCTATCTCGTTATGAGTTGCGTTCACCTATAGACGGCGTAGTGACGAATAAGCAAGTTAGCCTTGGTCAAGTAGTCAGCGAAGCTGACAGCTTGTTTGAAATAGCGGATTTAAGCACCGTTTGGGCAGAAATGATTATTTACGCCAAAGACATTAATACGGTAAAAATGGGGCAAAAAGTCACCATTAAAGCTACTGCGTTTGATGCGCAAGCCGTTGGGATGATTTCCTATGTTGGCGCTCTCGTAGGTGAGCAATCGCGTACAACAATGGCGCGCGTCGTATTAAACAATCAGAATCAAACTTGGTTACCTGGCTTGCCTGTGAATATTGAATTGATTTCAGACGAAATTAAAGTGCCTCTGGCAGTTTCCATAGAAGGTCTTCAGACATTAAGAGATTGGACTGTAGTGTTTGGACGTTATGGTGAATACTTTGAAGCAAGGCCGCTTAAATTAGGTAACCGTGACGATAAATATGTTGAAGTTCTAGAAGGTTTAAGTGCAGGCGAACAATATGCTGCGGGTAATAGCTTTTTAATCAAAGCGGATATTGGTAAGGCGGGTGCAAGTCATGACCACTAAACCAATCTTCATTAAAAATCCGCTTAAGTTTAAAAAGCACATTAAGGAACAGCAATATGTTTGATCACATCATTCGATTTTCGATTAATCAGCGTTGGCTTGTCATGCTCATCGTGCTTGGTATCGCAGTACTGGGTGTTTTCAGTTACCAAAAACTGCCGATTGATGCCGTGCCAGATATTACCAATATTCAGGTGCAAATTAATACGGCTGCGCCAGGTTATGCGCCATTGGAAACGGAACAACGTATTACCTACCCGATTGAAACGGCAATGGCTGGCTTGCCTAAATTGGAGCAAACACGCTCAATATCCCGCTACGGTTTATCACAAGTGACAGTAGTGTTTAAAGAAGGTACAGATATTTACTTCGCGCGCCAATTGGTGAATGAGCGTATTAGCCAAGCAAAAGAACAATTGCCTGCTGGAATTTTGCCGGAAATGGGCCCTACTTCCACTGGTTTGGGCGAGATTTTCATGTGGACAGTTGAAGCAAAAGAAGGCGCATTAAAAGCCGACGGCACGCCTTACAGCCCAATGGATTTGCGCGAAGTGCAAGACTGGATTATTAAACCACAGCTACGCAATGTACCTGGCGTGAATGAAATTAATACCATCGGCGGCTATGTTAGGCAGTATCAAGTTGCGCCGTATATAGATCGATTAATCGCCCAAGGCTTGTCATTAACTGATTTAGTTAGCGCATTAGAAAACAATAACGCCAACATTGGTGCTGGTTATATTGAAAAATCGGGTGAGCAATATTTGATTCGCGTGCCTGGGCAAGTGAGCAATTTGGAAGATATTGGCAATATTGTGGTTGATGCAAAATCTGGCGTGCCCGTGCGCGTAAAAGATGTTGCGGAAGTGATAATAGGTAGCGAAGCGCGCGATGGAGCCGCCACTGAGAATGGGCAAGAAGTCGTTCTAGGCACGGTGTTTATGCTCACAGGCGAAAATAGCCGCACGGTTTCTGCTGCGGTAGAAGCGCAATTACAAAAAATCAACCAGACTTTACCGACTGGCATTATTGCAAAAACCGTGTATGACCGCACTATTTTGATTGATAAAGCCATTAATACGGTTAAAACCAATCTACTGGAAGGCGCACTATTAGTCATTGCCGTCTTGTTCATTTTTTTGGGCAATATGCGCGCTGCCATTATTGCCATGTTGGTGATTCCGCTTTCCATGCTATTTACTTTTTCTGGCATGTTAACAGGCAAAGTCAGTGCCAATTTAATGAGTTTAGGCGCACTGGATTTTGGCATTATTATTGATGGCGCCGTGGTGATTGTAGAAAACTGCATGCGTCGGCTTGCGCATGCCCAAGCAAATTTAGGACGAACGCTAACAAAATCAGAACGTTTCGACGCAGTATTTAGTGCGGCGCAAGAAGCTAAAAAGCCATTGATATTTGGTCAACTCATTATCATGGTGGTTTATTTACCTATCTTTGCGCTAACTGGCGTAGAGGGAAAAATGTTTCACCCAATGGCGTTTACAGTAGTGATTGCGCTAGTTGGCGCAATGTTGCTTTCCGTCACATTTATTCCTGCAGCGATAGCGCTTTTCATCAACGGCAAAATCAATGAAACAGAACAACCATTGATTGGCTGGGTGAAAAAAAGCTATTTACCCGTATTGCAGTGGGCAATGCTTAACAAAGCATTAGTCATCACGATTGCCGTTGTATCCGTATTGCTGAGTGGTTTATTAGCCAGCCGCATGGGCAGCGAATTTGTGCCCAGCTTAAATGAGGGCGATATTGCGCTGCATGCCTTGCGCATTCCGGGCACTAGCTTAAGCCAAGCGATTGAAATGCAAAAAGAGCTTGAACACACCATCAAAGGCTTTCCGCAGGTGGAACGCATAGTGGCTAAATTGGGCACCTCTGAAATTGCCAGCGACCCAATGCCACCAAGCGTGGCGGATAACTTTGTGATGCTCAAGCCAAGGTCTGAATGGCCTAACCCCAATTTAACTAAAAATGAATTGGTCGCACAAATGCAAAAAGCGGTTGCTAATGTACCAGGCAATAACTATGAGTTTACCCAGCCGATACAGATGCGCTTTAATGAGTTAATTTCAGGGGTGCGTAGTGATGTCGCCGTGAAAGTATTTGGTGATGACATGGATGTGATGAATGAGTCTGCTAAAGAGATTTCAACAGTACTTTCTGGCATTAAAGGTGGTGAAGATGTCAAAGTCGAACAAACCACTGGCTTGCCAATCTTGACTGTGAACATTGATCGCCAGAAGATTGCCAGGCTGGGCGTTAATGTTGCCGACGTGCAAGAAGCTATTTCAATCGCCATGAATGGACGTGCCACAGGCACCTTATTCCAGGGAGATAGGCGCTATGATATTGTGGTTCGCCTGCCTGATGAATCCAGAGCTGATATTGAAAGCTTTAAACGCTTGCCCATTAAAATTGCAAGTAACAGTGATGCACCAGTCTATTTACAGCTAGGTGAAGTCGCCAGTATTGATCTTGCACCTGGTGCTAATCAGTTCAGTCGTGAAAATGGTAAGCGTAGTGTGGTCGTGACGGCTAACGTTCGCGATCGTGACATCGGCTCTTATATCAATGAAGCGCAAGAGCGCATTCAAAATGAGGTCAAAATCCCTTCAGGTTACTGGATAAACTGGGGCGGCACTTTTGAGCAATTACAATCGGCTAGTAAGCGTTTACAGCTAGTGGTTCCTCTGGCCCTGTTAATGGTATTTATACTGCTTTACGCGATGTTTAATAATATTAAAGATGGGTTAATCGTATTTACCGGCATCCCTTTTGCACTAACAGGCGGTGTGTTGGCGTTATATTTGCGTGACATTCCGTTATCTATTTCCGCTGGTGTTGGCTTTATTGCACTTTCGGGTGTCGCAGTATTAAATGGCTTGGTGATGATTAGCTTTATTCGTCAGTTAATCGCTGAAAATAAGCCTATCGATACTGCGATTCAAGAAGGCAGTATAAGCCGATTACGCCCAATCTTGATTACCGCATTGGTGGCTTCATTAGGTTTTGTGCCAATGGCAATCGCAACGGGGACAGGCGCAGAAGTGCAGCGGCCTTTGGCTACAGTGGTCATTGGTGGCATTTGGTCATCAACGTTATTAACCTTATTGGTCTTGCCAGTTTTATATCGCCTGTTTTATCGTGCTGAAGATTAGTAGTTCTGAAACTAGTTAACTCACAATTATTTGATGTATCGAATTTGATACATCAAATTAGCATTAATGACATTGATTCATCGTGATTTCAGCCTGCGTGCAAGTACGTTCTTGTCCTTGCTTAACGCTATCAGTAAAGGTTTTCCAGCCTGATTTTTGTGTGGTTGGCGTATCATTTGCGATTTGTACTTCTGCCGCTTGTGCAACTATTTTTGGCTGTTGCACTTTATTATTTGCTGGTGTTGTAAAGTCTGAAGGTAATTCATTCACCGACTTTTTAACTGATTTTTTGCTATTGGATTTTTTAGCCACTTTTTTGTCTGCTTTTTTAGTTTCCAGCGACGTTTTAGCCGGTTGCTCTATAACAGCTTTGTCGTCCAACGATTTTTCGGCTCTGCTTTTATCCACCGCATTATTATCAACCGTGTAATTGGCTAATTCAATATGGCTATTAACAAGTTTTGTCTCAAGCGTTTCATTTGGAATTAAATGTGACGAATTCTGTTGAATTGGCGCTGCCACCGCTTGTGCTAATGCGGTCGATACCGTAGCTTTTTGCAAAGTAATCATTGGTTCTGACGGCGATGCAGCTGATTTAATCACCAAGACAGAAGTCAATATCGCTGGCAAAGACAATGCCACATATTTCCAATTGATACGCATGAAAAAGTGTTGGATAGGCTTTAGATAATTCGTTGCTTTAAGACTGACTGCTTTAATCGGCTTTACTTCGACTGCTGCAACTTCTTTTAATAATCGCACCGCATAAATCTCATGCTCTCGCATATGTTTGTCATTTTTAACGCCAGAATAATCAAACATCTGTGAAATTTCTTGAGTGAGGCGCGAAGTGACATCGTAATACGAACGCGAAACCACCACTTGATTGGGCTTGGCAAAACTCATAATACGTTGCGCCACATTGATGCCATCACCAATAATGTTGGGCTGGCCATTGATATCGCTCACTAAACGCACGGGGCCCAAATTAATGCCAAAACGCACATACAACGGCATAGAGCTTAAAATATTACTTTTAAGAATCTCATCGCGAATGCTTAACGATACGAACAAAGCGTCTTCTGGTGAACCCATATGCGCGATTGCCGCACCATCGCCTGTATCCAGAATAATCCGTTCACTCTCATCCACATCTTTTAGCGAATGATTAATCAACTGATTAAACTGATTTTTAATGTCAATTTGTTCAGAAACAGACTTTTTTGAATAATCGATAATATCCAAAAAAACAATGCTGCAAATGGTGGTTTTATTCAGTTTTTCAATCATGGCGAGTTTTTAGTCATTAGTGTCGAGTTAATGATCTATCCTTTTAGTTAAGTATTAAACGCTAAAGTTATAGCAGCAATTTCTATACCAATTATTGTGTTAACTTTAAAAAACGCTCTACTTAAAAATCACTTGAATCTCTGCTTAACTAAACGCCTCACTTAATATTTTAAAAACCCAATTAAATACATGCATAAACCATTACAAACTTGAATACAAAATGACTTTATTTCTACCCGCTTTTTTAGCCGCATATAAGGCTTTATCCGCGGCTGAAAACATACTTTTAAAATCGCTGCCTAGCTGACTAGAATCACAGACTCCTGCGCTGACTGTGCATTTCACTGACTGCCCATTCAACAGAATAGGCATATTTTCATATTTTTGACGTATGCGTTCGGCCAACATTAACGCCTCTTTTTCACTCGCATTTGGCATCAGAATACAGAACTCTTCACCACCATAGCGACCTAATAAATCAATATCACGCATATTATTTTTAGCCAACTGAGCAAACATTTGGATTACTTCATCTCCAAACAAATGGCCATAAGTATCGTTAATAGTTTTAAAATCGTCTAAATCCATTAGCAACATGGCCTGTGTTTGTTTCGATTTAATGGTTTTAAGTGTCAATAATTCGGCACCTTTTTCTAAATTTCCACGATTCATCACGCCAGTTAGCCAATCGTGTCCTGCGGTATACGCAAGCAATTCGGCTAGTCTTGCATTGACCATCGCAATAAACCCGAAGTTAATCGCCAACACACTTAACATACAACCCAGAAATGTCACTTCGTTTAATGTCCATTCGGTGAGATGTACCACGGGTGAGGCAGTATCAGCACACAGTACATAAAATCGCCACAATGTAATACCAGTGAAAATAACAAAAAAAGCACCTGTAAAACGGTATTCTGGTGAGCGTTTTTGACTGGAATATTTAAGTAGATACAAAGCAATAGCGGCTGTTATTACCATGCAAATAGCAGTATTAAAAACTACAGAGGCATATTCATTTTTTGATAAAAACGTAATCATTATTTTTATTAATATGAATACGAAAAATGCAGTTTGAATATATTGCCGCGCGATTGGACGCTGATCAAAAATACGGATTGAAATGAAGTAGAGGGCTAGGCCTGAAACTACCAAAAAACCGCCGATAAAAGCGCGGATATTAAGCGGCACTAATACCTGCGTAAAAATGATAATAGCGCCACCTATCAACAAATTAGCGTACACCCACTCTTTTAAGCCATTGAGCATGGCAGCGCGCGAGTTAATAGTCAGCAGCAATATGGATAAAGCCACTGCTAACAAACCAGCCATGAACAACATGGTTCTGAATTCTAGCCACGCAAACATCATTCTTTACTTAACCTCTAGATAACACTAACAGACGACACACTTATTTCTTAACAATTTACAAATTGACAGCACTTTCTATGCCAGCTACTTGTGCAAGCTGTGTTTTATGCGAATTTAAAGATAGCTTGAACTGTTGTTTTGATGGGATTGGTTTAGTGCTTTTGTTTAAACACTTATGATTCAAATCATGATTTGAAAATGACTGTTTAAGAGCGATTGTTTCTACTTTTGGAAAGTTGTTGGTTAAAAGCGATATCCAACTTACTCACACGCTTAGGGGTTTGCGGGCCATAGGCGTTCACGAAAACAACAAACTCATCTATCGGCATTGGCTCACATAAACGGGTTGGTTTGTTGTTTGCTGGCGCTATTGAATCATCAACAAGAGGCGTTTCGGTTGAACTAGGTAGCACCAGACTAAACAGCCCATTACTCGTCATCGCCATTGAGTAATTGTCATTACCACTACGGCGTTTTAATCGGTCTATTGCTGCACTGACTTTGGTTGATCGCATAATTTAAATGTTTAGCTCAAGATGATAGGTTTAGAGTATGCCAGAAAATTAGGCATCTAATTTACTATCCCGCGTAATATTGGTGTAACTGACAACACGGTTTCTGCCGCTATTTTTGGCCACATACAGCGCACTATCCGCCGCGGCGACCAACCCCTTAAAATCGTAGCCCGCACGCACAGAATCCGCCACGCCAACACTTACAGTGCCTTTAATGGTTTTATGATTCACGGTATGCAATGTTTTTTCAACGCCAATACGAATCCGTTCCGCCAGATTAGTCGCATCTTTTTCATTGGTATTCGGCAAAAAAACCAAAAACTCTTCGCCGCCATATCGACCCAGCACATCGCCAGAACGTAAAATATCTGCAATCGTTTGTGTTAAATCCTTCAGTACATCATCACCAAACAAGTGCCCATGTTTATCATTCACTTTTTTAAAATGATCCACATCAATGACTAGCACTGCCATACTGAGATTGATACGCTTACAAACACCTTGCATTTTGAAGGCAGAGTCTTCTAAACCGCGCCTATTTAATATACCCGTCAAACTATCAATAGTCGCGATAGATTCTAGATTTTGATTCAAGCGATAACTTAACAATAAGACAAATAAGCTGGAAATAAAAAACTGTGAAACTGCACCTAGCATAAAAGTGTAAGCATTGATCGGCCAAGTCGGAAAGTTGATAAACACTGCAGCATCGGCTTTAATCGCTGCAAAAGCGCGACCCATCATAAACAAAGCCATCAGCAAAAATAAGCTGGATGCAACCCAAAATAAATTGCCGACAATGCCTTCATCGCGCGAAAAAGTGAGCCGCGCACTGGCCAAGTAAATTCCTGAAAAAACCAGCGCACCTAGCGCCACTGCAATGCGTAAATCCTGTTGTAGAACGACAAAAAAAACATCAATCACAACCAGTAAAAAAAACAGGATTACCGGAATACGATGATCGGGCGTTTTACCAATAAAAGCTTGAATACCATTGAGATAAAGACTTAAGCCTGCGCCTATTAATGCCACGCCAGGCAGAAAAAGTAATTTGGGGGTATCTATCTGAATAAGCACTAATACCATGCCCAAACCGACCACCAGATTACCTACTGCCCAATAGCCTGGGCCACCCACTTCTTTATGATTTCTACGCGTAATTGCCAACAACATAGATAACATGAATGTGAGCAACATTGACATGAAGATAATGGTTTTTAAATCAAATTTAGGCATTAAAATTAAAGTATTAAAATTATATTTATAGAATTAAACAACGCTGACTTTTGATTTAACAGTTAAAATAATGTGTTACGGCAATACTCATGAGTATAACCCCGCCCAACGCGTTTTTGAGCATTCCAGCCTTCTAAATTCATCTTAAACCCTGTAAATTCATGCTAAATAGCCTTAATTCACCACAACGCGAAGCCGTTAAATATCTCGATGGTCCTTTACTTGTACTAGCGGGCGCTGGCAGTGGCAAAACACGCGTGATTACGCAAAAAATAGGCTATTTAATCGATGAAGCGGGCTATTCGCCTAAAGAAATCGCGGCGATTACATTTACCAACAAAGCCGCGCGCGAAATGCAGGAGCGCGTGAGTAAACTGATGGCTGGAAAGTCCACCAAAGGTTTAACCATTGCGACATTCCATTCACTTGGCCTACAAATGCTGCGCGCCGAAGCCGCTTTACTGGGCTATAAACCACAGTTTTCTATTTTAGATTCCAGTGATAGCTTTAAAATTGTGGCAGACATTTTAGCCACTACAGACAAACAATTATTACGTAAAACACAGTGGCAAATTTCCGCTTGGAAAAATGCGTTTATCAATCCGGATCAAGCCAAAGCGACGGCGGATGAAGAGCTCACGCATGCGGCTGCTAAAGTTTATCAGCTGTATCAGCAAACTCTTAAAGCCTATCAAGCGGTAGACTTTGATGATTTGATCAAGCTCCCAGTTGAATTATTTGAGCAGCACGAAGAGGCGTTAAACAAATGGCAGCGCAAGTTGCAGTATTTGCTGGTAGATGAATACCAAGACACCAACGCTTGCCAATATAAACTAGTCAAAATGCTCACTGGCGTACGCGGACAGTTCACCGCGGTAGGCGATGATGACCAAGCGATTTATGGCTGGCGCGGCGCTGATGTGGAAAACTTACGTCAACTCACTACCGATTTCAGCAAGTTAAAAGTGATTAAGTTAGAGCAGAATTATCGCTCTACAGTGCGCATTTTGCGTGCGGCAAACCAGGTGATTAGTAATAACCCCAAGTTATTTGAGAAGAAACTGTGGAGCGAGCTAGGCACTGGCGACTTGATTCAGGTTTCTGCCGCCATGAGTGAAGAACATGAAGCCGAATCTGTGATGATGAAACTGCAGGCGCACAAATTTGAGAACCGCACTAAATTTTTGGATTATGCGATTTTGTATCGTGGCAATCATCAGGCGCGCATATTTGAACAACATCTACGCAATCAAAAAATCCCTTATACCATCTCTGGCGGGCAATCGTTTTTTGATAAAGCCGAGATTAAAGATTTGGTCAGCTATTTACGCTTGGTGGCCAATGAAGACGACGACCCTGCATTCATTCGCGCTGCGACTACGCCAAAAAAAGGCATCGGCAACACCACGCTTGAAAGGCTGGGCGAATACGCCAGCGCGCACAAATTATCATTATTTGCAGCGGCGTTTGAAGGCGATTTTCAGCGCGATGTTGGTGCTAAACAATTGGATGATTTACTTAATTTCTGTCAATACATCCAAAAAATACAAAGCCGCGCTGTGCGCGACCCGGCTGGTGAAGTGTTAAATGATTTAATCAACAGCATTCAATATGAAGCTTTTTTATACGACTCTGAAGAACCTCGTGCGGCTGAAAGTAAATGGAGCAATGTACTGGACTTTATAGGCTGGTTAACCAAAAAAGGCGAACCAAGCACTGAGTTCGGCAACGAAACTGACGGCAAAAATCTGCTGGAACTCACGCAAATGGTTTCACTCATCAGCATGCTGGAAGGTCGCGAAGATGGTGAACCAGATGCGGTTAAATTATCTACTTTGCATGCAGCCAAAGGTTTGGAGTTTGGTCATGTGTTTTTAATCGGTGTGGAAGAAGGCATTTTGCCGCATCGCGAAAGTATCGATTTAGGTTTAGTAGATCCCACAAAGATTGAGGAAGAACGCCGCCTGATGTATGTTGGAATTACGCGCGCGCAAAAATCGCTGAATATTTCGTGGTGCAAAAAACGTAAACGCGCAGGCGAAGTTCAAATGTGTGAGCCAAGCCGATTTATTGCTGAATTACCCACTGCCGATGTGCGCCATTTTGGCAATCCGTTTAACGACCCTGTCGTCAGCAAAGAGCATGGTAAAGCACGTATGGCGAATATTCACGCCATGCTGGGCAAAAAAACCAGCTGATTTAACCCACTTGCTTGATAGCGCTGTAGGTTTTTTCTGACATTAAAATCATCTTTAATTCGGCTTTTAAAAACAGTTTAATTAGTTATAAGTAGACTTTGAATTAATAATCTTAAGAATATCAAAGGCATTCAGTATGGATGAAGCACCTCAAACAGATACGCCTAGCACCTCAACGAATTCAGCTGTCGCTAAGAAAAGATTTAACGTAACTAAATTTTTACTCATATTATTCAGCGCACTTATTCTTGCTGTTGTCGTCTGTGAAGTTTTAGGCTGGCCTTTTTTAAGAACTCCTACCGAACGCTTCGCAAGTAAGCAACTGGAACGTACCGTTAGAATTGACCAACCGTTTAATCTCAAACTGATTGGCGGCGTAAAGTTGGATGTCGGTGGTTTGTATATATCGGCGCCGAAAGAATTTGATGCGGCGCATTTCATTGAATCCAAAAATATTGCGCTTAACTTACGTTATAGCGACCTGCTTCAATTTAAAAAGTCGAATCAGTTACGTATTAAATCGCTACGCGTACACCAAATTGATGCGCAACTTTTGCGCCGCCAAGATGGTACGTCCACTTGGCAATTTAGTGATGACCCTAACAAACCAGAAAGTCCTTTTCCAATTGTTGAAACACTTGTCGTGCAAAATGGTTCTGCAAAAATTTTAGACCCACAAACACAAGTGGATTTAGCCGCAAAATTTCATACGGATGAAGGTGACCTAAATAAAACTACAGGTAATCAAACAGCAAGCTCGGTGATTGAGATACAGGGAAAATTCACTCAAAAAGCCATTAAAGGCCAGCTAATTACTGATGGCTTTTTGCCGATTGCAACGCATGACAGTGCATCGCCACCAATTTCATCCAAAGCTTGGGTAGAACATGCGGGATTACGCGCCGACTTTAACGGTACGGTTTCTGACTTATTTGGTAAGCATGATCTAAAAGGCAAATTGTCAGTGAAAGGCCCCTCTCTCTCGGTATTGGGTAAACTGGTGAATGTTGTGTTGCCGACTACGGATAAATTTTCGCTGAGTACCATGATTGAAAAAAGCAGTGAAATCTGGGTTGCAAATGCGGTTTCTGCGCATGTGGGCAAAAGCGATTTGAATGGCAACTTTACCTACGACCCTAGACCTTTAAGACCTTTTCTGAAAGGAAATTTAGGCGGAAAACGCTTTTTTCTAGCCGACTTAGCGCCCGCATTTGGTACCAAAAATGCCGATGGCTCCGCTGCAAAACCGGATAATGGCCAAGTGATTCCTGATCGTCCGCTCGACTTACCATCGTTAAATAAAATGGATGCGCAAATTGCGGTGAACTTACAATATGTGGAATTGGGCAATGCATTTTCACGCCCTATCGCGCCATTAAAAGCAGATTTATTGCTAGATAGCGGAAAATTATCACTCTCAAAAATTGATGCACGTACAGCTGATGGCAGCATTGCAGGCTTAATATCCATCGATACGCACTTAAAAGATACACAGTTATCAAATGTTGTCAATAAAACAGCGCTTGCACCTACTTGGAATATCAATCTGCGCTGGAAAGACATTGATGTCGAAAAGTGGCTGGAGGTTTCAACCGAACCGAAGAAACAAGCGCAATTAGAGGGTAAAAAAGAAAATCCGCCTTCTTATGTAACTGGCACGCTCAACGGCAAAACCAAGTTAACTGGTACGGGTAATTCAACTGCTGAAATGTTAAGTTCTTTAGATGGCGACGTATCTCTTTATATTCACAAAGGCACTGTCTCACATTTAATTGTGGAGGCGCTTGGCTTAGATATTGCGCAAGGATTAGGCATATTGCTAACCAAAGACAACGCATTGCCAATGCAATGCGCAGTAATGGATTTAACTGCTAAAAAAGGAATTGCTACACCCAAAGTAGCACTGGTGGATACGCCTGTCACCTTGATATTAATTGATGGCAATGTAAATATTGCCAAAGAAACTCTGGATTTACGTTTGGCGGCAAAACCTAAAAACATGTCACCGTTTACCGTGCGTTCGCCTATTCACGTAAAAGGTACGTTTAAAAACCCTGATGTTTCCATCGAAAAAACACCGATTGTCGCGCGGGTTCTGGGTGGTATTGCATTAGCCTTTATCAATCCGCTTGCTGCGATTGTGCCATTTTTAGATGCCGGCTCAGGGGAGGAATCTCCTTGTAATCAAAGTTTGGCAGATTTTAAGAAAAAACCGTAATACGCGTTAACTTAACATTAGTGATTAAATGTATGTTAACTAAGCACTTAAACACGGCTGGCAATTACTCGTCCGTGTTAAAATAGTGGTTATGCCATATATCACCTTAGACCAAGCTAGCCTCGCTTACGGGCACCATCCATTACTCGACCATGCAGATTTTCAACTAGATTCCGGAGAGCGTGTCGGTCTCATTGGTCGAAATGGCGCGGGCAAATCCAGCTTATTAAAAGCCATTGCCGGAACAACTAAACTAGATGAAGGTAGTGTATGGCGTGCGCCGAATGTGCGCGTGGTATATGTGCCACAAGAGCCAGAACTGGATACTACACACACCGTATTTGAAGCAGTGGCCGAGGGCTTAGGCTCGTTACAACAAACCATTATTGATTATCACGCAGTGACGCACGATATGGGCATGCCAGATGCTGATATTGATGCGCTGATGACCAAAATGCAGGCCTTGCAGCATGATTTAGATACGCAAAATGGCTGGGCGGCACAATCACGTGTTGAAACAGTATTGAGTCGTTTGAAGCTAGATGCAGATGCTTTGGTTTCAACCTTATCGGGCGGTTGGCGTAAACGTGTGGCATTGGGCCGCGCCTTGGTTGCCGAACCTGAAGTGTTGTTGTTAGACGAACCCACCAACCATTTAGACTTAGAAGCGATTGAATGGCTGGAAGATTTATTATTAAACTTTAATGGCAGCGTATTATTTATTACGCATGATCGCCGCTTTTTGGACAGGTTAGCCACACGCATTACCGAATTAGACCGCGGCAAGCTCACTGATTTCGTCGGCAACTTTACCCAATACCAAGTCAAAAAAGAAGAGCTGGTTGCTGTTGAAGAAACACATGCGGCCAAATTTGATAAATTTTTAGCACAAGAAGAAGTATGGATTCGCCAAGGCATTAAAGCGCGTCGTACCCGCAACGAAGGCCGTGTGCGCAGATTAGAAGCATTGCGCCTAGACCGTGCCGCACGACGTGAACGTCAAGGCAATGTGAGATTGAATCTGGATGCTGGCGAACGTAGTGGCAAATTGGTCGCTGAACTTGAAAATGTCGTCAAAGCCTACGGTGGCAGAACGCTGATTAACGGTTTCAGCACACGTATTTTACGTGGCGATAAAATTGGCTTACTCGGTCCTAACGGGATTGGTAAAACGACACTGCTCAAATTAATCTTAGGCGATATTGAAGCAGATAGCGGTGATATTCAACGCGGCACCAAAATCAATGTGGCGTATTTTGACCAAATGCGTGAGCAACTAGACGAAGAAGCAACACTAGCGGACACGATCAGTCCAGGTTCGGATTTTGTAGAAATCGGCAATGAACGTAAGCATGTGATTAGCTATTTGGAAGATTTCTTATTCCCGCCACAACGTTCACGTTCACCGGTGAAATCACTTTCTGGTGGTGAACGTAACCGTTTGTTATTGGCGCGCCTATTTGCCCGCCCTGCCAATGTGTTGGTGCTTGATGAGCCGACAAATGACTTGGACATTGATACGCTTGAACTATTGGAAAGCCTGCTACAAGAGTTTGCTGGCACATTATTTTTAGTCAGCCATGACCGCGCGTTCTTAGAAAACACCGTGACACAAGTCATCGCCTTTGAAGGCAATGCGGTATTAACGGAATTTGGCGGCGGTTATGATGATTGGCAACGCTTTACACAACAGCGTTTAGACGATAAAAAAGCCGATTTAGCGAATGCGACAAAAGCAAACAATAAACAAAACACTGCCAGCACCAAACAAAGCAAACCGACCAATAAATTAAGCTTTAAGGAACAACAAGAGCTAGAAGGCATTCCAGCGCAAATTGAGCTGCTAGAAACCGAACAAAGCAACATCAACACGCAACTGGCTGATAGCGAGATCTATGTCACACAAGCAACACTGGTAAAAAACCTACAAGCAAGACTAAGTGAGATTGAAAGTTTGTTAGAAAAGCTTTTAGCACGCTGGGAAACACTAGATAGCAAGTAGATTGCTTGAGTGAATTTACTATCATCTGACAAATAGTTAACGACCAAAATCAGCCATGCTTTCTAATGAACAAAAAAGCCAAAACCAGCAAAGACACTATTTAAGAATCGCTATCCGATTTTTTACTTACTTATTGGGGCTCACTCTAGCCGCCATTGCTTATTGGGTCACTTCTAACTTTGGTCGGGCATCATTAGAGCAAGTGTTGTATCACGCGCAATTTGGTATGGAAGGCTTAGTAACGACGGATGTTGGTATTGTTAGAAGCTTTATTCTGACTTGTTTAGCCTTGCCGATAAGTATCACTTTTCTGCTGCTATTTGTTGAGTATTCGACTGCCATGTATGTGATTTACAACTCAAAACACTGGTTTGCAAAACCGATGCAAATCTTCAATGTGCATGGTTTAAAAGTGTTTTATTGGTTCATCAGCCATCGTGCACCTTTATATACACTTATTGCCTGTTCGATTTATTTTGCCTTTCAATTCTCAATCAGCGCTTTTGTACACAATCAATTGGGTCCAGATTATTTTGGCGAACATTACGTTAACCCGCGATTAGTTAAAATTGAACCAGTAAAGACCAACGCAAAACCTAAGAATTTAGTACTTATTTATGTAGAGTCTTTAGAAGACAGCTATAAAGATGAAGCAAAATTTGGTAAAAACCTACTCAGCAGTTTAGATGCACTCAAAGGTGTCAGTTTCAGTCACTACAAACAAGCGCCAGGTACAAACTGGACCATTGCGGGCATCACCGCAACACAATGTGGCGTGCCGCTCAAAACTGTCAGCTTGTACGGTGGTAACGATCAGGGCGAAAAAATTAAAGCTTTTTTACCTAATGCAGTTTGCTTGGGTGATGTCCTGCACGATGCTGGCTATCACAACGTTTATATGGGTGGCGATGCGTTAAGCTTCTCAGGCAAGGGCAAGTTTTTTCAAGATCATCATTACGATGAAGTGTATGGTAGAGAAGAACTTAAGAACAATCTGACTGGCAATGAAATGAACTATTGGGGTCTTTATGACGACGACTTATTGGTATTAGTTAAAGCCAAGCTTAAAGAGCTGCATGCTCAATCACAACCGTTTAATTTAACCTTTACAACCATTGATACGCACGGGCCTGATGGCCACTTTTCAAAATATTGTAAAAGTCGTGGTGTTAAAGAGTTCAAAGGAATTGTGGAATGCACCGCGACTCAGGTGGTAGATTTTATGCAGTTTATGAAAAAAAATGGCTATCTTAAAGACACTAATGTGGTGATTATTGGTGATCATTTAGCGATGTACAACCCGACGTATAAACAGCTAGATAAATTCAAACAACGCTATATTTACAATCGTTTTATTTCAAATACACCCATCACAAAAAATCGCGAGAATATTCTGCATTTTGATTTGTTCCCGACAATATTGGAATTCATCGGACTTCAAGTAAAAGGCGGCAAACTCGGTTTAGGCTTTAGTGCTATTTCACAAAACACACCGCTACCACCAGCCACGATTTATGAAGACATGAATGAAGATTTACTGAATAACTCAGAAAAATACTTAGAACTTTGGCAAGAAAAATAATAAGTAAAATAGGTTATTTAACCAGTTAAATAACCTATTTTAAACAAGCTAGAGATTATCAATCCCAGATTAAACGGCTTAAATTAAACATCTTAAACGTCTAATATCGATTTATTTTCGTTATTAAACGTTTGCGCCAGAGCCATCTGGCTCAGAAGTGTGTGCAAGAGTCTGACATACAAGCGCGCTAACATAAGGTAATGATTGCAATGCTAACAATCCCACCCAAAGTTGAGCATCAAAATTCTCTATACCTCTGGTTACTATCATTGCAGTGGCGCAAATCACTAAAGCCGCCAATAACGCTACCTCTTCAACAATCGGGTTTAAAATCGCTAACTTTTTAGTCTTCAGCTTACCCTTAGAGGTCACTTTAAATACACCATTTTTTTGAATAATGCCCATGATAATGCCAGTAGCAATGGCATGAGACAAACCTAAGCTTGCCAAAGATGCACCAAAAATATCTTTCCATTGGCAATTCATGGTTTTGCGATACAAGATAGGACCTAACGCCGCTTTAATAAACAAAAAGCACACAATAGGCGCAATCATAATGGTCACGGGCAAAGAGAAGTCCTTAGGGAAAGCAATCATGGCGATACTCCAGCCAATAGAACCAATCGTAAAAATAAGTTGTAATGCATCACCCAGCCAACCAAACCAACCCGTTAAAAAGTGGTAACGCTGTCCAAAAGTTAACGTGGATTTACCGAGTAATTTTGGAAGATGATGTTTTAAAATCTGCATCGCACCAAAAGCCCATCTGGAACGCTGTGACTTAAGCGCTTTAAAATCTGACGGGGTAAGCCCGCGCCCGAAGGTATCATCCACGTAGCGCAACTCATACCCATCTTCAAGCAGCCTTAAACCTAATTCAGTATCTTCACAAATACACCATTCCGACCATGAACCGCATTGGAGTAATGATTCATGGCGAATTAATGTCATCGTGCCATGTTGAATCAAAGCGTTGCGTTCATGCCGATGATGCATGCCAATGCGGAAAAAACCTTCAAACTCCCAATTACTCATGCGACGGAAAAAGTTATTTTCCCACTCTCTATGCGCTTGTGGAGCCTGCACAACTGCAACGCCAGCCTCTTTGAAATGCGGCACCAAATCAGACAGCCAATCGGTAGTGACAACATAATCAGCATCAACAACGCCAACGACTTCTGCCGCAGGGTTGGTTTTGCTTAATGCAAAATTTAAAGCGCCCGCTTTAAAGCCTGGCCATTTTGGCAAATGGTAAAAATGGAAATTGCTTGGCATTGTGGCCATATATGCTTCAATTGGCTTCCACTTTGCCTCATCTTTGGTGTTGTTATCCACCACAATGACTTCAAATTTTGTGTAGTTTAATTTGAATAAACTTTCAATTGTTTGAATCACCATTTCTGGCGGCTCGTTATAACAGGCCAGATGAATCGACACAAATAGCTCTTCATCACTAGGTAATGGCTTTGCGCGACCGTAAATTTTCCATCCCTGCTTTTTAAACATCACCTCGCTAAACTCTACGCCATAGATCATTAATACCGCAGAGGTCAGGAACATGCCCATAATCAAGGCAATTAATATACTGAAGTCTGTCAGGGTATAGTAATAATCTCCCGGCAAATTCCAAGCGATGACTAGGATTGTGATGCAGGCCTGTAATAAAACAGCCAGTGAGATTCTGCCGCCTAAGCCCCATTTCCTAAAGCGATACGCAATAAATAAAATCGGTAAAAAGGCGATTAATGTCGCCCAAGTGGCCTTAGTTATCCATCGCACGTCTTTAGGCACTGCGCCTTGCAGTGAGTATTTAAGCGTGCGGTCCGCACTGAACATTCCCCAATACGCGCCTGCCCAGCCCTCAAGATTTTTCTTCCACGGCTGGTCGAATGCTTCCATCAAGTAATAGTCATAATTTTTATAAGCAGTTTTTGCGATAAATTCCCGCACAAAATGAGCTTGATTGATTTTTGAAGCAATAGAAGAGCCAATCGCAGGACCTTCACTCGGCCAGCCAACCTCTGTAATCACTATTTTTTTTCTAGGAAAAGCTGTTATGAGCTCTTGATATTTTAATAAAGAATAGTCAACCGCTTGCTCTACATGCAAGCCTTCATGGTAAGGCAGCAAGTGAACCGCAATGTAATCGACATGTTTAACTAAGTCTGGATTTTTTAACCAAACATGCCACGGCTCAGCGGTAGAAATCGGCAGCGTTGTAGTTGCACGCACATCGTCAAGATAAGCAAACAACTCTTCGTTAGTCATATCCTTACGCAACAGAACCTCATTACCGACTATTGCGCGTTCAATATTTGGGTAAATTTTGATTTGCGCTTTTAAGGCAGTGATTTCACGATCATTAGCTACTTTATCGGCACCCAGCCAGGCACCGGCTGATATCTTAAAACCCAAACTGGAGGCAAGTGGCGTCACTTCACTATTTTCAAGCGCGCCATAGATGCGAATATGGTTAGTTAAAGGTTTAAGTAGTCTTAAATCGGCTAATAATTCAGCAGTACTTGGATAATTCCGCTCCAAAGGACTTTGACTTTGTTGAAAGCC
Organism: Pseudomonadota bacterium; assembly: GCA_040387535.1. Taxonomy (GTDB): domain Bacteria; phylum Pseudomonadota; class Gammaproteobacteria; order Burkholderiales; family Methylophilaceae; genus Methylotenera_A. Next base: position 15,797 of record JAZKDM010000076.1, on the reverse strand, counting down.
ACTATAAGCAAAACCACTGACTACTTGAGGAGCGTTAATTAATGGCAATGTTTGATTGAATAATGCCCAAATGCCAAAATGGATTGCTCCAACAACGAGCGCAAATAATAATGGTGTAAAGATACGTTTGTTAAAAAAATTCATTCAATCCATGTATATCAAAATAATTAGTAAAAAATCTTTGTGCTTGTTCAATCTATATCAAATCTAAAAACTTAAACTCAAAGAGTAAGTGTGTTTAAAACGAAATAGATTCAGACTAAATATAATAGTTATTTCTAAAATCGCAAGCATCACGTTACAATCTAGTTCGGTTAAACATCATCCATTCATATGAACAAAATATTCTTAGCATTACTTATCTCTGTCACTACACAAGCCTTATGTGCAACAAGTGCGCTTGCCGCACCCAAACCGGCAGCAGCAAAATTCACAGGCACCGATTATAGTGGAGTCTACTCATGCGCGGGTAATAATGCAAAAATAGGCAGTTATAATTTGCTGGTCACTTTTGTGATGAATAAAGCGCATAGCCATCGCAACTTGGGTCGGTATGATTTAACCATAGAAACAGAAAATGCTACCACCTATGGTGGACAAGCAATTGTCGACGGAAGTGACATGGCATTAACGATTGAAATCGTCGATGGCAACGCGGTAATTTTTAGCACAGGTATCGCTCGCTTTAAACAACTTAAAAACAAGCGTTTCAGCTACATCAATCACTATTACGAATCTAATCAAATTACCAACACTGGCGAAACCAAAGCAGAGCCAAAAAATACAGGTAATGATGGATCGGAAAATTGCGTGATGCAAAAACCAAAAGCCTAAATCAGTCTAGGCTGCATATTAAAAACACGTCGATTAAAAATAAAAAAGGTTAGTGATTAAACTAACCTTTTTATATTCATAATATTTGGTACCCCCGACACGAATCGAACGTGTGACCCTCCCCTTAGGAGGGGGATGCTCTATCCACTGAGCTACGGGGGCAGGTGCTTTAGAAGGCTTGTATTATATAGCTGTCAGGCTGTATTTAAAATATGATTATTTTTAACTTGCGATCTAGTCTGCAAAACTCATCACTCAAAGCTTATCGTGCGAGTGCTAGCTTCATTAATTGTCCGTGCTAACATAAACTTATTGCTGGTTTTGCACACAAACACTTATAAACATTCAAAACAAAGACCATGATGCTTAAAATATTATTTTACGTTGCCGTTCTTATATTGGCATTCTTTGGTTATCGCCATTATTCAAATTCATCCAATATTTTAAAAATTGGCGACGATGCGCCTAGCTTCACCTTGAATGATGCAGAAGGCCAAACGCATTATTTATCTGATTATGCAGGGCAATATTTAGTACTTTATTTTTACCCCAAAGATGACACACCTGGATGTACCGAAGAAGCCTGCCAGTTTAGAGATGATTTACACAAACTAGAAAATCTAGGCGCAAAAGTAGTGGGTATCAGCGTGGACGCTGGTCGTAGCCATGCAGAATTTGCAAAAAAATATCATCTACCTTTTCCGCTATTAAGTGATGAGAATGGCAGTGTAGCCAAAGAATATAATGCGCTAACCAACTTAGGTTTTATTAAAATGGCCAAACGCTATACTTTTTTAATTAACCCAGCAGGCAAGTTAGAAAAAATCTATCTAAACGTGAACACATCAAAACATTCTCAAGAAATTATTGATGACTTAACGAAACTAAAATAGCTTAAGCAACGTATAACTCTATCTGTATAGGCATATTTAGGAGCAATGATGAGGGACTTGGGAAAACTTAGGTTAATAGCCATAACATTTTTACTATTAACTGGATGCGCGCAAAACTCTAAAATTGCCAGTTTAGATTCGCATGAGTGGACAACACTTACCTGTAGCGGATTTTCGACTTGGAACGAATGCAGACAACAAGCACGATCAATTTGTCCAAACGGATTCTATACATCAGACCAATTAGAAAATTACACCATCCAACGCCGTGAAGTCAGCGTGGCATGTAAATCTTGATGTGCTACTTGTGACTTAACTTAACAGGCTAAATAGCTGAGAAATATAAGTTGAAATTTATTTGGTGCCCGGAGCCGGAATCGAACCGGCACGACCGTAAAGTCGAGAGATTTTAAGTCTCTTGTGTCTACCAATTTCACCACCCGGGCGAGTGATTACTACTGAATTTGCTACGGGGCGTATTCTAACATCGTTAGCTCAATTTTGACTAAAGTTTGTTAAAATAATTTGAATATAATCGCCTCAAACCCAGTTAAAACCTTACCAGCTTGAGCCGATTAAAAATTACTGCCTATTTGTAGCCAAACTTGATGCTTGCTGTCTTCGCCTTCAGTGTCGTTTCCATTGTTATCTAAACCGCGATTCCCCGTAATCTGACGCCCGTAACTTAATCTTGCATCTAAATATTGATTGGTATAGCCAAAACCAAAACCGACGCTCGCCAATTGATAGCAGTTTTTTAATTTAGGATTACCAGCATCCCAACCTGCCCAAGTATCTTTAAACTGACACACACCTCCAGTATCACCCAGCAAGCTGGCGCTAAATTGTGATGTGATTGCGTACTTAGCCTCTAAATTTAGCATCCAGCCTTGGTCTGCTGCTGCTTCGCCCACTGTAAATCCAGCTAGGCCGACTGGCCCCCCAAGTGAGAATTTTTCATATCCACCCAAATTAGCGTCCGCTAATTGTCCAGAAAACAACGCTTTTGCAGTGAGTTTCTCACCCAATACCTGTTGGCGACCAAGGTAAAAATTGATTTTGTTATAGCGTCCATCAGAGTGCCTTGTTAGTCTGTCCGATGCGAACTCAGCACGGTTTCCAGATAAGTCTAAGTCACCAGCTGTTAAACTTGCGCCGCCCCAAAACGTGCCACCTAAGCCAAAACCATCACTACGATCGCCCCTTAAACCTACCGTAAGCGCACGATAATCTTTATCAGAGACCTCAAAACCTAATACGTCATCCTTACTGCTAAACGACTCTACACTACCCTGCAAAGCAAGATTACTGTAGCGGCTACGAATAAGTGGATGTTTGACACTTGCTCGATAGGAATAAGACTCGCCCTCTGGGTTAAGTACACTTAAGCCGCCACCATTCACTTCATAATTAGAAACCGAGCCCGCTAGTTGGACGCGCGTGCCTGCATATCCAACCGGAAATTCATATGCGCCTTGCACGTATTCAAGACCTTTACTCATTAAAGCGTTCACAGTAAGTTGATCGCCCCAGCCCGTTAAGTTGTTAAAACTAGCCAAGCCGTTTAGGCGTGCTTTACCTAATAGTCTTGAGCCATAATTATCTGCCCAAACACGCGCGTTAAATAAAGGTGTATCTGCCAAGTTAACAGTGACATCGGTTTCACCCGTTTGAGCGCCTTGCGAGAGAGTTGCTTGCGCACTAAAACCTGGTGTATCGTTGATTAATAGCATAGCGCGCTCTAGCGCTTGGCTACTTAAGGGCATGCCTTTTTGTTGTGTATTTGCCAGCATATGTGTCGCTAGTTTTGGGTTTAAACGGGCTTTTGTATCGCTATTGGTATGCACTTCACCCAATTTTGCTTCATTAATCTCAATTGTCACCAAGCCATTTTGAATATCTTGTGGTGGCAAAAACACTTTAGCCAACCAACCATGTTGTTGATACAACTGACTAATTCTTTGAGTGACTTTGGTTAAACCGTCATAATCTAAGGTTTGTCCAATATAAGACTGCACTTCGGCCTTTAAAACGCTATCTGGCAATAAACTAGCGCCTACGAACTGAAAACTAGTCACCTTTACTGAAATCGCACTGTCAGATTTAGGCGTAGTTAGTGTTGGCTCAGTAGAAGGTGCTGGCGGTGGTAAGTTGGGTGTATTTAAGTTCTTAATATCCCGCTGTATGCTGCCAGAGTCAATGGCTGGCGCGGCATACAGATAATTTGTTTGAAAAATCGTGAATAACAAACCACTTAATATAAATGGATTAACTGGTAACTTATTGAGTTTTTTCATATTTTTCATTAATTATAGTTTTAAGCATGTTGTCGTCGCTAAAGCGTTAGCCACCACACCACCCACTAAAGGTTGGCTGATTGATGGTTCGTAGTCTACATTATCCGTACCAAACGTATCAAGCCCGTTTATCATCGACTGATTGCCGCTAGATTGAGGGCAAGTTAGCTCGGCTAGTTCTGGCCGAGTAATGGCATTATTAAACACGCTGATATTGTTAGATACATTGCCAGATGTGTTACCGGGATCCACTGGTAACAAAGCCGCCGTGACAGTTAAAATACCTGCATTCGATTTATTAAGCGTGTAGCCTGTTGTTGCCTCAACAGGAGTCACGTCAATCGCATAACTGCCTACGTTACTTGCCGTTGCTGAACCTGTAGAAGTAGCTGAACCAGTGAGTGAGTTGGTAGCGGTATCCTGCGTGAACACATTTCCATAAAATGCGGCATCAACAAAACCAGCAGCAGTATAAGCATTAGCCACTAAGGCCGTCGCATCTTGGCCATAGGTTTTGGTTTGATCTGTTGAGGTAATATCTAAAGTTGGGCTTTGTACAAACACATAGCGATTACCTGCTTCAGTCGTCGCCACACCTAATGCACGCCCGTATATCGCCTGGTTAGGGCTATTAAGTGTGCCGTAAGTATTGCCAGCAAGGTTAGCAGTATGAACAATCCAGCGACCTGCTGTGGTTATTAAGGCATTTGCACCTGCATTATTAATAAACGCATTGCTGGTCAATAAAATATTACCTGCTGAGCTAGTAATCGTGCCGCCCACTTGCAAGCTAATATCGTCTGCCGCATTTACTGTTAACGTGCCGCTTAAATTAGACGCTGTTGCTGAAAAACGCATACTGTCGACATCGCGCAAACTCACATCTTTTGCGTTGGTGATTTTGATAATATCCAGATTATTGGCTGCATTAGTTGCAAGCACACTGCCTGCCCCAATAATTTCCAATGTGTTATTAACGCCTGAAGTTAATACGCCATTGATAGTTAATGTGGACGCAGCAGATGTTGTACCAATTTTGCTATCGTCGCCGGCAGACACATTGCCAGTCACTATTGCTGCATCAGTGCCTGTCAACACCGCGGTATTGGCTAAGGTAATTGCTTCTGCTGCTAAAGTCACATTATTCACATTAAGTATTGCGCCACTGGCAACACTTGTACCGCCAGTTGTAGCACCCAACGCGTTTGCGTGCGCTGCAGTCAAAGTACCAGCTTGCACATTGGTCACGCCAGTATAAGTATTATTGCCGCTTAAGCTTAATGTGCCAGTACCTACTTTATTAAAATTAGCAGCCGTACCGCTTACGACACCAGAAAAGATAGTTGATAAGTTATTACCGCCAGAGGTTAAGGCGGCAGTACCCATCATAATACTGCCTGCACCTGCAATTGAACCCACCGTTTCTGCATAACTATTCAAATCAAAAGTTGCGCCTAAAGCCAATGTTAAAGCTGATGCATCATGAATACGGTCAGCAGCTGATAAAGTTAGTGTTCCCGCATTTACTTTCGTAGCACCTGTATAAATGTTAGAGCCAGACAATGTAAATACACCAGTACCACTTTTTTCTACAACACCAGTGCCACTAATTACGCCACCATAACCATGTGCGTCAGACCGATTAAACACCACAGTTGCATTATTGGTGATATTTCCAGCATCCACTATAGAGCCGCTAGTTGCGCCATTACCTATCTGCAAGACACCAGCATTAACTGTCGTTCCACCAGTATAAGTATTCGCACCTGCATAAATAAGTGACCCTGCACCCGATTTAGTCATCGTAGTACCAGCACCAGCAATGACGCCACTGACAGTTAATGTGTCAGTATTGTTGATACTAATCGCCCCAGAATTATCTGCATTAATAGCTGCAACGGTAGAAGTGCCGCCACCTGTCGTGGTGATATTTACGTTGCCGCCTGTGCCGTTTGTACCACGTGAAGTATCAATGGCTGTTGACGTCACTTGGCTACCGCTTAAAGTTACACTACCTGCTGAACCACCAGCGCCTGTACCAGTTGCATTACCTGTTTTTGCAGTGATTGTGCCAGTGGAAAGTGTTCCCGTTCCCGTAATAGAAACCACACCCGCATTACCTCCAGCTTGATCAGTTACCCCACCTGGGCCGCCATTTGCTGTTATTGCACCAACAACAGTGCGATTTACTCCGATAATAGTAATATTGCCTGCACTACGGCCAGCACTACCAGAAGCAGGCCCTGCATTAGTATTAATACTACCGTTAACGGTTACATCACCCTCTGAACTAATAAGTAAGCTACCTCCATTGCCTTTATTTAAGCCACTCATTGATATATTACCTGTTGTTACATTACCTGTATTGGCCTGATTGCTAAGATTTATGCTACCAGCGGCCCCTCCATTACCAGCACCTGTTGCTGTCCCTGTACCTGCAACAAGGCCACCAGTTATAATATTACCGCTTGCCGCAATGAGCCCATCATGGTTATTAATGGTAATAGTTCCTGCACTGCCTCCATTAGCATTTACATTGGTTGCAATGCTCCCTCTAGATGTAATGGATCCAACCGTTATACCCGCATTAGCAGTAAGAGTGACGACACCCCCATTACGGCCAGGCTGATCCGGACCAACTCCAGTAGTCCCATTAGCTGTAATGTTGGTAGCACTCAATAAAATTGCATTTTGTGCAGTAATATTTATATTCCCACCATTTGAATCTGCGGCACCCGTAGTCACAATATTTCCAGCCGTGTGGGTAATATTGTAGCCGTCTAACGTTAAGCTCCCACCTTGAGTGCTAATACTGGCACCAATCGCCACATCACCTGCACCGCTATTATCAGCATCAGCTTTTAAAGTTAATGCGCCTGTGCCATCTAAAGTGATTGCTGCATTTACATTAATATTGTTATTGGCTTCTAATACCAAGCTATTATTAGCTGAGCCGGTAGACTCCGCGACATTAAAAACATCTGCAACAGTAATATCGTTGGTGGCTTGCAACGTAATCGTGCTACCCGCTGTTATGCCTGAAAAGCTACCACCTGCGCCGACCTTAAAAACACTATCTAAGCCTGCATCGTCAGCAAAAGCTTCTGTATTGTCGACGTTTGGATTGAAACCCGCTGTATTTTCAATGGCAGCACTGCTAAGCGTAATGTTAGTTGGGTCTAGCAACAAATTGCCACCCACGCCATTCGCAGCACTTAAATCTACATTACCGAAAAAATTAAGCAAACGTTTGCCAGAAATCTCAACGAAACCGCCATTGCCTGAAACCGCACCGCCTTTTGCCGAAACACTGCCGTAGTAACGTGCAATATCATTTGCCCACACAATCACTTTACCGCCATCACCACTATCTGTGGCATCTGCGATTAATTGTGCATCTTGATGAATAAACGTTTTAGTCGCATTTTGAATATTGGCATTTTTACCTTGAAAATCGCCGCCGACTAAAATCGTACCGCCACCTGTTTTGCCCGATACGTTCACACTACTTGCGCTAAACATGCCTACATTATCACCCAACAAATGCACGGTACCGCCTTTTTGGCTAGATGAGGTTGCCGAAATTTCGCCACTATTGATAACAGCTTTAGCACCCGTTAAGCGAATCACACCACCATCACTCACCATACTGTTGGCTTCAATTTTGCCGCTATTATTAATCACAGAAGTGATTAATCCATCCGCCGCTTTTGTGCTCATCAACACTTGGCCATTGCCTACTTGAATCAAATGTTTATTCTCTACCAGCGTATTGACGTTGGCGCTATCCACTTGCACATTAATTAAACCGTTGCCATTAAAATCCAACGTCATTGCATTACCTGCCGACATTGCAACAGTGCCCTGCATGGCGGATATCACACCTTCATTACGCACTTCTGGCGCCAGCAGGGCGACATAACCGCCGTTGTTGGCAACAATACTACCCATATTGATGACACTGCCTGCACTGCCCGTGAACTGATACTTGCCATTCAAAAAATCCTCATCGGCAATATTTAAAGTGGTTGCAACAATACCGCCCACATTTACCTGTGCATTTTTGCCGAACAGCACGCCATTAGGGTTAATCAACCACACTTGACCATTTGAATTTAGCTTACCGAAAATCTCACTGGGATTACCAGAAGTCACCCGATTAAGTGAAATAGCATTGGCATTTGGCTGCACATAAGTCACCTGCGCATTGGCGCCGATGTTATAGGTATTCCAGTTGATGATAGATTTTTGTGTGTTTTGCAAAATATTCAATTGATTACCATTTTGCGTGATAGCAGATTGCCCTGAAACTACCTGCCCACAAGTCGGCAATGCGTTTAAAGCAGGTTCTGCCCAAGCATGCACATTTAGTAATAGACTCAAAGTTGGCAACAAGACAACAGCGGCGGACTTGCTGTGTGATTTAGCAAGCTCAGACACCACTTGCCATACTTGAGAAGACTTGTTAAACACTAAACGATAGCAATGATTCATAGCAAAATTCCAATAAAATTCTTTTTTATAATCAGAAAAAACAAGCAGTTAATAGAGTAAAACTGCCCCACTAATGGCATATCAGCAAATTACATGCCATCATTAATTCACCTTTAGGCAATAAAAAAGCACATCGCCTTAATTGGCAATGTGCCTCTTCAAATACACGCTGAATAATTTATTTATTCACAAGCTCTCGCACAATTTGATATTGACTACCCACTTTTTCAAATTGCAGCTCTTTACTCGTTTTGTCAGCAAAACCTTTAGTGGCAATGCGTTTCGCATCACACACTTGACAGCTGGCATCAGCTTTTGCTTTTTGTAATTTATAAGTCGTCACACTGTAATTTTGATCAAACTTAGCAACTGCTTTATCGCCCTCGCAACTGACTTGCACATTACTGAGTTCAAGATTCACTTTGCCTGCAACCGATAAACGCTCTTTACGTTGTTTCGCCCATTCATCGCGTGTTAATGGCGATTCTGGCGTAAACTTATCTGCGTAAAACTTGCTATAACTATCGTAATCTTTCTGACGCCAGGATTTTGCCCAATCATTTACACGGCCAGTAATCACTGCTGGGCTGCAGGCTAGCGCTGGTTGGATAACGGGCTTAATCAATTGTTGGGTTACCGCTAAAGGTTTCGCATTTGCCAATAATGCCGCTTTATCCACTGTCACTTGTGCTGGCGCGATGGCTTCGCATATATTGGCAGCATCCATATAAGTTTCGCGAGTCACTTCTGGTAAACCTTGGCGCGCTGAACCAATTTTATTCAACAACTCACCTTGGCTGGCATAAAGTCGCGCATAAGCAGTTTGCACATCAAAATTCGTATTGGTAAAGCTACGTCTGGCTTGAAAGTACTCATTTTCTGTATCTAGTAAATCCAGCAAGGTACGCTGACCAATATCAAATTGCTTGCGATAAGCTTCTCGCGCATTTTCAATCGATTTTTGATGTACGTCGCGATAGGTTAATTGCTCTTTAAATTGATTAATATCGTTATAAGCAATTGTCACTAATTGACGCGTATCCACGCAGGCTTTATCACGGAAATCATTCGCCGTATTTAGCTTCTCAACCGCTTGACCCACTGAAGCTTTATCTGAAAAACCATTGAACAAATTAAAATTCATGGTTAACTCAAGCACATCTGCCGCATTGGTACTATTGCGACCATCTGAACTAGTGCCTAAATTTTTACGCGCTTGCAAATCTAAACGTGGCAAAAATTTAGCTTCCTTTGTCTTCACCTCATCTTTAGTCGCTTGAATATCTTCAATCGTTGAAAGTAAATTGGGGTTTTGCAAATAAGCAACTCGTAGCGCTTCAACTGGTGTTGCTTGCATACCCGTGCTATAAAAATCTGGCTGCTCTAAAGTTTCAGGTGGTAACTCGCCCAGCAAACGTTGTACACGGGCAGTAACATCATGTAAATTCGTCATTTCTGTCAATAAATTGGCTTCTGCCAATGCTAAACGACCAGACGCTTGTTCTAAATCTACGCGCCGCGCGACACCCGCATCAACACGTTCTTTAATTTTATCGAACAACTGTTTATGCGTAACGTAATTGGTTTTAGCATACTCAGCCAGCTGGGTAAAACGCAACGTATCAATATAAGCGCGCATAAATTCCAGTGTCGTGTCTTGCATCGTAGCTTGCAGTTCGTAATAACGCACGCGCTTTGCATGGCCTAAACGATTCACTTCATAAGGCGTGGAAAAACCATCAAAAATCATTTGACGCAATACTAACTCATTGTTCCAACGCGGAATTTCTGTACCAGTGCTACTGCGAACACTATTAATATCCTCTTGCTTGCGATAGGTCGATTGAATATCAACCTTGGGCATAAAGCCGCCTTTTACAACGTCCCGCTCATAACCCGCCCCAAGGTAAGCGTGATATCTGGATTGCACCTCCGGGTTAGATGAAATGGTTTTTTCAACCATTTGCTTCAAAGTAACTACTGGCTCCGCATTGATGGTTGGGGAAATCAGTAAACTATTCATGACAGCAACTACTAACAAACTTTTTAGAAACGTCTTATTTTTTATTATTAACTCTTTTCCTATATTTGAGCATGCTTGCATATCCAACGCCTTGACTGTATTCAAAATATTTAAGCCTTTAAATCAAATTTTTATTATTTTAATTTTATAAATTATTTCACAATGTTACAAAAGTGTAGCAGAAATGTAACGGCGGAACTAAGTTTCACTATGTGTTACCGTCTTCGTGTGGGATTATATGCAAAAAATAAGCCAAGTCCGTAGACTTGGCTTATTTAGACTTTATATTTACATTTCTTTACAAAGCAATTGATTCCAAAACAACACTTTCCTAATCAGTAATTAATTTCTGCTGTGTTAGTAATTGTTGAATAATTGCTTGATCATTAGCAAAGCCTGTTACCAAATCGACACCTTGCAGCGTGATTATCTGAACGTCGCTAGCACTATTAAAGCCTCCGGCATAAGCCCCACTGTCGCTAATATGCACGATGGTATTGGCACCGGATTTTTCAAAGTGCAGGTAATTCGTCAAGTTTCCAGTACCTGTCGTATGGTTCTCTCCCGTCAGGATATCTCGCAAATCCAATACATCGCCACCTGCAACCCTAGTTGCCACATCAAAATCAGTCACGATATCAGCTGCTGGAGTACCAACTGCACCTTTGTCGGCCAACTCCCATTTGAAGACATCCATACCTAAGCCACCTGTCATCGTATCGTTACCAGCGCCACCAATTAGCGTATCGTTGCCAGCACCTCCGTTTAACGTATCGCTACCTGCCCCGCCCATCAGGAGATCGTTACCAATACCCCCACTCAAATTATCGTTGCCGGCACCACCAGACAGTATGTCGTTTCCGCTACCTCCGTCTATAGTATCATTGCCGCCCAAACCGTCTATCAGGTCATTAGCGGCACTGCCAGTCAAGGTATTACCAGTCTGCGTACCCATAACATTTACAGTTGTTGCAGCAACTTCAATAGATATATTTTGTGTGGCAGTGGCATCTATGCCATTCTCTGTTCCAATCGCAGAAACAGTGAGGTTTATCGTTCCAACATAATCTGGTGGTGTCAATAGTTGCAGACTGCTCAACTGAGACTCAGTAAAGCTCCATGAGCCACCACCCAGATTAGTGCCAACAGCAACGCCATTTGAGCCAATGAAACTGAACCCTATACCGCTCAATGGTAGGCCGGATATAGTAATCAGGCCGATAGTTTCGTCGCCCACCGGCAGTACATTAATTGGGAATGTGATCGGTGCACCATAACTGTTCCCATTATAGAAAGTTTTAGGTGCCCCAACTGAAAGCTGAGAGTCATTATTACCATCAATAGCATTAAGCACCAGCCATGAGAATTGATACTGTCCCGTAATTGCAGGGGTGTAATTAACGGTGCCAGTCGCATCTACTGTGGCGCCGTTCACATTGATACCGGTCTGCTCCGATGATGAGAGTAGCTGATAGTTAACCACACCATTTGGATCAGTAATGACCAGTACCGCGACATCGTTATATCCGTTATTGATTTCACTTAGCACAAGCTCGCCATTGAAAAAGCTCCAGTCGAATGCAACTTGAGTGCCCGCAGCAAGGGTGATTGCATAATTAGTATAGGCGCCATCAAATACATCTACGGCTCCTGGGTCATTCGCTCCACCAGTTGGCGGATCAAAACGGTTATCCAGAGAACCGGCTGGTAAGCCCAATGCAGTTTCTATATTCGCTTGTGTAATTGCAGTAGTTGTATTGATCGCCGCAGTTGGTGTGCCAGCATGAACACTCGACAACGATGCAGGCATGATTATTTGGGGTGCATCAGTCACTGATGTAATTGTGATATTGACAGTATCTACATCAATGAGTGCACCACCAGTGCCCGTATTACCATTGTCGCTGGTAGTCATGGTTAGTGTGTCATTACCGTAATAGTTAGGTGCTGAGAGATAAGTCACATTCGACGCCAAAGTCGCATTAATTGCTGCCACAGTTCCTGTCAAGGTAACTGTTCCCGTACCGCTACCAGTAATGGTGGCACTGCCCCCAGTTACCGTCAGCGTACCGTTGGTAACTGACAGAGTCACTGTCATGCTGCTACCAGCATCCACATCACTGACACTAAGGCCGATAATTGCCTTGCTGGTATCTTCGGCGGTAACTTGTACACCTGGAACGGTGTTGACTGGTGCATCATTCACCGCTGTCACTGCAATCGTTGTGGTGGCGGTATTGCTGTTGCTTATTCCATCGGTTACCACCACACTAATAACACGCGGAGTGACATTTGGGTTTTCGGTAGAGTTTGCAAAGGTAATAGCCCGTATCGCCGCCTGATAGTTCGCAAGTGAGCTTACACCACTTAAAGTTACTACATTGCCGATAACGCTTGAGCTAATACCGCCAGGCAGTATGCCAGCAGACAACACATCTCCCGCCTGCGCGTTAGTAAGTGTAATAGTAGCGCCAGTCATATTAGTTGAATCAACATCGGTGATACTAATATCAGTATCGGCAATCGATACTGCTACACCATTTTCAGTATAAGTCGTCGCAAACCCAGTACCAGCACCAGATAAATCTAGGTCGATCACTGGCGCATTCAGCAAAGACACCGCTACAGTAGTAGTCGCCGTATTGCTATTATTTACGCCATCAGTCACCACTACATCAATGCTACGCGATGCCGTATTTGTGCTGGTTGTACTAAATGTAATCGCACGAATTGCCGTTTGGTAATTAGCAAGGGTAGTCGAACCTGTCAAAGTCACTACATTGCCGACAATAGAGACAGTAATACCACCGGGCAGCGTACCGGCGGTCAATACATCACCGGCTTGTGCATTAGTCAATGTAATAGTGGCCTTGGTAATGTTGGCAGAGTCAGCATCAGTAATACTGATATCGGTATCCGCGATCGATACTGCTGCCCCACCTTGCGTAAATGCAGTAGCAAAACCATTACCTACGCCTGAAGCATCAAGGTCGATCACTGGTGCAATACCAGGATTAATTGTCAATGTTGCGGATGAAGTACTACCATCGGCATCAGTAAGCGTGTAGGTAAAGATGTTGGACGTGGTCATAGCAACTGGTGTAACAGTGAGGCCATCGATACGGAAAGCATTTCCTGTAGAAGATACTACCAAATACGCAAAAGGAGACATTGTTGTAATTGTCGCGCTCACAACACCGCTAAGAACGCCATTAACTGTGCCTGTAGCGCCGCTGATAAAACTGCCATCAGCCGCATAAGCTCGCCATGTGGCAGTTTCAAGAAGAGTTAAGTCCGTCAAAGTTATGGTTGCTGACTGTGAAGATAAACCTATATCTATAAGTAGATGCTCATTATTCTCAATTTTGTTGTTGGCAGAAGTCCCGGCCACACTTTCTACACCGAGGCCATCATCACCAGTACCGCCATTATTTCGATACCGAACATACCCAGCTTGGGTAGCAGTCATTGAAGTAAAGTTAATGCCATTTGCAGGAGAGCCTCCAACGAACGGGCTGTTATATATCCCGGCAGCGACAGGGGTATCGTAACCATAAGTATTAAATCCGGCCGCAGTCCAGACTGCTTGAGTGGCAGCATTTGTTCCAGCAGCTACACTTTTATCCGTCGCTTTAGTATAAGTATAACTGCCATCATCTTGATCAATGACCAATGTGCCATTAGTAGTGACTATAGTGCGGACATTACCTGCACCAACAGTATTGGAAACTACAGTACCTTGCGTCACAGTTACATTGGTTATCGAAACCGCGTCAGCACCCAACGTATCCGCTCCACCCACAACGATGTTACCAGTCCCCGTAATTACATTGCCAGAGATAGAGCCACCTCCACTCAGGCTAGCTGTGTCACTATAAGCTACTGGTCCTGTATCTGCCAGATTGATTGAAACGGTCGTCCAGTCAGATGTTGCCGTCCCATCAGAAGCGCGATATACAAAGCTATCAATATCAGGGGTTGCATCACTGTGATTTCTGGATGTAGGCGCAGTATAGGTAAATGTACCGTTTGCATTCATCACCACAATGCCGCCAAGAGCGGTAGTGATGAAATTTGTGCCATTAGCAGCCTGTGCACCAGTGCCGGAAGCGTTAATAGCAAACTGCCCTACACTCAGGGATGAGCTATCAACATCCGTATCATTGGCTAGCACATTACCTAATATAGCCGTAGTACCCTCCGTCACAACAAAGCTTTCTACAACGCCTATAGGAGTATCGTTTGTACCGTTGATGGTGACTGTCACAAGCCTAGGGGTTCCGTCTACGGAAGTCACTGTAAAGGTATCACTCAATGTGCCCCCCACATTCAACGCCTGTATTGTGGAATTGTTATTGTTAAGCGTGTAAGTCCATATACCACCTGCGGTCATGGCATAGGTACCATAACCATTAGTGCTAGGCGCGCCAGCAGCTACCGCTGTGAAAGTATTGACAGGATTGTCAACATCGGTATCAGTCAAGGTACCAGTAGCTGTTGGTGTACCGACAATCGCGTTCGCCACTCCGCTTGCTTCTGTCACAGATCCAGTAGAGGTTCCGGTGATCACTGCAGCGTCATTGGCGCCATGGAGGGTAACCGTTACGACCTTGGCGGTACCGTCTATTGAAGCTACGGTAAAGGTATCAGTCAGCGTACCGCCAGTATTAAGGGCTTGTACCGCAGCATTGCTATTATTAATGGTGTAAGTCCAGACACCGCCTGCAGTCATCTGGTAAGTACCATACCCACCAGTACTGGTAGTAGTGCTAACAGCAGTAAAGGTGGCAGGATTGTCTATATCGGTGCTGATTAATGTGCCCGTTGCAGTTGGCGTACCGGCAATGGCGTTGGCCACTCCGCTCGCTTCTGTCACAGATCCAATAGAAGTTCCGGTAATCACCGCTGCGTCATTGGTACCGGCCACGTTGATGGTGACGGTGGCCGTTGAGACGTCGCCGTCGGCATCGGTAATGCTGTAAGTAAAGCTGTCTGATCCAAAGTAGTTGGCGTTCGGGGTGTAGTTATACACGCCAGCCGCACTCACGGTGACCGTGCCATTCGTGGTACCGGTCGTGAGTGACCAGACGTTGCCGCCATCACCACTTGCGGTGTCGTTGCCAGCCAGGCTGCCAGTGACCGGGGTGTCTTCGTTGGTGTTGATGCTGTCGGCGACCGCAACCGGTAAGTCGTCTACCGAAGCCACGTTGATGGTGACGGTGGCCGTTGAGACGTCGCCGTCGGCATCGGTAATGC
>JAZKDM010000075.1:0-15869 GCA_040387535.1 Pseudomonadota bacterium | reverse complement strand
GCTTTACCTTAAAATGCCTATCATTAACCTGATAGGCATTTTTGCTTGCAAATTAAGCGACAATATATTGTGATAGAAACAAATAACATTTTTTTTATTGGTTTGATGGGTGCGGGCAAAACCACCATTGGCAAAATTTTAGCCAAGCATTTAAACAAGCAGTTTTATGATACGGATATAGAAATCGAAAAACGTACTGGCGTTAAAATACCCGTAATTTTTGATTTAGAAGGTGAAGCAGGATTCCGCAAGCGCGAAACTGCCGTTATTCAAGAGCTAGCTACTCAGCAGAACATTGTAATGGCTACTGGTGGTGGCGCAGTCATCGCCGCAGAAAATCGTGAGCTGCTAAAAGCCAATGGCCATGTCATTTATTTACGCGCCAACGTCACTGAGCTATGGCACAGAACGCGCAACGATAAACATAGGCCACTATTACAAAATGTGGATATTCGCGCCAAGCTTGAGCAGCTATATGCTGAGCGCAACCCTTTATATACAGAAGTGGCCACCCACATTATTGATACTGGCAATCAACCTGTGGGTAGCATTATTGCTAAAATACAATCCGCTTTAGACCTAAAATTTCAAGATTAAAATAATACTCCATGATGCAAACTTTACATGTAGCACTCGATAACCGCGCGTACCCCATTCATATCGGCTCAAATTTACTTAATCAGGCCGATTTGATTTTGCCGCATCTTAAACGCAAAAATGTAGCGATTGTTACCAATACGACGGTTGCACCTTTGTATTTGGATAAGCTTACCAGCACCCTGCGTAGTGCAGGTGTAACGGTAATTGAAATAATTTTGCCAGATGGTGAAGCTTATAAAAATACAGAAACGCTTAATCTTATTTACGATGCCCTGCTAAAAAATCGCTGCGAGCGCAGTACTACGCTTATTGCATTAGGTGGCGGTGTGATTGGCGATTTAACAGGGTATGCCGCGGCAACATATTTGCGCGGGGTGCCGTTTATTCAAATTCCCACTACACTTTTATCGCAAGTAGACTCTAGCGTTGGCGGCAAAACTGGTATTAATCATCCGCTAGGAAAAAACATGATTGGTGCGTTTTATCAGCCTAAATTGGTGTTAGCTGATATTGACACACTTCAAACATTACCAGCGCGCGAATTATCAGCAGGGCTGGCTGAAGTAATTAAATACGGCCTAATTCGTGATGCTGATTTTTTTGATTGGCTAGAAGTCAATATTGGCAAATTGATGGCTTTAGATGAAGCGGCAATCAGCTATGCGATTTACCGCTCTTGTCACAATAAAGCTGAAGTAGTTGCGCTTGACGAACACGAAACAGGCGAGCGCGCATTGCTTAATCTTGGCCACACCTTTGGTCACGCCATTGAAAACGCCATGGGCTATGGTGTTTGGCTACATGGCGAAGCCGTAGCAGCGGGTACAATAATGGCCGCCGACTTATCGCTACGAATGAATTGGCTAAATACAGATGAATTTAAACGCATTCATCATTTGCTAAGTAAATGCAATTTGCCGCTAGAAGCGCCTAATTTAGGTATCGCAAAATATTTAGACTTAATGGCAAATGACAAAAAAGTGGCTGATGGCAAAATAAGGCTGGTGTTGCAAAAAGGTATTGGTAAAGCGGTAATAACCAGCGATTACGATGCAAACAAACTCAATGAAACACTTTCGCTAACATAAGTAATGAATACACTCGCCGTTTACGCCGCCAACCCTGAAGCCACGCTTGGTAGACGCTTTGAAGAGCCCGCCTCACCTTTACGCAATGCTTTTCAGCGTGACCGCGACCGTATTATTCATTCCACCGCTTTTCGCCGCTTAGAATATAAAACCCAAGTATTTGTGAATCATGAAGGCGATTTATTTCGCACACGTTTAACGCATAGCTTAGAAGTAGCACAAATAGCGCGTGGCATAGCGCGTACACTCAATTTACATGAAGACTTAACTGAAGCTATTGCACTGGCGCATGACTTAGGTCATACCCCGTTTGGTCACGCAGGGCAGGATGCGCTCAACGATTGCATGCGCGATTACGGCGGCTTTGAGCATAATTTGCAGTCACTACGTGTGGTTGATCAACTAGAACAGCGCTATGCGGAATTTGATGGCCTAAATCTAACTTTTGAATTGCGCGAAGGCATACTTAAGCATTGCTCACTTAAAAATGCCAAACAATTGGGCGATGTGGGCCAGCGCTTTATCGATAAAACCAATCCCAGTTTAGAGGCGCAATTAACCAATTTTGCCGATGAAATTGCCTATAACAATCACGATATTGACGATGGCTTGCGCTCTGGCTTGATCACTATTGAACAACTTCAAGAAGTCGCTTTATTTAATTCGCAACTAGAAATCGTAAAAGCCAAACACCCCAAGCTTGAACAAAGACGGCTGATACATGAAACCGTGCGCCGTATGATTAATATCTTAGTGGTCGATTTATGTGAAACAAGTGCACAAAACATTAAGCAAGTAGCACCACAATCGATACAAGATATCCGTAACGCACCTTATCTAATTGCCTTTAGCTCAGATATCTCGCAACAAAACTTAGCTCTAAAGCAGTTTTTACGCAAAAATTTATACCATCACTACAAAGTCAATCGCATGAGTGCAAAAGCCATGCGCATTATTCGTGAGCTATTTGAAGTATTTTTTAGCGACCCTAGTTTAATGCCACCAGAGCATCAACAACATGCCAATACAGACAAAGCACGCGCTGTTGCCGACTATATTGCAGGCATGACGGACCGATTTGCCATTCGTGAGCACCGCCGCTTATTTACAGTTGAAGAGTCTTTATAGCCCGTAAATCAAGCAATTGCGCCTCTTTCAAAGCGATAACTGTTGCACAAAAACAACAATTTGTTACAACTCACTCAAAAAACCACAAAACACTTGCTGTTAAAACAGCATCTTTGGCATACTAGGTGAACCTTCTTAGTAAATGAATGTTAAGTTTGTTTTATTGGGGGAGTTCGCGAACTTTCTCGTTTTTATCGTTAAGTTAATGTTGTTAAACATAACAAACATTAAGTTTAAACCATAAAAATGAGGGTAATTAAGTTACAAACTTTAAGAAATAAATTTTTGGAGATTCATATGAAAACAAAATTAAGTTTAGCAGTAGCATCAGCTTTATTAGCTGCAGCTTCAAGCGCAAACGCTGGTATCATGATTCCAGCTGGCGATTGGACTTTAGACATCGGCGGTGTTGTTAACGCTTACTACACACATACATCTTTCAGCGGCGACGACGCTACTGCTGGTGAACGTGGTAACGGTAAAAGCGTAGCAAACATCACTACAGGTTTGTTACCTAACTACCTATCAGTTTCTGGTAAAACACGTCAAAACGACTTAGATGTTGGTTTCACAATCAGCATCAACCCAGGTGCTTCAACAACTGGTTCTGGCCGTCAAGGTTCACAACAAGAAAATCGTCAAGCATTTGTTACATTTGGCGACAAATCTTGGGGTTCTATCAAATTAGGTAAAGATTTAGGTATCTATGCTTCTGATGCAATCTTAAATGACCAAACATTGTTAGGTGTTGGTTCAGCTGCTGGTTCATTAGCTGGTAACACAACTACATTAGGTCGTATCGGCCGTGGTTTCATGTATGCTGATTGGAAATCACAAATCGCTTACTCATCACCAAACTGGAATGGTTTCTCATTCACAGCTGGTTTAACACAAGGCTGGGATCCAACCACTGTTGGTGCAGCTGGTGTTGGTATTTCACAACGTGCTGGTTCAGAAACTGCGTACGAAGGTAAAGTATCTTACGAGTGGGCTGGTGATTTCGGTGGTAAAGTTTGGGCTTCAGGCATTACACAAAACGTAGAAGTGTTTGATGACACAGCTTCAGCTTTCGACTTAGGTGCTACTGTTAATGTTGCTGGTTTTGCATTAACTGGTTACTACGGTCAAGGTGAAGGTACAGGTAAAACTGTATTGTTCGCTGGTGGTTATGACGCTGCTGGTAAAGCACGTGATTCAGATGACTGGTACGTTCAAGCTGCTTACACTCTTCCAGGTGTAGGTACTAAACTTGCAGCTAGCTATGGTGAGTCAAACTTAGAAGGTAATTCTATTGATTCATTCAGCGACAACGAAAGCAATATGTGGACTGTTGGTGCTTACCACCCAATCACAAAACATTTGAACTTAGTTGCTGAGTACTCATATGCTAAAGACGAAGTAGATAACAAAGTTGCTCCAGACACAGATCTAAAAGCAAAAACTATCTCTTTAGGCGCTATCTTATTCTTCTAGTTTAATGCAGGCTTAGCCTGCTTAAGTTAGTGAATAAAATAAAAACGGCAACTTAGGTTGCCGTTTTTTATTTCTGTTGCTCATCAAAAAATACCAATTATGTCGCTTACAATCAATCGCACTATTCTATTGGGTCAAACACAGTTAGCAACCCAATTAAAAATGAATAGCGACGAAGCAAAATTTGAAACTCAGCTTTTGTTGCAACACGCATTAAAAGTCAATCGCGCATGGTTAGTTGCGCATGCTTTGGATGCTATACCAGATAACTTATATCAAGCTTTTGAAATGCTACTTAAGCGGCATTTAAAAGGCGAGCCAGTTGCTTACATTTTAGGTTACCGAGAGTTTTTTGGTTTAACGCTAAAAGTATCGGCAGACACTTTAATTCCCAGACCCGATACCGAAACCTTGGTTGAATCAGCTTTAGATAAAATTCCATCGCATACTAGCAACCTTGTTTTAGATCTTGGCACAGGGTCGGGGGCGATTGCTTTAGCAATTGCCAAGAATCGCCCAAATGTACTAGTAACCGCTGTTGATGCCAGTCAAGCGGCCTTAAATGTCGCGATTGAAAATGCACTGCATTTGAATATTAAAAATGTGCATTTTGAATTAAGTGACTGGTTTAGCATATTAAACAATCAACTATTTGATGTGATTGTAAGTAACCCACCTTATATTGAAGCCAGCGATACCCATTTAAAGCAAGGTGATTTACGTTTTGAACCGCTTTCAGCACTGTCTTCTGGCGTAGACGGTTTTGATGATCTACGCATTATTATCCACAACGCACCCAACTATTTAAAGCAAAATGGCTGGCTAATGTTGGAGCATGGCTATAACCAAGCCGAGTATGTGGCAGAGTTGCTGGCTAAAAATGGCTTTACACAAATTAGCCATGTAAAAGATTTATCTGGAATTTTGCGCGTAACGATTGGGTGCTATGTTGATGATTAGCGCGCATAGTATAATGATGAAATGTCCGAAAAAAATCCTCTGTTGAACAACTCTGTAGGCTTGGTAGCCTCAAAAACAGCGCACTTTGATATACCTCTTTTACTAAAAAGCGGTGAGGTGTTGCCGCAATATCATTTAGAGTATGAAACTTACGGCACACTTAATGCCGATAAAAGTAATGCCGTCATTATTTGTCATGCGCTTTCGGGCAATCACCATGTGGCAGGAAAGTACGCTGAAACCGATAAAAACGCAGGCTGGTGGGATAACTTAATTGGGCCAAATAAACCGCTAGATACCAATAAGTTTTTTGTGATTGGGCTGAATAATCTGGGCGGCTGTCATGGCAGTTCAGGGCCAAGCAGTATTAACCCTAAAACCAACCAACCGTTTGGGGCTAGCTTTCCGATTGTGACTGTGGAAGATTGGGTTAACTCACAAGCAAAACTATTAACGTATCTTGGCATTTCACAATTGGCGGCTGTGGTGGGTGGCAGCCTAGGCGGCATGCAAGCCTTGCAATGGACGATTGCTTACCCAGATTTAGTGCGCCATGCTTTGGTGATTGCCTCTGCCCCCAATTTAACCGCACAAAATATTGCTTTTAACGAAGTGGCGCGCCAAGCGATTATGACTGACCCTGAGTTTCATGGCGGTGATTATTACGCACATAACACGGTGCCACGCCGCGGTTTGCGTATTGCGCGCATGCTGGGGCACATTACCTATTTAAGTGATGACGCCATGGGTGAGAAGTTTGGCCGCAAGCTTAAAGACACCATTAAGTACGGTTTTGACGTGGAATTTGAAATGGAATCTTACCTGCGCTATCAAGGTGATAAATTTGCAGGTGAGTTTGATGCCAACACCTATTTGCGCATGACGCGCGCGCTAGATTATTACGACCCTGCACGCGAATTTGATGATGATTTAAGTGCTGCTTTAAAAGTGGCAAAAGCACAATTTTTGGTGGTGTCTTTCACTAGCGATTGGCGTTTTTCACCTGCGCGCTCACGCGAAATTGTAAAAGCGCTATTGGATAACGAACTAACGGTAAGCTATGCCGAAGTGACAGCAGCGCATGGGCATGACGCCTTTTTAATGCCTGACGCGCACTACCATGCCATTTTACGCACCTATTTACAAAAGATTGAGGTGTAAATATGTCAATTACCACTCAAAATAATGTAAATAATACAAATTTAATGACTAAATATCGCCAAGATTTTGCCATTATTGCGGGCTGGGTGAGTTTTGGCACAAAAGTGCTGGATTTAGGTTGTGGCGATGGCAGCTTATTACAATTTTTACGTAGCAGCTTAGAAACAAAAGGCTATGGCGTAGAAAAAGACGATGCCAATTGGTTGGCCTGTTTGGAAAACGGCACCAATGTGATTCAAATGGACTTAGAGGCTGGTTTATCTGGCTTTGAAGACAAATCGTTTGATACCGTGATTTTGTCGCAAACGCTGCAAGCCATGCACAATACAGAAGCCATTGTGCAAGAAATGTTACGGGTTGGGCGCGAAGTGATTGTAACTTTCCCCAACTTTGGCTATTGGCGTAATCGTTTACAAATTACGCGTGGCAATATGCCTGTTTCTAAAAGCCTGCCTTACGAATGGTTTAATACACCTAATGTGCACCTTTGCACTATTCATGATTTCGACCAATTTTGTAAAAATCACAATATTACGATTTTAGAGCGCAAAGTGATTACCGATACGCAAGAAGTGAGCTTTATGCCAAACCTGTTAGGTAACTTAGCCATGTATCGCCTAAAAGCAAAATAGTGCAAAACACTACTTCTATAAGCAACACCTCTATTTGGCAATCGCTGATGAGCAAAAAAATGCTGATCTGCATTTTTACAGGCTTTAGCTCTGGCTTACCGCTGTATATTTTAATTAGCCTTTTACCTGCATGGCTAAGAAGCGAAGGCGTTAATCTTAAAGCGATTGGCTTATTTGCTTTAATTAATCTGCCATTTACATGGAAATTTTTGTGGGCGCCCTTTTTTGACCGCTATATCCCGCAATTAGGCAAATTTACCATGGGCCGCCGCCGCGGTTGGCTGATTATCTCGCAATTACTCCTGCTGATTTCTATACCGACTTTTGGCGCGTTTAATCCAAAGCTTGATATTTGGGCAATCGCTTATCTAGCCACCGTTGTGGCCTTTTTTAGCGCATCTCAAGACATTGTTTTAGATGCT
Source organism: Pseudomonadota bacterium (assembly GCA_040387535.1). Taxonomy (GTDB): domain Bacteria; phylum Pseudomonadota; class Gammaproteobacteria; order Burkholderiales; family Methylophilaceae; genus Methylotenera_A. The sequence continues at coordinate 8,405 of JAZKDM010000075.1, read as the reverse complement.
TATAGACGTGAATTATTGATTGATAATGAATTGGGCTTGGGCAACGCGGTTCATGTAAATGCCTACAAAATTGCGGGCTTAATTCCAGGTTCTTTATCGTTAATTTTAGCAGACCATATGGCGTGGAGCAGTGTGTTTACCATTACGGCACTGTTTATGTTGCCCGGCATTTTGATGACGATTTTTGTGAAGGAGCCTGCCTTAAAAGAGGGCAGACCAAGAACGCTAAGAGCCGCTGTTATAGAGCCGTTTAAAGAATTTATGAACCGAAATGGTTTAAAAACGGCCACGCTTATTTTGGCGTTTATTTTCTTTTATAAATTGGGCGATAGCATGGCAACCGCCCTAGCTACACCGTTTTATTTGGATATGGGTTTTAGTAAAACTGAAATTGGATTGATTGCCAAAAACGCTGGCCTGTGGCCTAGTGTAATTGGTGGCTTATTGGGCGGCGTTTGGATGTTTAAGCTGGGCATCAACCGTGCACTGTGGATATTTGGTTTTGTGCAGATGATTGCCATATTGGGTTTTGCATTTTTAGCCACGGTTGGCCATAGTTTATTGTGGCTTGGCATTGTAATTGGCGTAGAAGCATTTGGTGTGGGCTTAGGCACAGCGGCATTTGTGGCGTATATCGCGCAAACAACCCACCCCCTTTACACCGCCACACAATTTGCCCTCTTTACCAGTTTAGCCGCGGTACCACGCACATTTGCCAATGCCGCAACAGGGTATATGGTCGAAAATTTAGGCTGGTTTAGATTTTTTATGCTGTGCTTTATTTTCGCGATTCCAGGCATGTTACTGCTTTTTAAAGTAGCGCCTTGGAATACGATTAAAGAAAACGAAGCCGCTTTGTAATTATTTATTCCGCTCACAACCTGCAATTTTGTAAGGCTATAGCAGTAACCACGACTAACTCCTAACCTTAAAGGAGTTTTATTATGCGCATTGTTACCACTGCTTTTTTTGCCTTAAGCCTGCTCAATATCGCCACCCAGTCCGCCATTGCCGCAGAATGTTCATCTAAAAGTGGTGCATCAACTGTACCGTTACTAGAGCTTTATACATCTGAAGGGTGCAGTAGCTGCCCGCCTGCCGATAAATGGTTAAGCAATTTAAAACAAGATTCTAGCCAGCTAATTCCATTGGCTTTTCATGTAGATTATTGGGACTATATTGGCTGGAAAGATAAATTTTCTAGCGCTGAATACTCGGCTAGGCAACGTAAAATAGCGGCATTTAATAGCGCTGGCTTTGTTTATACGCCGCAATTTGTGATGAATGGCCGCGATTTTAAGGGTTCTGATGGTTCGCGTTTAAACAGCATGGTTGAGTCCAGTAAAAAATTGGCATCGCGCGCCAATTTAAGTTTGAATGCTGTAACTCAAGCCAATGGCGAAATTACGTTAACGGTAGATGCGCAAGCGGTTAGGCCTAGTGATATTAAGCATAGCGATATTTTTGTGGCGATTTATGAAAATAAATTGGTAAGCAAAGTGAATGCTGGTGAAAACAATGGCCGCGAGCTAAAACATGATTACGTGGTGCGCGAGTTTTTTGGTGCGTATCAAATCAATAATAAAAATGAATTCAGCAAAAACTTCACCATTAAGCCTGATTTGAAAAATCGCGGTTATCAATTAGAAAATATGGGCGCTGTGGTGTTTGTGCAAAATAGCCAAAATGGCGAAATACTGCAAAGTTTGGCGCTGAAATTTTGTGGTAGTTGAGTTAGTAAAGCCCAAATACCACGTCATGCCCGCGCTAGCGGGTGTCCATTTTGAATTTAACAAGCCAACAAGAATCTGAATGGATTCTCGCTTGCGCGGGAACGACCATTAGACGCTAGCAATTAAGCCTTGATCAAGCCTTGGTTAAGCCAATTAGATAAATATTGTGCCGCTTGCTCAGTGGGTTCTGTGCATTTATCTTCTAGCCACTCACACAGGCCGCCAAAACTGGCACCTGTTGCCACTAATTTAATGGCTAGCTCTTCTAGATTATCTAGCGACTGATAATGTGAGCTTAAATTGCTGCGCCACACTAGGCAAGATTCATTAATTTGAGTCGGTACTGGCGGTGCTTCTTCGGCATCTAAAGCCTGCCAAACCAATAACACATTCCATTTAAGTGGCAATAACTGCACGGATGGATGAAATACCAGCGGCAAATCGGCCCATGCTTCTGGTGCAAGCGTTGCCAAATCTTGTAATTGCAATATCGGCTTATCTTCTGCATCAAACGCTAAACCCAGCGCCCACTCAAATGCGGCCATTTCGGCGGCAATAGGATGCTGCGGCAAGGTCTTGATTAAATGCTTTTGCATTTTATCGCCCACCCAGCGCATATTAGGGTAAGTGGAGGGATATGCATCAATATAAGCACGCGCGGACTGATCAAATAAATCATCGCCCAGCAGTGCTTTCAGTTTGGGATAACTATTGGCCAAGGCTTCAATAATGCGTAAGCGATAGGCATCGGCATAAATGCCTAAGCGCCTTGTTACGCCTACTTTTTTATCATCAACGATACGATTTTTAAAGGCGGCACCTTTGCCTGTATCCATTAAGTAGGCTTGAAAAGCGGATTGCAATTGAGCTAATTGGGTCATGCAGCGACCGCCAACTCTTTGGCGGCAATATCGCGCGCTATTTGCAGCTCTTGCACCAATTCATCCAACTCTGGCATTTGGTCATCGCGCTCTATCATGGTGGATACCGCGCCAAAGCGTGATAAAGCATAGCCGTACAAATCCCACACTGGGTCTATCACTGGCGCATCGTGCGTATCAATAATGTAATCGCCTTGATTGCTGTGACCCGCCAAATGTATTTGTTGCACACGCTTTTTGGGTATGCCATCAATAAAGGTTTTTGCATCAAATTGATGGTTGTAGCTGCTGACATAAATATTATTCACATCCAGCAATAGTAGGCAATCGGCTTTTTCGGCAATTAAATCGATAAATTCCCATTCCGTCATGGTGGAATCGACATAGCTGGCGTAGCTGGATACGTTTTCCAGCAAGATTTGCCGGCCTAGGTAATCTTGCACAATACCCACACGTTCAGCCACATGCAGCGCGGTTTCTTCTGTGTAAGGCAGCGGCAATAAATCATGCATATTTTGGCCATGCACGCCTGTCCAACATAGATGGTCTGAAATCCAAGCGGGTTGTACGCGGTCTACTAATTTGCGTAAATCACGCAAGTAGTCGGCGTCCATGGGCGCAGTTGAGCCAATAGAAAGCGAAACGCCATGCAGCACCACTGGGTAGTTTTCGCGAATGCGGTCTAAATACTGTAGCGGTTTTCCGCCAGGTATCATGTAATTTTCGGAAAGCGCTTCAAACCAATCGATATTGGGTTTGGATTCTAAAATATCGTTGTAATGCTCTGTACGTAAGCCTAAGCCATAGCCAAGAAAGGGTAGATTTTTAGACATTTTTAGTTAAATTTGCGCCTATTAAAAAGCCATTCTCACACAAATTGGGGGCAGTTTTGCATGAAAATGGCCTAAAACAACAATTCAGCACTTAAACGGCGTGGCCACCTTTTGCATCACACTCAGCACCTGTTAATGCTAAATGACCTGTGCCAGCGCAAGAGTTTTGGCCTGCACATGCATTGGCTGCAATGGCGCAAGAACCTTGGCCTTTACAAGCATTTTTAGCTGTTTTGCAGGCATTGTGGCCTTTGCACTCATTACCGGCTGTTTTACAAGCACTTGTGCCCTTACATGAGTTTACGCCCACGCATGCCACAGTTGCAGAGCCGCTGGCAGATTTTGCGCCGTTACCAGCACAGCCTGCTAAAATCAAAGCGGCAGCGCCTACTGCCAATAATGCACCTTTGCTCATTTTTGATGATGTTTCGATAGACATAATATTTCCTTCCTAATTGTTATGAAAAATCTACCATCTTGAGTTTAGAAAGGTAGAAGTATTAGCTGTATGAAGCATGAAAAACCAAGTTATCACGCACTTCACATAGCGTTTGTCGTCACAATTAAGCAAGCCTTACAAATTTTTTTTCATTCATTCGTTTTTAATTATGGATTATTGATAATCAACAATAAGCGGCGCATGATCGCTAAATTTTTGCGCTTTATAGATTGAAGTTTGCACAGCTCGGGCGGCCAACTCTGGCGTGGCTACTTGGTAATCCAGTCGCCAACCCACATTTTTCTCATAGGCCGCGCCGCGATTACTCCACCAGGTATAGCATTCTTCGGTAGTGCTAGGATGCAACGCGCGATAAACATCTACCCAACCAACACGCCCAAACAAATCCGTCAGCCAAGCGCGCTCTTCTGGCAAAAAGCCAGAATTCTTTTTATTGCCTTTGTAATTTTTTAAATCGATTTCTTGATGCGCGATATTCCAGTCGCCGCATACCACTACATCACGTCCACTTTTTCTTAGTGCCTCTAAATGCGGCATAATGCGCGCCAGCACGCTGAATTTAAATGCTTGGCGCTCTTCACCGCTTGAGCCGCTGGGCAAATACAATGAAATCACGCTTAAATTATCAAAACTGGCCTCAATATAGCGGCCTTCAGAATCAATATCGGCAATGCCTAAGCCTTCAATCACCGCGTCAGGCTTTTGCTTGCAATAAATGCCAACGCCGCTATAGCCCTTTTTTTCCGCATAATGAAAATAACCATAGTAACCCGCAGGTGCCAGCATCTCTGCGGTCATATCCGCCGCTTGCGCTTTTACTTCTTGTAGGCAAATCACATCGGCCTGCTGCGTTTGCAGCCAAGCAAAAAAACCCTTGTTATTAGCAGAGCGGATTCCGTTCAAATTAGCCGTTATAATGCGCATATTGACTTTCAATTGATTAATAATGATGAATACCCAGCCTAATAGTGACCACTTAAGCCAAGATTTTATTGCTTTTTCTATTCAAAAACAGGTGCTTAAATTTGGTGAATTTAAAACCAAAGCCGGCCGCTTAAGCCCTTATTTTTTTAATGCAGGCCTGTTTAACGATGGCGAAAGCTTGTTAAAGCTTGGCGAATTTTACTACGAGAGCATACAAAAATCAGGCATAAAATTCGATATGCTTTATGGCCCAGCCTACAAAGGCATCACTTTAGCCGCCGCAATTGCAATTGCCTTTGCCAAAAATGGTCATAATTTGCCGTATGCCTATAACCGTAAAGAAGCCAAAGACCATGGCGAAGGTGGTGTCATAGTTGGCAGCCCATTGCAAGGTCGCGTTTTAATCATTGATGATGTGATTTCGGCAGGCACATCTGTGCGTGAGTCTGTTGAGTTAATTACAAAACACGGCGCAACGCCTTGTGGTGTGGCGATTGCATTAGATAGACAGGAAAAAGGGCTAGGTGACTTATCGGCTGTGCAAGAAGTACAGGAAATGCATCAAATTCCAGTGTGCGCCATTGCTAATTTAAGCAATTTATTACAATACATTCATCATAACAACGATATGGCACAACACTTGCTTAAAGTAGAAGCATACCGCCAACAATATGGCGTAACTTTATAGACAAAAAAAACGTGCCGCGTGTAGTTTGGGAATTGATATGAAAAATTTGACTTTGATTATATGTACTTGCTTAAGCCTAATCACTTTTAGTGCCTACGCTGAAGGTAAAAAAATCGTTAAGTGGGTAGATAGCAGCGGTGTAACACACTATGGCGACAAATTGCCGAGCCAAGAAAGTGGTCGCAGCAATACAGAAATGAGTAATAAAGGTATTGTTCTAAAGAAAAATGTTGCTCTGAATCAACAAGCGGCAGCAATCGATTATCAGAAAGAGCAAGAAAAGTTAGATAAAGAGCGCCGCGATAAAATTTTACTGGCCTCTTACACCAATGCCGAAGAAATTGATTTGGCTCGCGACCGCAATTTAGAAACCGAGCAAGCTGCAATTCAAGCACTTATGCAGCGCAAGCTTATTAACGCGAACAAAACAACACGCAACAATAAGTCCGCGCAAACCTTTAAAAACAAGAATCAACCATTGCCTGCTTACTTAAACGACGACCTTAAGCAAACACAACTTGAGTCAGAGAATCTGGATAAACAAATTCAGCAACGCAAACTGAGTATAATTACTGCAAACAAACATTATGCCGATGAGAAAGCTCGCTTTATAGCACTTAAACAACCCAACTCTGATGCTACTGAATAAGTAGCTTAATGCTAAGCTAAGTTGCTCTAACTAAGTGCTTTAATAGTTACTCTCAAACAAACTAGCTTACCAGTTTCTTCTTCAACAATTCATTGACTTGCGCTGGGTTGGCTTTGCCTTTTGATGCTTTCATGGCTTGACCAACCAACGCGTTAAAGGCTTTTTCTTTACCCGCTTTAAATTCTTCAACCATCGCTGGGTTGGCTTTTAGCACTTCATCAATAATCGCCTCAATCGCACCGCTGTCAGACTCTTGTTTTAAGCCTTTGGCTTCAATAATTGAATCAACTTCGCCCTCACCAATCCACATTGCCTCAAACACTTGCTTGGCCGCATTATTCGAAATAGTGTTATCGGCAATGCGTTTTAACAGTTGCGCTAATTGCGGGGCGCTAATTGGTGACTCATTAATCGCTTTTTCGTCTGCATTTAATTTAGCCGAAATAGCACCCATTATCCAATTGGCGGCTGGCTTGGCATCACTTCCTGCATTAACGGTTTCGGTAAAAAAGTCAGCTAACTCACGGCTTGCTGTCAGCGCCGCTGCGTCATAACTGCTTAAAGCATAATCCGTTTCAAAGCGTGCTTTCATCGCCTCTGGCAATTCCGGCATTGTCGCCTGTACACGCGCTTTATCAGCTATCGTCACTTCTAATGGCAATAAATCAGGGTCTGGAAAGTAACGGTAATCGTTGGCTTCCTCTTTGGAGCGCATGGCTTTTGTCTCACCCGTATCTGGGTTAAACAAAACCGTGGCCTGTTGAATCGTACCACCATCTTCTAGTGTTTCAATTTGCCAGCGCGTTTCGTATTCAATCGCCTGCGTCATAAATTTGAATGAGTTCAGGTTTTTAATCTCACGGCGAGTGCCAAATTTTTCTTGGCCTTTTGGGCGCACCGATACGTTTACATCGCATCTAAAACTGCCTTCTTGCATATTGCCGTCGCAAATATCAATCCATTGCACTAATTCGTGCAGTTTCTTTGCATAAGCCACGGCCTCGGCTGCACTACGCATATCGGGCTCTGTCACAATCTCTAGTAACGGCGTGCCTGCGCGGTTTAAATCGATGCCGCTCATGCCTTCAACTGCACCATGCACGGATTTACCTGCATCTTCTTCCAAATGCGCACGGGTTATATTAATCACTTTTTCATAAGCGGCATTTTTACCTACTGCTGGCACTTGAATCGTCACAGCACCCTTGCCCACTACTGGCAATTCAAATTGACTAATTTGATAACCTTTTGGCAAATCGGGATAAAAATAATTTTTGCGGCTAAACACAGAGCGCAGAGGAATATCGGCATTAATCGCCAAACCAAATTTAATGGCACATTCCACCGCTTGCTTATTTAAAACGGGCAACACACCCGGCAAAGCAACACTCACTTCATCGGCTTGCGTATTTGGCTCTGCGCCATAAGTGATTGATGCACCACTAAATTGCTTACTTTTAGTTCTTAACTGTGTGTGGGTTTCAAGCCCAATAACAACTTCCCATTCCATCTTAAATACCCTCTGGCATAGCTAGATGCCAATCTGTTACTTGTTGATAAGCATGCGCCACATCTAGCATGCGCGCTTCATCAAAATAATTACCCATTAACTGCAAGCCCACTGGTAATCCATTACTAAACCCAGCTGGGATACTCATACCTGGCAAGCCAGCCAAATTGGTGGCAATCGTATAAACGTCTTGCAGATACATCGCCACTGGATCATCCGCTTTTTCGCCCGCTTTAAATGCGGTAGAAGGCGCGGTTGGCCCCATTATCACGTCACATTGTTTAAATGCTTGCGTAAAATCATCGGCAATCAGGCGGCGGATTTGCTGAGCTTTTAAATAATAGGCATCGTAATAACCAGCACTCAACACATAAGTACCAATCAAAATACGGCGTTTCACTTCTGCACCAAAGCCTTCGGCACGGCTTTTCATGTACATATCCATCAAGTCATCATATTCAGCCGCACGATGACCGTAGCGCACGCCGTCATATCGCGATAAGTTAGAACTGGCTTCGGCTGGCGCTAAAACGTAATAAACAGGGATCGATAATTGGCTATTTGGTAGCGAAATATCCACTGTTTCTGCGCCTAATTTACGATATTCTGCAATCGCCTCTTGCACCACTTTTGCCACATTTGCATCTAAACCATCGGCAAAATATTCTTTTGGCAAGCCGATACGCAAGCCTTTAAGCGGCTGGCTACCAACCATTTTATCTAGGCC
>JAZKDM010000074.1:11261-13411 GCA_040387535.1 Pseudomonadota bacterium | reverse complement strand
TCAGGACTCCACCAATAGCCGTTGTAAATCATGCTGGCGTAGCGCGGCATTAAATCGTCTTTCAAATGCGCCACTTCGCGGTCTAAGGTAATGCTTTCAATGGCGCGGTGCGCTTTAAGCATGATGGTACCGCCTGGCGTTTCGTAGCAGCCGCGTGATTTCATGCCTACATAACGATTCTCAACCAAATCTAGGCGGCCGATACCATGCTTGCCGCCGATTTTATTCAAATGCGCTAATAATTCATGCGGCTTCATCGCTTCGCCATTTAATGAAACTGGGTCACCATTTACATATTCAATATCTAAATATTCAGCTGCATCTGGCGCTTTTTCTGGGCTCACAGACCAACGCCACATCGATTCTTCTGCTTCTGCCGCTGGATTCTCAAGGTGACGGCCTTCATACGAAATATGCAATAAGTTGGCATCCATTGAGTATGGGCTGCCACCTTGCTTATGCTTCATATCAACCGGAATGCCATGTTTTTCCGCATAATTCATCAATTTTTCGCGGCTTAACAAATCCCACTCACGCCAAGGCGCGATGATTTGAATATTTGGATTTAAGGCATAAGCGCCCAATTCAAAACGTACTTGGTCGTTGCCTTTACCCGTTGCACCGTGTGAAATCGCATCGGCATTGGTTTCAGCAGCAATTTCAATCAAACGTTTGGCAATGAGTGGACGCGCGATTGAAGTACCTAATAAGTACTCACCTTCATAAACCGTATTGGCACGAAACATAGGAAATACGAAATCGCGCACAAACTCTTCACGCACATCATCAATGTAAATCTCTTTTACACCTGCCGCTTTGGCTTTAGCGCGCGCAGGCTCTAGCTCTTCACCTTGACCTAAATCGGCCGTAAATGTAACCACTTCACATTTATATTCATCTTGTAGCCATTTTAAAATCACAGACGTGTCTAAACCGCCCGAATAGGCCAATACTACTTTTTTAACTTCTTTTTTTGCTACTTTATTATCTGCACTCATTGCGCTAACTTTTCCTTAATTAACTTTACCCAATAGTAAATATTCCATTAATGCTTTTTGCACGTGAAGCCTGTTTTCGGCCTCTTCCCACACCACGCTTTGCGGGCCGTCAATCACATCGGCAGCTACTTCCTCACCGCGATGTGCGGGCAAGCAATGCATAAACAATGCGTCTTTTGCGGCTATACGCATCATATCGCTGTCCACTTGCCAATCGGCAAAATCGCGCATGCGCTCTTCGTTTTCCGCCTCAAAACCCATGCTAGTCCACACATCTGTGGTCACTAAATCAGCACCACGTGCGGCTTCCATCGGGTCAGCAAAGGTTTCAAAATGATCGTCGCCATATAAATTAGCGCGCTCCACCTCTACTTCATATCCCGGCGGGGTAGAAACATGCACATTAAAATCCAGCACCTCAGCCGCTTGTAACCAGGTATTGCACACATTATTGCTATCACCAATCCAAGCCACTGTTTTGCCTTTAATTGAACCTTTTTGCTCAATAAAGGTAAAAATATCCGCCAAAATCTGGCAAGGATGATATTCATTGGTCAAACCATTAATCACTGGCACGCGCGAATTGGCGGCAAAGCGCTCAATAATGTCCTGCTCAAAAGTACGTATCATCACAATATCGGACATGCGCGAAATCACTTGCGCTGCATCTTCTACCGGCTCACCGCGACCCAATTGCGAATCACGCGTATTTAAATAAATAGCCGAACCGCCCAATTGGTGCATGCCTGCTTCAAACGACAAGCGCGTACGCGTACTGGCTTTTTCAAAAATCATCACCAAGGTGCGATCTTGCAGAGGCCAGTATTGTTGATAGGCTTTGAATTGCGCCTTGATGATTTTGGTGCGCGCAAAAATATGATTGAGCTCATCCAAGTTCAAATCATTAAATTGCAAAAAGTGTTTAATATCAGCCATATTGAATACTCGTTTTTTTACTGATTTATAATCACTGACCTAAAAATTGTTTAATCAATTTGCTTAAACGCTCAACCAGCTCAAGTGCTTCCGCTTCATTAATAACAAGCGGCGGCAATAAACGAATCACTTTTTCAGCCGTTACGTTAATTAGCAATTGCGTTTCTAAAGCCATTTTAACGATTTCAGCGCATGGCCTATCTAGCTCAATACCAA
>JAZKDM010000074.1:9503-11161 GCA_040387535.1 Pseudomonadota bacterium | reverse complement strand
ACGTCTGGCATGATGCCAGTATGCTGAAACGCAAACCAAGTACCAGTGCGGCCAATGCCGCTTTGCACTTCATCTAGCATTAATAGCCAGCCATTTTCATCACAGGCCTGACGCAGGCCTTGAAAATACGCTTTCATATCCGCTGGAATATGTATACCGCCCTCACCTTGCACAGGCTCAACCAAAATTGCCACCACGTTATTTTTGCGCGATGCGATTTGCTTAATAGCGGCCAAGTCATCATAAGGCACACGAATAAAACCTGAAACCAGCGGCTCAAATCCTGCTTGCGCTTTGCGGTTACCCGTTGCCGAGAGCGTTGCCATGGTGCGGCCGTGAAAAGCGCGTTCCATCACGATAATTTCAGGATTTTCAATGCCTTTATTGTGCCCATAAAGCCGCGCTAGCTTGATGCTGGCCTCATTTGCTTCACAGCCAGAATTGCAGAAGAACACATTATCCATGCCCGAAATTTCGGCAATCTTATTGCCTAGTGCTTCTTGTTCGGCAATCTGATAAATATTCGACACATGAATCAACTTAGCGACTTGCTCAGAAATCGCTTTGACCAATTTAGGATGCGCATGGCCAAGACCATTGACTGCCACGCCTGATAGCGCGTCTAAGTATTTTTTACCTTGATCATCCCACAACCAAACGCCCTCGCCCTTTACAAAGGTAACGGGTTGACGGGTGTAAGTGTTCATCAAATGGGTGTTTGTCAAATGTGCCATGATCTTATTTCTATAAAATGTATTTCTGCTCTAAATCTTTAACCAAAACCAAAATGAAAACGGCGGCTAAGGCCGCCGTTGTTGCCTTAATGCTGATTACAGCCCTAAAACGGCGTGATGACTTAATCCGTTTGCCATGAAAAATAACATGGGAATAGATAGCATCATGTTGGTACGTGATGCCAACATAGCCACACGTCGCGCTTTGGTTTTTGCCGCATCATCTGCTGGCACCATGCCAAGAATTTTTTGCTGATTAGGCCAAATTAGCACCCAAACGTTAAACAACATAATGGTACCTAACCACGCACCAATACCAATACCTTCATAACCGTTACGCAACAAAAAGGCATCTGTAAAACCTGCACCTAATAACCATGCGCCTGCAACCCATGTTGCAACGGCAGACCAGCGAAACCACAATAAGGCACGTGGCGCCACGTGTTTGGTAATGCCTGCCGCGGTGCCATCTGCGCCTGCATCTTTAAGCGCCGCCATTTGCACTAAATTAAAATAGTAAAGCAAACCAATCCATGTCACGCCTGACAACAAATGGATCCAACGTGCGATTCCTGGCATGATTTCCATTTTAAACTCCCGCGACTAAAAAGTTTTTCAGAAAAAATACCAACACTACCGTTAGTACAACACCCGAAATAATGGTGCCTGCAACTGATTCCAAGGGATTTTTCATTGCAATTTCTCCTAAATGAATTTGAATGTTTTATAAATTCGCTTTATTTAGCCCTGAGAGTAGCGCAAAAGGCGCTTTTTAGCAAGATTTGCGGGCAAATTGCACGCTAAAACTTAAGGACAATTAGGCTTTGCATTCAATTCTGCCTGCAAAAAAGGTTGTATTCGCTGTTGGGTATCGGGATGCGAGGCTAACATATTGTTGAATGCATTATTTTTCTTGGGCTTAGC
>JAZKDM010000074.1:0-9403 GCA_040387535.1 Pseudomonadota bacterium | reverse complement strand
GGCAAGGCAAAAGCATTGGCGCCAATTAAGCCACCATCTCTAAACGTTAAGCGATAATGTGGGCAATTGCCCACGCGTGTACACAAATCTTTTAGAGCGTTGCTAATAGATGCTTGGCGCGCAGGAGCTGTTTTGCTGGTTGAAAAATAACCATACTGATGATCTAAGCCTTTTAAAACCTGCTCGCCCAGCTTGATTTCCATACTGGCTGGTGTTGCTTTTGCCACGGTTTCTGCCAGCTTTGGTACGCCATATTGCAAAAATCCCCAGCCCGCAAAAACGGTTAGCAGCAATGCCAGCATTACCCAAGCAAGATGATTTTCTAAATAATGTAAAGCGCGCCAAACGGCGCTGCTTTTGCTAGTAATAACAGACTCTAACGCGCTAATTTCTTGCGCTTCTAAGCGGCCGCCATTTGATAAATCAATCAATCGTTTTGAGTTACCAAGCTTGGCTTGCACATCGCAATCGTCAAAAGAAAATATAAGCGTTTCACCATTAACTTCAAAGGCAATCTGCTTGCTATCGGCCAGCACGCGCACCAAAACTGGCTGAGCACGCGCGCTTAAACCGTCAAAATAATCGGCTTGAAATGTCATGAGTTACTTTTTAGTAAAAAGGTGAATAAACGTTAAATAGGCTCTAACCAAAAGATAAATCCACATCAAACATTTCAGCAATCTCTTCGCCAGTCGCTTTCACTTCTGCTTTTTTATCGCCCACAAATTGGTCAAAATCTACATCGCCCACAATACTTAATTTAGACGCGCGATAGCGTGCCAAACGAATTTGCGCCCAAGGTGTGGCCAAGCCAAATGTCAGCATAATCGCCACAATATTGCTAAAGTACAGCCAAATAAAATCGCGTGCGCGTAATTTGCTTTCAAAACTTAATTGATCAAGCTTTGTGTTGTTCCAAACCAAGTTTCCAATACGCGCTTGCAAGTAGCCAATAAAGCCAAAAATAAAGAAGGCATACAGCGCAAACACAGCCAAGCCAATTAAAACAAACATGGGTTGTTTCAGCATTTCTTGTACTTTATCTTTCTGCTCTTGCTGCTGATTTTGCATGATTTCTTCTAACATTTTTTGCTGTTCTGCTTCGCTTAATACTTGCGTTTCGGCAACAGATTCTTGCCCTTCATTCGCTGGCGCAATTATTTCTGCGGGTGTTTGCGCCAACTCTTGTGCGTTTTCGGAATATACGCGCTCTACGGTTGGCATAGGCGTTTCGGCTTCTGTGCTAATCACATCTTCTGGGGTTTCATTAGCGGCAAGAACAACATTTTTTTGCAGCGCTACAAAAGGTTGCACAAAAGGAATTGTGTTCACTTGGCCCGCCGCTTTTTTAACATATTGCTGATAAGCAGGTATGGCAATGGCGGCCAAAATACCAATAATGGCGGGGATAATCAGCACAATTAAATACACTTTGTAAAACTGTTTAACCACGCGGCTCATTTCAAATTGGCTTAAGCCAAAGCGATGATTGTTGGCTAAAAATTGGCTTTTTTCGTGGGCGATATACGGGATAATCAAGCCCAAGGTAAAAAAGGTTAGTATAGGTAGCACAATAAAAACTTTAGCAGCCTGCCCTACTGTACCCACAAAATCAAACCGTAAGCCGCGATGGCTGCTATTGCGTGCATTAAAAAGTGAGCCGCGCACCACCAGCCAAGGCAGAAAAATAAACAGCACCAGCATAAAAATGGCAGGCAAAATTGGATTGATATTAGCGCTGAAGCTATAGCCCATAAAAAAGGCAAAGGCGATAAGGCGGCCTTTTAAAATAGAAATAGGCTTTGCGTGATAATCAAAGCCTACATTTTCAATTAAGGTGTTGTTGTAGAAGTATTTCTTGCGGCGCACTTTTGCCCATGCCGAATAAATACCGAGTGTAACGATTGAAAGTAATAAGTTAACAATCCAAATGCCAAAATACTCTGTGGCGTTGCCCTTAAAGATAATCGGAGTGTTTTTTTGACTGACTGAATCCATTTTTTATCCCTGTGTTTTTTTGTTAGTATTAAGCAAAGTGTACCCGATTTATCGCACTGCGCATATTGCCTTGTCGCACTTTTAAACGACTATCTTTTACCCTAAAAGCGGTACTTAATGCGCTTAAATGCTAGGCAAAATCAAGCGCTTAGTGCAAAATTCTACCTGCATCAATTTTCAAATTTATTTTTATGGCTTTAACTGCAATTTCTACTATTTCTCAAGCTGAAACCGCTCTAAAAACACCATCGCAATTACCTATACACTGGTACGCTGATGCAAACTTTTATCAATTAGAGCAACAATATCTGTTTGCCAACGCGCCTAAATATGTAGGTCACGCTTTAATGGTACCAAACGCTGGCGATTACTACACATTGGATTGGATGCTTAACGCCAAAGCTTTAGTCAACCAAGCGGGCGAAGTGAGCCTATTAAGTAACGTTTGTCGCCATCGCCAAGCCGTGATGCTAAGTGGTAAGGGTAATACCAGCCATATTGTGTGCCCGCTACATCGCTGGACTTATGATTTGGACGGCAAGTTATTGGGTGCGCCACATTTTGCGCAAAACCCTTGTTTGCATTTGAATAAAACGCCACTACAAAATTGGCAAGGCTTGTTATTTGAAAATTCAGCATCGCCTTCATCGCGCAATTTAATTAAAGAATTAAACCAGCTGGGCTGCAAGCAAGATTTTGATTTTACCAATTACCACTTAGATTCTGTGAATGTTGAGCACTACAACTTCAACTGGAAAACGTTTATAGAGGCCTACTTGGAAGATTATCATGTTGGCCCATTCCACCCAGGTTTAGATGCGTTTGTGGATTGCGAAAATTTAAGCTGGGATTTTGGTGAGAATTTCAGTGCACAAACCGTTGGCTACAAACCCGCAACTGATGAAAACGCATCGGCCACCTACAAAACATGGCAAACGGCTGTCACCAATTATCACGGCAAAACGCCACCAAAACATGGCGCTATTTGGTTTGTGTATTACCCGTTTTTGATGATTGAGTGGTATCCCAACGTACTGGTGGTTTCGCACCTAATACCAACTGGCGTAGATACTTGCAGCAATGTGGTTGAGTTTTATTACCCAGAAGATATTGCCTTATTTGAGCGCGAATACGTGAAAGCACAGCAAGCGGCGTATCTTGAAACGGCGATTGAAGACAAAGAAATTTGCCAACGCATGAGTGACGGCCGCAAAGGCTTATTTGCGCTTGGCATAAATGAAACAGGGCCTTACCAACACCCATTAGAAACAGGCTTAGAGCATTTTCATCAATGGTATCGAAAACAAATGGAACCACATTTGCCAAAACATGAAAGACTATAATCAATGAAAACAAACGACTTGTGAAGTTACCGCATTTAGGTAGCTTATGGATGCTGGTTGCCGCCCTTGGCTTTGCTGTGATGGGCGCATTGGTTAAAGTAGGTTCAGCAAAATTCAGTAGCGCTGAGCTGGTTTTTTATCGTTCTATTTTTGGCTTAATGGCCATTTACGTTTACATTTTTGCCAAAAAACTGCCGCTAGCCACGCCAGTCATTGGCAAACAAATGTCACGTGCCTTAGTGGGCTTTGCATCCTTAGTTTTATTCTTTTATGCTATAGCACATTTGCCCTTGGCAACCGCCGTCACGCTTAATTACACGTCTGCCCTATTTTTGGCCTTGCTAATGCCGTTAATGCTGCACGAAAAACCCAAACCTATTTTGTACGCCATGATTTTATTAGGCTTTATTGGCGTGGTGCTGTTACTAAAACCCAGCTTCGCTAATCAAGATTTAATTGCAGGTGCGGTTGGCTTATTGTCTGGTTTTGGCGCCGCGTTTGCCTATGTGCATGTTAAGCAATTGGGTAATTTGGGTGAGCCAGACTGGCGTACGGTTTTCTACTTTACGTTGATTTCCACCATTGCCAGCGGTGTTTGGATGTTACTGCAAACTTACACGCCAATCACTTGGCAAGACATGCCAACACTGTTGGGCTTGGGAATATCGGCAACCATTGCGCAACTCGCCATGACGCGTGCTTATCGAACAGGCAGAACACTGACTGTGGCTAGCCTAGCCTACAGCACCGTTATATTTGCCAGCTTATTTGGTGTACTTTTTTGGCAGGAAACACTGTCATTTTCAGAATATTCAGCCATTGGAATTATCATTGTTAGCGGTATTGTTAGTGCTAATACTACTAATCGTGCCGCATAAATGCGCTGCCAATTTAAGCCTTATAAACTTATGTTAAGTTGCTAGACTTTTGATTTGATTAGCAGTAATCTTAATCTCTTACTTTATAAAGTATTTGATTAACTTTAATGGTTAACTACTTGATAAAATTAAAAAATATTATTTTATTAACTGCTACAAGTGCGTTATTAACGGCTTGTTTGGGCGGCACTATTGCGCAACAAATTGCTAGCTCAATCGCCACCAGCGTGGCAGACAATGCCGTAGCCACCGCTTTGGATGTGCAAGAAATTGAAACCAAGAATCAGTTTGACCGCAAACCAAAAAGTGTCATTTTAAAAGATACCGTCCCAGACCCCTACCGAATCGCCTTTGCCAACGCTCGCTTTGAGCAAGTAAAGCCGATTGCAGAGCCACTACCAGAAGACTTACCCGAAATTGAAACGCCAATAGCGGTGGCGATTAGCAGCCCATTAGTGCGCGTTGAGCTATTTAATTTATTGATTGGTGAAGAGAAAGACGCGGTTTATGCTAAGGCCCAATTAATGGGCGCTACATCATTGCCAAAGCCACGCGAATGGAAATTATGGCGGGTGGCTACGGGCAAAATTACTACAGAGCAAACTGCTAAAAATATTGCAGCGCAAAATCAACGATTGATTACTTTTTTAATACCGCCAGAATTTGGCAAACTACCCAGCGGCAGTGTGACATTAGTAGAGCTTGCCAGTGTAGGCGAACTCAATATTGCGCGTTACAAAGTTAATTAAAGAAATTAAATTCTTTAATTAAGGATCAATCAATCCACTACGCATGGCAATCAGTGCGATTTCAGCCGAATTATTCGCGTTTAATTTTTGCTTGATATTGTATAAATGTGTGCCAACCGTGCGCGGGCTTAAAAATAGCGTTTCAGCAATCTCATTAGTGGTTTTACCTTTTGCCAACGACATAAACACTTCAAATTCGCGCTCACTCAATACATCCACAGGGTTTTGCTCACCCGATAATTGCTGAATCGCCATTTGCTGGGCAATGCTTGCCTCAATATATTTTTTGCCACCGGCCACTGTGCGAATCGCTTTAATCAGTTCTTCAGCGGCGCTGCGCTTGGTTAAGTAACCCATAGCACCTGCATTTAAAACGCGTTTAGGGTGTACTGAATCTTCATGTGCCGACAACACCAAAATTTTGGCGTGGCTTTCTTTAGCTAAAATGCGCTCTATGGCTTCCATGCCGCCAATGCCAGGCATGGTGATATCCATCACCACTACATCTGGCTTAAATTCCATATAGCTTTTAATCGCCGTTTCGCCATTTTCCGCTTCGGCAATCACTTTAATTTCGCTGGCAGATTCAAGCAACATTTTAAAACCCATACGCACTACCGCATGGTCATCGACCAGCATGACATTAATCTGACTCATTTATCGCCTTTTTTAATTGCTCACGTTTAACGCTTGCGGAATATTAATATAAATTGTGGTACCTGTAGATTGGCTAGCAGGAGTTTTTGCACCCGCTTTTTTACTACCTGCTTTGGTTACTATTTGCGTATTTGGTTCAGAATCTACGTTAAAACTGCCTTTAAAGCCTTGCACACGCTCGCGCATGCCCAGCAAGCCAAAATGATTGGTCTGATCTACGGCATTAACATCCATGCCTTTTCCGTCGTCTTTAATCGTCAATTGCAAGGCACCCGTTTTGGTTGTGGCTAATTTCACAACAATATTTTTGGCCTCAGCATGTTTAATGGCGTTATTAATCGATTCTTGCACAATACGATAAATATTAATGTTTAAACTTTCGCCCAAGCCTTCTAAATTGCCAGATAACTCTAACGTAATATTCAAATTAGGTTGTTGTTTCTGCACATTATTAATGGCGTCTTTTAAGGTTTCTACCAAGCCCAGATTATCAAGCGAACCAGGGCGCAATTGCCGAATAATATTATGCATGCCATCGTAAATATGGTTTGCTGCCGCCACAATGGTTTGCGCGCTGGCTTCAACCTCTGGCGCTTTTTCTTTGGTTTTATTAGCAATGGCCACCGCAAAGGTTTTAATTGCCGTCACATATTGCCCAAGCTCATCATGCAATTCACGCGCTAAGCTACGGCGTTCGTCCTCAATATGTTTTTGAATTAAATGGGTAATCTGACGATTTTCTTCTAATTTATTTTCCGCCACTTCGGCTTTGCGCTCTGCAATTTCCGCATGCTTGCGCTCTGTAATATCGCGCATACTGCAAATGTCGCCAATCAGCGCATTGGTCTGCGGGTCAATCAAGGGCGCGGCTGAAATCGATACATCCACAATACGCCCATCGCGCGCTTGCCTTTGCGTATCATGGTTCTCTACATGGCGCCTATCGTTAATGGCACGCATATTCTGTGCTAAATCGCGCTCTTGCCCTTTTGGAATCAGAATGCTGGCGGATTTTCCAATAATATCCTCTGGCGCGTAGCCAAATATTTTTTGCGCGGCCGCATTCCAAAAAGATATATTGCCATTTAAATCATGAATCATCACCGCATCAGCTGTTTGTTGCGCAATAAGTGCCAAACGCTGATTTTCGGCGGTGCTTTTTTGTAACGATTCACCCATTAGATTAAAGTTTTTGGCAATAGAGCTAAATTCGGGCAAATCAAATGGCGGCAAGCGCGTGCTTAAATCGCCCTGCTCCATTTGATTAATGGCTTTAAGCATCGGTTGCAAGGGGCGCAACCAACGGCCCAACATCCAATACACAATGGCATTTAAAAAGATAAAAAATCCCAGCCCTACCCAAAACAAAAATCGCATTTTGCTCCATGCCTCGCGTATGGCACCGGCGGGGTTAGGCTGAACCACCAATTTGCCATAGCGAATCAAGCGCGAAACGGATTTTTCTTTAGGGTCTAACATGCTAATAAACCATTGCGGTGGAGTTATTTCTGCACGGTATTTTGAAGGCGGCGATTTAAAAATAAGCGCGCCATTTAAGTTATATAACGTTATTTCATTGCCGCGCACATGGCCAAGATGATGCAAAAATCGGCGCATCACATCATGCGTATAACCCCATTCAGGGTTTTGGATAGAGCTCACTACAACCGTATCTAACAATTGCACCGTCACCCTAGTGGCAGCCTCTACCCCTTCTTGAATCGACGCTTTTGAGCCTTTTAAAATCACGTAACCTACTGCAAGCATAAATAACAGCAGCAAAGCCGTAATCAATAAATTTAGGCGAAAACGCAAACTCATAAAGGGCCTTTAATCGTCAATCGTAATGGTTTTAAACTCAGCCGGCACTGGCGGATATTCTAATTGCAATTTTTTTAGCGCACTAAATAATAACCGCGAAATTAATAAGTTACGATTCATTTTAGAATCTGCTGGCACCACATACCAAGGCGCATAGCTAGTGCTGGTTGCGCTCATCGCGTTCTCATATGCCTGCATGTATTGCGGCCAAAGTGCGCGTTCTTTCAAATCGTTCGGATTAAATTTCCAGGTTTTAGTTGCATCATCTAGCCTATCTTGCAAACGGGCTTTTTGCTCGGCTTTGGAGATATGCAGATAGCATTTAATGATTACTGTACCTGTTTCCGATAATTGTTTTTCAAAGGCGTTAATTTGCGCATAGCGGCGCTTGCATTCCGCGTCATCAATCCAATCATGCACTTTCACAATCAGCACATCTTCATAATGGCTGCGATTAAAAATCACAATCTCGCCTTTTTGCGGCACTTGTTTATGCACACGCCACAAATAATCGTGCGCTAACTCTTCTTCTGTAGGGCCTTTAAAACTAGCTAAGCGGATGCCCAATGGGTCGCACTCACTAAACACATGGCGCACCGTACCATCCTTACCACTAGCATCCATGCCTTGTAAAATCAGCAAAACTTTGTGCTTGCCCTGCGCGTATAAAATATCTTGCAAGGCATTGATTTTACTAGCAAGTTTTTCCAGCTCTAAAGCATCGGCTTCTCTGGTTACGCCGCGCTCCGATTTATCGTCTGGCTTAATACTTTTAAGTGAGAATGGTGAATTTAATTTAACGCGATATTGCTGCAAATTTGACATGTTAAAACCCTAAGAGTGAGTTTGCTTAATTTAACACAAGCGCAGCTGTAAACCCTACAGATTAAGCCTACAAATGAACCCTATAAATTATCCAGCGGACTATTCACCCCGCGCCCACCTTTATTCAACACATGGGTATAAATCATGGTAGTGCTGACATCACTGTGCCCTAACAACTCTTGCACGGTTCGAATATCATAACCGCTCTCAATCAAATGTGTAGCGAAACTGTGCCTAAAAGTATGTGGCGTGGCAGGCTTGGTTAAACCACAATCAAGTACCGCTTGCCGCACAGCACGTTGAATAGCTTGATATTGAATATGATGCCGGCGTGTTTGCGGGTTGGTAATACCCTCGCCTGTCGAATACTCACGCGGATCTATCGATAATTTATTACTAGCAAATACATATTGCCAAACCCAATCGTGAGCAGCATGTGGATATTTTTTAGCCAAGGCATAAGGCAAATAAACGCTGCCAAAGCCAGCTGCCAAATCAGCATCGTGCAAAGCTTTTATTTTCACCAAATGTGCTTGCAACGGTTTAACCAACACCACAGGCAGCATAGTGACCCTATCTTTAAAGCCCTTACCATCGCGAATCAAAATCTCACGGCGCTCAAAATCAATATCTTTAACGCGTAACCGCAAGGCCTCTAAAATGCGCATGCCTGTGCCATAAAGCAAGCTCACTACAAGATGATGTGTACCACTCAGCTGACTTAATACTTTTTGCACCTCTTGCTGGCTTAAAACCACAGGCAAATGCTTGGGCACTTTGGCGCGCTCTACATTATCTAGCCACGGCAAGCTAAGACCAAGCACCTCTTTATATAAAAACAAAAGCGCACTTTTTGCTTGGTTTTGCGTGCTGGCAGAAACTTTTCCCACCACGGCAAGATGCGTTAAAAACGACTCAACATCTGTCGCACCCAAATCTTTAGGATGCTTCTTGTTAAAGTGAAAAATATAACGTTTAATCCAATCTACATAAGCTTGCTCTGTGCGAATACTGTAATGCTTTAAACGAATTTTGCCCCGCACAATATCTAGCAGCTTTGGCGCCGCCTCTTTAGGCTCAATATTTGACGTATTCATTATTAGAATTTAGGCAGTACTAAAAATAATTAACA
>JAZKDM010000073.1:5896-35308 GCA_040387535.1 Pseudomonadota bacterium | reverse complement strand
CAGAGCCACTAGTTGGCGTATCTAGCCCACCCAATAAATGTAGTAAGGTACTTTTGCCAGAACCCGATGTGCCCACAATCGCGATTTGCTCACCTTTGTTTACGGTTAAATCAATGCCGTTTAACACGGCCACATCTAAGCCTGTGTAAGTTTTGGTTAAAGCAGTACACTGAACTATATGATTCAAAGCTAAATTATTCATATCTTAACGCCTCAGCTGGGTTGATTTTTGAGGCTTTATAACTTGGGTAAAGCGTTGCCAGCAGGCTAAGCACAAACGACATCACCACAATCGTAATCACATCTGGCCACTCTACTTTTGAAGGTAAATCACTGATGTAATACACATCTTTAGCTAAAAATTGTACTTGGAAAATGCGTTCTAACAGCGGCACGATGGTATCAATATTCAGTGCAATCAGCACACCAAATACAGCACCCATTAATGTGCCAATCACGCCAATCAGCGCACCTTGAATCATAAAAATACGCATTATACTGCCAGGACTGGCGCCAAAAGTGCGCATAATGGCAATATCAGCGCGCTTATCGGTTACTGCCATCACTAGCGTTGATACGATATTAAAAGCAGCGACCGCCACAATTAAGGTCAATATAATAAACATGACGCGCTTTTCTAGCTGTACCGCTTTAAAGAAATTGGCGTGTTGCTGTGTCCAATCGGTGACAAAATAAGTGCTATCTGTTTGACTTAAACTTTGTGCCAATTTGGCCGACATGGCTGGCGCTTCAAACAAATCATCTAGCTTCAAACGCAAGCCCGATACACTATTACCCATGCGATACAGCTTGGCAGCATCATCAATATGAATAAGTGCTAAACCTGCATCGTATTCATACATGCCGATTTGAAACAAGCCAACAACCTTAAATTGTTTAATTCGCGGCACCACGCCTGTTGGCGTAAATTGGCCCTGTGGCGCCAGCAATACTACTTTTTCACCCACGCTAATTCCCAATAATTGTGCTAAATCGGCGCCCAGCACAATATTAAATTCGCCCGCTTTTAGGTCATCTAAGCTACCCACTTTCATGTGCTTGCCTAAATCGGCCACTTGATTTTCTAAGTTGGGTACCACGCCGCGCACAATGGCACCTTGCACACCTTGGCCATAACTCAGCATGCCTTGCGCCATCACATAAGGCGCACTGGATTTTACTTCTGGATTAGATTTGACTTGATTAGCCAGCTTGGGCCAATCGCTTAATTGGTTATTGGCGCCTGTAATTTCTAAATGCGATGCCACGCCCAAAATACGATTGCGCAGTTCTGCCTGAAAACCGTTCATTACCGATAGCACAATAATCAGCGCGGCTACGCCAAGCGCAATACCAATCATGCTGGTGAACGAAATAAAGGAGATAAAGTGATTTTTACGTTTGGCCTTGGTGTAACGCAAGCCAACGAATAATTCGAACGGTAATTTTGAAACGATTTGGCTAAAAATTGACATAAGCCGAATCTTAGCAGTTTATCGCCTTAAGATTCTATATCACCTGCCATTTTGATCACTGAATTGTTTTTTCTACAAGCAAAATGTGGTTAAGCTACAAGACTAACCAGGCAACTCCACACCAACCCACTCGCGCTGCTTTATTTGCAAAACACCTGTTTGCACCAACTTCTCTTTGCCATCCGCTTGAATCATGTATTGTGTGCCACGCTTGTAAGCATTTCTGGGCAAAATAAGTGTATTTTTACCAGCAAACAAATTGGTATTTTTCAACAAAACCCCCTCAAACGCGTTTAGATTATCAAAACTAAAGGTGTTATCTTGCACAAAATAACCTGTTTGTGCTTCGGTACCAATATCAGAATCGGCACGTGATACTTTAATAGTAGCGCAATGCGTGCCTATAATTTCAAGCCCTGCCCGATAAGAGCCGTTAACCTGCTTACGCACACTTTTGATTTCAGCAATCACCAGCGCATTTTTATCATAATCGTTACTGTAGCCAACCAATACGCCGGGCTCAATCCAATGATGAATTTCTTTGCCCAAATCTACCGCAAAGCCACCACTACTTTCATCCACCATCCACCAGTTCTCGGTACCCAGATGATTTTGAGCGGGTTTAGCCGTTAACTTATTGCGGCGCTGCTGTGCCAACTTCAGATCAAACGCCGTTTGATCATCATCTAAAGTTGATGGAAAGGCCTGCTGTTGCTGATTTTTGCGAATCTGCTCCAAGCGCCTGTAAATATCCTCTAAACCAAAACTCACGTTTAATAGTTTGCTGCTTTTAAGGCGCGACTCTCTTCTGCGTTGGCGCTCAAAACCTTCCACACACCATTCGGCGCGTAGTTTTTTAAATAATTTAATCACCACAGAAGGCGGCGCCATTTTATCTAGACCAAATTCAGTTAACGGCTTTTGCGTATTCACTGCGCATAAATAAGCCTCAATTTTATCGACTAAGCGGGTGGTTTTCCAAAACCGGTATTCGGCATACTTTTCAACGGCACGAATTCTTTCTGGTCCTTTGTCGGCTTCTAAATTGATAAAAAACTGCACTTTATCTTGCCGATATTTATTCAAAATAATCGGATTAGTCGCCCATAGCTTTAAAACTTGCTCGGTTAATTGAATTTGCAAACGGCTGTAATTGCCTTTATGCAACGTGTCCATCATAAAACCTTGTTTTAATACGGTAGCAATACTAGTTTCTTTGCGATGAAAGTTATATAGAAACAAGTTGTTATTCATTATTGCCAAGTTTTCGGCAAGTCTGATGACTTTATGAACATTTGACCACATGCCAGCAGGCGCTGGTTGATCGTCAAAATAACGCCACTTTGCCATGGCAAAAGCAGCGTTTAATAAGCGGCATAAAATTAAATTCATTTTATCTTCGCTTAGCACTACTTTATTTTGCGCTTCATAACAGGCTAAAAATTGTGTGTAGGCAACATACAATTGGCGATAGTACAAATAAGCCGCGTTATAAATACTGGCTTCTAATTTTTTATTAATTCTTAATATAGTCAAGTACTTATGCGTTTCTTTCTTAGCATAGCGGTAGGTATTTCGGTCGATTTCAAGCACTAAATCGATTTGAAGTTTGGCTTGTTGAATGGATTCAAACTGTATTTTAGCCAACTGCTGTCTGGTTTCAATCAACACATCCAGCTCGGCCTTTTCGGGCAAAGTATGTATCCAGCCGAGCGTTTTCTGCATCTCTTGATGCTGAAAAACAGACTGAATTTTGGTGATAACCTCAGACAACATTGCGCAAACCTAACATTAATAGTGATTCGTAGTATTTCTATTATTGTTAGCTTTGCAAAATACGTACCAAGCACAATTGTATCGTTTTTAATGCGGCAAATTCATATTTAATTGCACTGCTGATTCACCGCAAATTGAGCACAACTGTTAAAATAGGGCCATGTTTACAGGAATCATTCAGGCCGTAGGCCACATTGACAGCGTTACACCGCTTGGTGAAGATATCAAACTGCAAATTAATGCGGCCGACTTAGGTTTAGAGGATGTTGTAATTGGCGATAGCATTGCTGTTAATGGTGTCTGTTTAACCGTTACGCAGCTAATTGAATTAAACGGCATCAAAACACACTTTACCGCGCATGTTTCAACAGAAACGCTTAAAGTCACCACGGGCTTAAATCATACACAGTCAGTTAATTTAGAAAAAGCGCTGCGTTTAAATGACAGGCTAGGTGGCCATTTGGTTAGCGGCCATGTAGATGGCATTGGCAAAGTAGTGATTTTTTCTGATTTAGGCGATTGCTGGACATTAGCCATTGAGGCGCCACGCGCATTATCTAAATACATTGCCAAAAAAGGTTCAATTTGCGTGAATGGCGTAAGCTTAACGGTGAACAGCATCGGAAAAAACACCTTCACCATGAATATAATCCCACACACTTTACAACACACCATGTTTAACCAGCTTAAAATCGGCAGCCAAGTCAACTTAGAGATTGACCAAATTGCGCGCTATGTTGAGCGTATGACCGAGTGGGCGAATGAAATTTAATCTATGCCACTAAATTCTATAAGCCCTATCACAGACATTATTGCCGACATCAAAGCTGGCAAAGTTGTCATTTTAGTTGATGACGAAAACCGCGAAAATGAAGGTGACTTTGTCATCGCGGCCGAATTTGCCACGGCCGAACATATTAACTTTATGGCCAAATTTGGCCGCGGCTTAATTTGTTTAACGTTATCTGAAGCGCGTTGCAAACAACTTAATCTGCCGCCAATGGTGCAAAAAAATGGCACGCGCTTAGGTACCAACTTTACTGTTTCGATTGAAGCGGCAACGGGTGTTACCACTGGCATCTCGGCTAAAGATCGCGCCACAACCATTAAAGCCGCGGTCGCCAAAGATGCCACACCTAAAAGCATCATCAGTCCGGGCCATATTTTTCCACTTACCGCATTAAATGGTGGCGTGTTGGTACGTGCAGGCCATACTGAAGCAGGCTGCGATTTAGCCGCTCTTGCTGGTGTAGAGCCTGCGTCTGTCATCTGCGAAATACTTAAAGATGATGGCGAAATGGCGCGCTTGCCTGATTTAGTCGAAATCGCACAACAACACGGCATTAAAATCGGCACCATTGCCGATTTGATTCATTATCGCAGCGAAACAGAAAGACTGATTGAGCGCGCGGCAGAACGCACAATCACCACGCCTTATGGCCCAATGCGCTTGATTGCTTATGCTGATAAAATTGCTAACGAAACACATTTGGCTCTTGTAAAAGGCGAGCCTTCTGCAAATGAAGAGACCTTAGTGCGCGTGCATGAACCTTTATCCGTGTTCGATTTGCTAGACAGCACCAGCTGTACGCACAGCTGGAATATGTTGCAAGCCATGCGTGTAGTTTCAGAGTCTGCCTGTGGTGTGATTGTATTACTGCATCATAGTGAAAGCGCGGGCGATTTACTCTCTCGCATATCACATGCCGATGAGCCGATTCGTTACAACCAAGAATTGCGCACCTATGGTATTGGTTCGCAAATTTTGCTGGATTTAGGTGTGCGCAAAATGCGCTTAATGGCTACACCGCGCAAAATGCCTAGCATGATGGGTTTCGGCCTTGAAATTACAGGTTATTTGGAATGCGAAAAAACACAGTAATTTATTAAAAAATTCAAAAATTGATTTCAAAAAATTATAGTTAAGTAATTGATTAACTTAGCTTAAAAGTGTTAAAGTGATAACCATTGGAAAACATTAATCTTACAGGTCAGTTTCTCATCGCGATGCCCGCCATGACAGACCCTTATTTTTCTAAAACCGTCATCTACATTTGTACGCACAATCAAGACGGTGCAATGGGCGTGGTAGTTAACCGCGCTACCGATATCACCATCATTGATTTATTTGAACAAATCAAACTCAGCCCCGATTCACCTGCATTACTTGATAAAATTGTGCATTATGGCGGCCCAGTGCAAGTAGAGCGCGGCTTTATTTTGCACACCCCACACGAAGAGTACAACTCGACTATTTTAATTAACAACACCATTGCACTTACTACATCAAAAGATATTTTAGAAGCAGCTGGACAAAATACTGGGCCCGAAAAAATATTGATTGCGCTTGGCTATGCAGGCTGGACGCCAGGCCAATTAGAAGATGAAATGTTGCAAAATGCATGGTTAAGTTTAGACACTAACAATATTCATGATATTCACACCTTGATTTTTGATGCGCAAAACGAGGAAAAATTTGATATTGCCATGCAATTAATGGGTTTGAATTTAGCCAATTTGTCGCATAACGCAGGGCATGCTTAAGTGATGACGGATTTGCCAGATAGCCCAAGCGCTAAAAGCCAAAGCCATTTACCCATACTAGAACGTAAATACCCTGATATTGTTGGCACGGTGATGGCTTTTGATTTCGGTGAAAAGCGTATTGGCGTGGCGGTTGGCGAAACCATACTGAAAGCAGCACACCCTGTTACCACCATTGAAGCCGAAACCAATGATGCTAAATTTTCGAAAATTGCACACCTTATTCAAGAGTGGCGCCCTAGCCTGCTTGTAGTGGGCTTGCCCACCCACATGGATGGCACCGAACACACCTTAACGCATTTAGCCAAAAAATTTGCGCAGCGCTTAGAAGGCCGTTTTAATTTGCCAGTGACCATGATGGATGAGCGACTTACTTCTGTTGAGGCTGCTGAGCGTTTACAGACAGTAGGCATTAAAGGCGCTAAACAAAAAAGTTTGCTGGATGCAGTGGCAGCACAAGGCATATTACAATCTTATTTTGAGCAATTAGCTTTCTAGAAAAACCAACATGCAATTACCAAACCCAGAAACATTATTAAGTGATATCAGCGCCAAAATTCTAGCGCAACTGGCAAGGCCAGAATTAGCCGAGAACAGCGCCATTGTTGGTATTCATAGTGGCGGCGTTTGGTTGATGCAACGCATTTTAAGCCAAATTAAAGGTGCCGTCCCTTACGGTACATTAGATGCCGCCTTGTATAGGGACGATTATTCTCAGCGCGGTTTAAAAGCTGAAATGCAGCCATCTAATATCGCCTTTAACGTGCAAGACAAACACATTATTTTAATTGACGATATTTTTTACACAGGCCGCACCACGCGCGCAGCCATGAATGAGCTATTTGATTACGGCAGGCCAGCCAGCATCACACTGGCGGTGTTGATTAATCGCGGCGGCGCACAGCTACCCATTACGCCACAAATTGTGGGTGCCGAAATTTTACTTAAGCCGAATGAAAGTTTGCAATTGTCGCAAGACACCAAAGGCAAATTGCACTTAAGCCTAGAAACTGACGACTCAAAGGCAAGCCATGTATAACCCGCAACTGGACGCTGACGGCAACCTAAAACATTTGCTGACGATTGAAGGCTTACCCAAACGTATTTTGAATCAAATTTTAGATACTGCCGAAACCTTTGTTGGTGTAGCAGAGCGCGATATTAAAAAAGTGCCCTTGTTACGCGGCAAAACCGTTTGCAATATCTTTTTCGAAAATAGCACCCGCACCCGTACTACCTTTGAAATCGCGGCCAAACGTTTATCGGCCGACGTGCTTAACCTCAACGTAGGCACATCCAGCCAATCTAAAGGTGAAACCATTTTAGATACGGTCGATAATTTAATCGCCATGCATGCCGATATGTTTGTGGTGCGCCATGCGCAAAGCGGCGCCGCGCATTTTATTGCGCAGCATGTGCCTGACAATATCAGCGTAATTAACGCAGGCGACGGTCGCCATGCGCACCCGACGCAGGGCTTGTTAGATGTATTCACCATTCGCCGCTATAAGCCTGATATGCATAATTTGCGCGTGGCTTTAGTGGGCGATGTGTTGCATTCAAGGGTGGCCAGAAGTGAGATTCACGCGCTTACTACCTTAGGCGTACCTGAGGTGCGCGTGATTGCCCCTAAAACATTATTACCAACTGGCATAGAGAAAATGGGCGTGCAAGTATTTCACGATTTAAAAGCCGGCTTAAAAGATGTGGATGTGATTATGATGTTGCGCCTGCAAAACGAGCGCATGAGTGGTGCCATGTTGCCCAGCGCACAAGAGTATTTTAAAACCTTTGGCTTAACCCAAGAAAAACTAAAGCTTGCCAAGCCGGACGCTATTGTCATGCACCCTGGCCCTATGAATCGCGGCGTGGAAATTGATTCTAGTGTAGCTGACGGCAGCCAATCGGTGATTTTGCCACAAGTGACCTATGGTATCGCGGTACGTATGGCGGTTATGGCAATCCTTGGTGGTGGTAGCATGCCTGCACAAGGAGGCAATGCATGAAAATTCACATCAAAAATGGTCTTGTGATTGACCCAAAAAATAAAATTAATGCCAAACATGATGTTTATATTGCGGCGGGAAAAATCGTCGGCATTGGCAATAAACCAGCCGACTTTGCAGCCAACCAAACCATTGATGCCGATGGCTTAATAGTAAGCCCAGGCTTTGTTGATTTAAGCGCACGCTTGCGTGAACCAGGTTCGGAATATTCTGCCACGTTGGTGAGCGAACTGCATGCAGCTGCCGCAGGTGGTGTGACCAGCCTGGCCTGCACGCCAGATACACAACCGGTGCTAGATGAACCTGGCTTGGTTGAGATGCTTAAATATCGTGCCAAACAAATCAACCTTGCGCACGTCTATCCGCTTGGCGCCTTAACGCGGCAGCTAAATGGCAAGCTGCTCACAGAAATGTGTAAATTAACAGAAGCGGGTTGCGTAGGCTTTAGCCAAGCCGATAGTGCGATTACCGATACCCAAGTACTATGGCGCGCTTGCGAATATGCGGCTACGTTTGACTACACCTTATTTTTACGTGCAGAAGACGAATATTTGGCCAAAAATGGTGTTGCGCACGATGGCGAAATGGCCAGCAGGCTTGGCTTAAAAGGCATTCCAGCCGCGGCAGAGGGTTTGGCCATTGCCAGCATTTTACGTATTGCTCAAGAAACTAACACCAAAATACATTTGTGCCGATTATCGACCGCTGAAGGTGTTGCGTTAGTGCGCGGCGCCAAAAAGCAAGGCATACAAGTCACCGCAGATGTCAGCGCACAACACTTACATTTAACCGATTTTGATATTGGCTATTTTAATACCCATGCCAATTTAAAACCGCCACTACGTAGCATGCGCGATAAAGAAGCGCTGTGTGCTGGATTAAAAGATGGCACCATCGATGCAGTTTGTTCTGACCATACGCCAGTAAATGATGATGCAAAACTACTGCCTTTTGCCGAAGCCGAAGCAGGTGCCACTGGGTTAGAATTACTGTTACCCTTAGCATTAAAATGGGCCAGTCATCATAAACTATCGATGATAGATGCCATCAGCAAAATCACTAGTCAGCCAGCCACCATATTAGGCATTAATGGCGGCAGTCTTGATATTGGTTGCGATGCCGATATTGCCATATTTGATCCTGAACAAGTATGGACAGTGACACCTAGCCAATTGCTTAGCCTAGGCAAAAACACTCCCTTTTTGGGCATAGAAATGATGGGCAAAGTGCAATACACTTTATTGCACGGACAAATCACCTACCAAGCAAACCATTAATCGTCAAAATATTGGGCAATGTTAACTTTTATGTTTAGCCGCAACACTGCCTGACAACTACTTGACGTTTGTATAAAAGGGGCAGATAGTCATCACAGTATTATAAGGTTTTGCATTAGTCCGCTTTTTTGTTTTGATTCATCATCTAATTGGGGAGTGAAAATGAGTGCTTTTTTTAGTTCGTTATCATGCTGCTGGTTTTGGTTACTACTGGGTTTTTTACTAGGCTGGTTATTAAATCGTTGGCTGTGCAAATGCTGCTGCAAATCATCACATTCACAGGCAGATATAACCCCAGCGCCCAGTCCAGTTAGCACTCCCAGCAAATTAGTCGAAACTCCTGCACCAGCGGCAGCAGTTAAACCTGCCCCTGCCAAAGCAATTACTGTGATTGATATTGCAGCCGCAAAAGCGGCTGGTTTTGCGCTAAAAAATGCTAACGATTTAACTATTGTTGAAGGCATTGGCCCAAAAATTAATGAGCTATTTCACAACAATGGCATTAAAACGTTTGCCGAATTAGCTAGCGCTACCGTTCCGCAAATGCGCGCTATTTTAGATTCAGGCGGCTCACGCTTCCGTATTGCTAACCCCAGCACTTGGGCACAACAAGCGGCGCTAGCGGCTGAAAACAAATGGGCAGAGCTTAAAAAACTGCAAGATAAGCTTTCTGGTGGCGTTAAAAAATAATTGGGAGGAGTAATGCTATGAATCAACAATCAATGCATCAGCCCAATTACCATTTTTGGACGTGGGTTGTGGCTATTTTATTAGCGCTAATTTTGCTATGGATGCTGCTGACAGGTCGCGGTCCATCAAACGCCTGTTGCGGAAATATGGCAGAGTCTACACCCGCTGCCATGCCGGCAGAACCAATCGCCAATGAAGCATTTAGTTTTAATGCAACAGGCGATAACTTTAGCAGCACTGGTGATGGTAGCAATGTGGCATGGTTGCCACAAGCGGCTTCGTTAGGTGGCATTTTAGGCGCTGAAGGTTTAAGCCTGCAGGGTGACGACAAAACCGTAGTGCTTTCGGGAACGGTGGCCAGTGAGTTAATTAAACAGCAAAAAGCGGCCGATATACAGGCGATTCTGGGCCCCAATGTTGTAATTGATAATCAGCTGGTGGTACAAGTAGCTGATACCGCAATGGCTACTGATTCGCCACCTGCGCCAATCAAGCTCTATTTTGAGTCAGGAAAAACCTCGCTACCCGCTGACGCAACGATTAGCTTAGCGGCGATTGTTGATTGGCTAAAAACGCATCCAGAGTCGAAAGCCATTCTTTCTGGCTACCACGACCCAAAAGGCAATAAAGCATCTAATGAAGAGCTAGCAAAAGAGCGAGCTGAATCAGTAGAAGATGCTTTGGAAGAGGCTGGAATTGATGAAGAGAGAATAGACAAACGCAAACCACAAAGCGTAGATGGCGGTGCAGACTTAGCTGAGGCAAGACGCGTAGAAGTGTCTATTGAATAATCTGTATGGTTAGTTAAATTGCTAGACAAACAAAAAGCCAATGCATGCATCGGCTTTTTGTTTACTTTTATACAATGCCTAAATGATCTATGCCAGAAGATACATCTTTATCGTGTGCACCTTTTCCATGTAGTTTAATTTTAAGTCGTATATCGTTCACTGAGTCGGCATTTTTTAATGCGTCTTCATAACTAATCGCGCCCGATTCATGCAAATCGAATAACGCCTGATCAAATGTTTGCATGCCAATTTCGCGCGAACGTCCAATAATCTCTTTAATCTCGTGCACATCGCCTTTAAAGATTAAATCCGAAATCAGCGGCGAATTAATCATAATCTCAATCGCTGCCGCACGGCCAATACCGTCAACCTTAGGAATCAAACGCTGAGAAATAAACGCACGGGTATTGAGTGATAAATCCATTAACAACTGATGGCGGCGCTCTTCTGGGAAAAAGTTAATAATGCGATCCAGCGCCTGATTGGTGCTGTTGGCATGCAAAGTTGCCATGCATAAGTGACCCGTTTCCGCAAAGGCAATCGCGTAATCCATGGTTTCGCGATCACGAATTTCGCCAATCAAAATCACATCAGGTGCTTGGCGCAAGGTGTTTTTAAGTGCAATGTGCCAATTTTCGGTATCCACGCCCACTTCGCGCTGGGTAATAATGCAGTTTTTGTGATCGTGTACAAACTCAACGGGGTCTTCAATGGTAATAATATGGCCATAGCTGTTTTCATTGCGATAGCCAATCATAGCCGCCAAAGAAGTGGATTTACCAGAGCCTGTACCGCCCACAAAAATCACCAAGCCACGCTTGGTCATGGCGATATCTTTTAATACTTCGGGCAAGCCTAAGTCTTCGAATTTAGGAATTTTTGTGGCAATAGTCCTAAACACTAAACCTACAGAGCCGCGCTGCACAAACGCATTCACCCTAAATCGTGCCACACCCGGCAAGCCAATGGCAAAGTTGCATTCACTGGTGGCATCAAATTCGGATGCTTGTTTATCGTTCATAATAGCGCGAGCTACTTCGCGCGCTTGTTGCGCCGATAACACTTGCTGACTGATGGGTGTCATTTTGCCGTCAATCTTCATTGCTGGCGGAAAGCCCGCGGTAATGAACATATCAGAGGCTTTTTTGCCTATCATTAAGCGCAGTAAATCAAAAACAAATTTTTCGGCCTGACCTTTTTCCATCATTAATTCCTAATGTTATGTATCAATATTGCTATCAATTTTTAGCCAATAATCGAATCTTTATTGGATGCTTTGCTTCGCGCCTCGCTGGCAGAAATAACATTGCGACGCACCAAATCTTGTAAATTCTGGTCCAGCGTTTGCATACCAATATTTTGACCTGTTTGAATCGCCGAATACATTTGCGCTACTTTATTTTCACGAATCAGGTTACGAATCGCGGGTGTACCAATCATAATTTCATGCGCCGCCACACGGCCTTGCTCATCTTTGGTTTTACATAAGGTTTGCGAAATCACAGAGCGTAGCGACTCAGACAGCATTGAGCGCACCATTTCTTTTTCTGCCGCTGGGAACACATCCACAATACGGTCTACGGTTTTAGCTGCCGAGCTAGTATGCAACGTACCAAACACCAAGTGACCTGTTTCTGCGGCGCTTAACGCTAAGCGAATCGTTTCCAAATCGCGCATCTCACCCACTAGAATCACATCAGGGTCTTCACGCAAAGCTGAACGCAAGGCGTTTTGAAAAGACAGCGTATGCGGCCCTACTTCACGCTGATTGATTAAACATTTTTTAGAAGTATGCACAAATTCGATTGGGTCTTCTACCGTTAGAATATGGCCCATTTCGTTTTCGTTAATATAATCCACCATAGCTGCCAGTGTAGTTGATTTACCTGAACCAGTTGGCCCAGTCACCAGCACAATGCCGCGCGGGGTATTGGCAATATCTTTAAAAATCGCCGGGCAATTAAGTTGCTCTAGCGTTAAGATTTTAGAAGGAATGGTACGAAAAACAGCGCCAGAACCACGGTTATGATTAAACGCATTGACGCGAAAACGCGCTAGGTTAGGAATCTCAAACGAAAAGTCACATTCCAGCGTTTCTTCATACACCTTGCGCTGGCCATCGTTCATGATGTCATACACCATGCCGTGGACTTGGGTATGATCAAGCGCTGGTACATTGATTTTACGAATGTCACCATGCACACGAATCATCGGCGGCAAGCCTGCTGATAAATGCAAATCGGATGCTTTATTCTTAACCGAAAAGGCCAGTAAATCTGAAATATCCACGTGCGGCTCCTGCTATAATATGGGCTTGCATTAGCGTTTAATCTATAAATTATCACTATTAATAAGTTACATTAAACAAATTACTTAAACTGTTTGAATTATGACCATAATTGCGGATTCCTTGCAAGCGATTCAAGTAAAAATTCATGCAGCATTACGCTCTGCAAATCGCCACGATAATGTACAACTGCTTGCCGTAAGCAAAGCGCAAACAGCGGACAAGCTACGCGAGGCGTATCTAAGCGGGCAACGCCTGTTTGGTGAAAATTATGTGCAAGAGGCTATCACTAAGCAGCAACAATTAAGCGATTTAGACATTGAATGGCATTTTATTGGCCCGATTCAAAGCAATAAAACGCAACTGATTGCCCAACATTTTGATTGGGTGCACTCAGTTGATAGACTTAAAATCGCGCAACGATTATCAGATGCCAGACCAAGCACACTAGCACCGCTAAATGTTTGCATTCAAATAAACAGCAGCTTTGAAGCCACCAAAAGTGGTGCTGATTTAGCTGATGCAAAGTCGCTGGCCGCGGCGATTGATGCATTACCTAATTTAAAATTGCGTGGTGTGATGTCGATTCCCGCGCCTGCCGACGATTACGCCACCCAGCGCGCGCAATTTAAAATCGTAGCAGACACTTTTAATGGCTTGAAGCAACAGGGACTTATGCTAGATACGTTATCCATCGGCATGTCGGATGACTTTGTCGCAGCGATTCACGAAGGTGCTACCATAGTACGCATTGGCTCTGCTATATTTGGCGCAAGGCCAGCATTATCAACTCAATGAGAATAAGTAAATGAAATTAGCTTTTATTGGCGGCGGCAACATGGCGTATGCCTTGATTGTGGGCTTAAAAAACAGAAAAGTCAGCATGTCCAATATCGTGGTGGTGGAGCACGATGTAAGCAAATGGGCAGTATTAGAGCAGCTTGGCGTGCAAGTGAGCGCAGACTTAAGCACTGTTGCCGATTGCAGCGCCATTGTATTAGCCATTAAACCGCAGCAATTATCAGCTTTGGCAAAAACGTTAACGCCACTATTAAATGCAAGTAAGCAGCCTTTAATTATTTCAATAGCGGCAGGCATTCGCTTGATGGATTTAAGCCGTTGGCTGGGCAATTACCCGATTATTGTGCGCGCCATGCCTAATACACCCGCACAGATTCAAGCAGGTGTTACTGGCTTATA
Organism: Pseudomonadota bacterium; assembly: GCA_040387535.1. Classification (GTDB taxonomy): domain Bacteria; phylum Pseudomonadota; class Gammaproteobacteria; order Burkholderiales; family Methylophilaceae; genus Methylotenera_A. The sequence goes on along the minus strand of JAZKDM010000073.1, from coordinate 21,262 downwards.
CGCCATGCCATCTGTGTCTAAAAAACACATCACACTGGCTGACCAAATATTAAAAGCGGCTGGTAGTACAATTTGGTTGGATTCTGAAGAAAAATTAGATGCTGTTACCGCTATTTCTGGCAGTGGCCCTGCTTATGTATTTTATTTTATAGAGGCCTTGCAAGCAGCTGCCTTAAACTTGGGCTTAAATGAGGAACAAGCTAAGGAACTCAGCATTGCTACTTTTAAAGGCGCCAGCTTATTGGCCGATGCCAGCACAACGCCCATTGAAACCTTGCGCATGCAAGTGACATCAAAAGGTGGTACAACGGAGCAAGGCGTATTGAGCTTGCAAAACTCACAAGTAAAACAAGCCATTATGCTAGCGGCACAAAAAGCTTGCGAACGCGCTAATACATTGGGTATTGAACTGGGTAAAGATTAGCTTTTAAATTCACCAATATTACAACAAGGCTTTTATTGACATGCTAAGCACCGCGCTACAATTTTTACTGACCACGGTTTTAAATTTACTCACTTTGGTGTTTTTGTTGCGCTTTTTTATGCAGCTTTTAAGAGCGCCGTTTAATAATCCGTTAGGCTTAATGGTTATTACGCTGACCGATTTTGCCGTAAAGCCTGTGCGCAGAATTATCCCTAGCTTTAAAAAAATCGATTTATCTACCCTGTTTTTAGCGTTAATCACGCAATTATTATTGCAATTTAGCCTTTTGATATTGCGCGACTTTCCACTATTTGTGGCGGGAGAAGCCGCATGGCTTGGTTTTGTTGGCTTAAGTTTTTTGGGTGTTTTACGCACTGCTTTAGATGTGTTCTTTTATGCGATATTGCTGCAAGTAATATTAAGCTGGGTAAATCCGCACTCCCCTTTTTCGGGCGTGTTAGATACCTTAACTAGACCTATTTTAAGCCCAATCCGCCGTTTCATCCCCAGCACAAATGGTTTGGATTTTTCGCCCTTGGTTGCCTTAATTTTGCTGCAAATGGTGAATATTTCGGTGTTTAAAACCCTAGAAATGCAACTGTTGGCGCTATTTTAAATAGGCTAAAACATATGGAAATTAGTGACTTAACGATGGCAGGTATAATAAATGTTTACAGTTCGTCGTCTTCACAAACAGCTTGGGCTTTGACTTAGTCTTTATAATATCCGCATGATTACGCAAGCCTTAGAAGCCAAAGTTCAAGAGTACCAACAATGGCGTAGCACGCTTACACAAACCATTGCAGATTATCGCGATTGGTTAGCAAAAAGCCAATATAGCGATGCTGTTCAAGAGTTGCGGCTTTACGATATTTTAGAAATGTTAAAACGCGACCAACTGGTGTTGGCGTTTTTGGCAGAGTTTTCGCGTGGCAAAACCGAATTGATTAACGCCTTATTTTTTGCCGATTTTAATCAACGTTTGTTGCCCAGCGAGCCAGGCCGCACCACCATGTGCCCCACTGAAATTTCTTGGGATGCCAGCGAAGAGCCTTGCATTAAGTTATTGCCAATCGATACGCGTGCCAGCGATGACTCGCTGACTTATCTAAAATCCACGCCAAACGCATGGCAAAAATTTAGGCTAAATATCGATTCGCCAGATGAAATGCAGACGGTGCTGCTTAAGTTAATTGAGCAAAAAGAGGTGAGCCAAACTGAGGCTGAAGCGCTAGGGCTATTTAACCCGCAAGATATCAGCATGGCGCAAGAAATTGAAGCACAAGGCATGCTTAAAATACCCCTTTGGCGGCATGCGATTATTAATTATCCGCATCCAATGCTTAAGAGTGGATTAGTAGTAATTGATACGCCTGGCTTAAATACATTGGGCGCAGAGCCTGAATTAACCCTTAACATTATCCCCAATGCCCATGCTGTATTATTTTTAACGGCAACCGATACTGGCATTACGCACTCGGATATGCAGATTTGGAATAACTTTATCAAAGGCCGCACCAAGTATAAATTGGTGCTGCTAAACAAAATTGATATGTTGTGGGATGCACTAAAGCCAGCGCAAGACGTTGCGAATGAAATTGCCAAGCAAATTAATGTTACGGCGCATCAACTAGGTGTTTCGCCTGATAGCGTGTTTGCGATTTCTGCGCAAAAAGCGTTGGTGGCTAAAATTAAAAACAATGATGATTTGCTTAAACAAAGCGGCATTATTGAGCTGGAAACCGTATTGGGTAACCAAATGGTGCAAGCAAAGCATGAAATTTTAGGCCGCACCATTGCCAGCGAATGTAGCGAAATGATCAAGGCTTCGCGCAAAATAATACAGCAACATATTAATAGCTTGCGCGCGCAAGCCGATGAACTGCGTAGTTTGAGAGGCCAAAATATGGATGCCTCTAAATATATTTTGGCGCAAGTGGTTACCGATAGAAAACGGTATGAATTGTCTATTCCCACTTTTAATAATGCAAACGATAATATCAACCTCATCAGCAATAAACTGTTGCGGCATTTAAGCCAAGCCTATTTAGAAACCACTTTGGCATCTAGCCGCCAAGAAATTGGTGATAGCTGGACCACAGTGGGCCTTAATAGAGGCATGCGCAATCTGATGAAGCATGCAAACGAATTAGCGGCCCATGTTTCAACAGAAAGCAATGACATCATCAAACTAGCCAATAATATTTATCAAGCTTTTCATTCCAAACATGGCTTTGAGGCATTTAATCCGCCTCCGCTGGATATGTCTAACTTTATAAAGAATATGCGCGCACTAGAAAAAATCACCAATGACTTTTGTACCGACCCTATTAATGTGCTCACTGAAAAACACTTTTTAGTACGCAAATTCTACTTGGGGCTAGGTACACAAACACGCGCCATTTTCTCCCAAGCCGAAAGGGATTGTAAATATTGGCTACAAAATGTGTTGATTACGCTAAAAAATCAAATGGCAGAACGCAAGGCCAGTTTGGACCAGCGCACTAAAAACTTGATGCAAGCCAAAATCAGTGCAGAAACGCTAGATAATCAACTAGCGTTGGTTGAAAGAGAATATGCAGCCATGCTAAAACAAGGGCAAAATTTAGATTTGATGTTGTTGCAACTGATTAAAACAGTAAAACCCGCAATTAAATCCAACAAGACAGAAAAAAATAACGCGCCACTTGAGAAAACCCTTCAAATGGCACCTATGCCCTTTTTAAACGCGGCTTCTACAACCGTGCTTTAAAAGCTCAATTTAATATATTTCGTTTTATAAATTTAAATCCAGATAATATCAAACGCTTCTTTGGCGTACTGGCTATCAGGCTGTAAGGTCACGCGTTTTTTAATAAAATCCGATAGATTCGCCAAGCTTTGCGATTCTTCATCCAGCAACATATCAATCACCTGCGTGCAGGCAATCACTTTAAACTCACTAGCGTTAAATTGTTTCGATTCTCGTAGTAATTCGCGCATAATTTCGTAGCAAATGGTTTGCGCCGTTTTGTGCTCACCACGGCCTTGGCATACATCGCAGGGCTCGCATAGCAAATGCGCCAAACTTTCTCTGGTGCGTTTGCGTGTCATTTCCACTAGGCCAAGCGAGGTAAATCCATTAACACTGATGCGCGCACGGTCAATGCTAACGGCTTTTTTAAGCTCTTCCAGCACGGTTTCACGCTGGGTGTCCGTATCCATATCGATAAAATCGATGATGATAATGCCGCCTAAATTACGTAATCTCAACTGGCGCGCAAGACATTGCACGGCTTCTAAATTGGTTTTATAAATGGTATCCGAGAGGTTTTTACCGCTAACAAAGCTTCCCGTATTTACATCAACCGTGGTCAAAGCTTCGGTTTGATCAAAAATCAAATAACCGCCTGATTTTAAATCCACTTTACGCGCCAGCGCGCGCGTGATTTCAATTTCAATACTATAAAAATCAAAAATCGGCCGCTCACCTTGGTAGTGATAAAGTGGCTTTACCGCTTTTGAAACATACAAATCAGCAAACTCTTTTAGCTGTGCGTACGTCTCTTTTGAATCAACTCGAATACTCACCGTTTCGTCATTCACCACATCCCGCAAAATGCGACGTGGCAGGCTTAAATCATAAAAAACCAATGAGCGCTCACCTGCAGACTGGCTATCTACTTGAATTTTCGCCCAAACCTTTTGTAAGTAATCAATATCGGCTAACAGCTCTGCATCACTGGCTGTTTCTGACATAGTACGAATAATAAAGCCGCCAGAACGTTTTTCTGGCAACAAGCCTAGCAAACGGTTGCGCAGCATTTCGCGCTCTTCTTCATCCTCAATGCGCTGAGAAACGCCAATATGATCTTGATGCGGTAAAAATACTAGAAAGCGCCCTGCAATGCTCACTTCGGTGGTCAAGCGTGCGCCTTTGGTGCCAATGGGTTCTTTAATCACTTGCACAATAATGGATTGGCCTTCGCGCAACACATCCTGAATCAAGCGTTCAGTTGGCGGCTCACCGTCAATATGACATTCCATAATATCCGCCACGTGCAAAAATGCGGCGCGTTGCAAACCGATTTCGACAAAGGCCGATTGCATGCCAGGCAACACACGGCACACTTTGCCACGATACACATTACCCACAATACCCAGCGAAGAACTGCGCTCAATATGCAGCTCTTGCGCAATGCCCTGCTCTAGCACGGCAACGCGTGTTTCTTGTGGCGTTACGTTAATTAAAATCTCTTGTCCCAATTTGCTAGCCTTGTTTTCTTATTTAAAGTTTTCTTATTTAAACAGTTATCTTCAAAAGCCTAATTTTTTAAGCAACATAGCGGTTTCATGCACAGGCAAACCCATCACGCCTGAATAGCTACCATCAATACGTTTAATCCAATTACCCGCCAAACCCTGTATGGCGTAACTACCTGCCTTATCAGCATGTTCATTGGTGGCGATATACGCCTCTATCATAGCATCGCTAAGCGGCATCATCTCCACCAATGTAGTGTTTAGCGCCAACTCAATTTGCTGATTAAATATCGCCGCCACCGCCGTATGCACTTGGTGTTGAGTTCCAGATAACTTTTTCAGCATTTGTATTGCATCGGCGGCGTTTTCTGGCTTACCAAATATGGTATCTCCCAGTGCCACTGTGGTATCGGCTGCCAAAATGGGTAATTCAGCATGCTGTCCATTTAATTTTGTTTGAACAGTTAGCGCCTTATGTTTGGCTAAGCGCAACACATAATCGGTTGGCATTTCATTAGCCAGTTGCGATTCATCAATGTCGGCTGGCATTACTACGCAATCAATACCCATTTGCTTTAAAATTGCCACACGGCGCGGACTTTGTGAAGCTAATATGATTTTTTGAAGATTCATCTGCATTTAATTGTTCTTAATTGTTTACTATCAATTTATTTAAAACCATACTAACAAAGCCTAACCTGTTTACAAACCTTAACCTGTCAATTATGAGTGAAATTCATGGATTTACTTAATCAAGACTTTAGCTACCTACTCAAAATCACCATTGCGCTACTGGCTATTGTGAACCCGATTGGCAGCTTGCCCATTTTTATCAGCGCAACCGATGGCTGGAGTATGCCAGATCGCGCCAGAACCGCGCGCACCGTAGCTGTGACTGTCTTTATTGTATTAAGCCTAGCAGCGTTTATTGGTGATGGCATGTTAAGTTTTTTTGGCATTTCTATCCCGTCGTTTCAAGTGGGTGGCGGCATTTTAATTATGTTGATTTCCATCTCTATGATGCACGGAAAACAAGGCGGCACCCGTCAAACAGCTGAAGAAGCACAAAGCATGGCAGAGCGCGAAGTGATTGCTATTGTGCCACTGAGCATTCCCTTGCTGGCAGGGCCCGGTGCGATTTCCAGCATGATTTTGAGTGCGCAACAACAACCTAGTTTCTTTGGACACCTCTCATTATTAATCCCTGTTTTGCTGGTTTCTACCGTAATTTGGCTGGTACTTAAATTATCCGACAACATCACGCAAAGGCTTGGCACAATTGGCATCAATATCATTACACGCTTGATGGGTCTTATTTTGGCGGCCATGGCGGTTGAATTTATTGCGCACGGCTTAACGGGCTTATTTCCACAACTGGCAAGCAGCTAGCGACCAATTGAGTATTTTTAGGTAAAATAGTCGTCTAATTAAAACAAAGCAATCTTGTGAAAAAACAACAATTTAAGCCCAACTCAACAGTGGCCGCTATTATTGAACAAAACGGCAAATTTCTGTTGGTAGAAGAAACCACTGACAGAGGAAACCGTTTTAACCAGCCTGCAGGCCATCTGGAAGATAACGAAACTTTATTGCAAGCGGTGATTCGCGAAACCTTAGAAGAATCAGCCTATGATTTTACGCCCACCGCTTTACTTGGCGTTTACCATTGGAAACACCCGCATAATGACACCACTTATCTGCGTTTTGCCTTTATTGGTGATGTTGGTGTGCACTATGAAAACCAAGAATTAGATGATGGCATCATTCGCGCTGTATGGATGACCATAGACGAAATCCGCGAAAAAGCGGCGCTGATGCGCAGCCCACAAGTATTAACCTGTATTGAAGATTATTTAAGCGGAAAGAGCTATCCGCTAGAAGTGATTACTAACTTATAGTAGATATCCCCTCCTCCTTGAGGGGGAAGGGGTAAATTAAGTATGACGACAAGGTTTAAATTTTATGAGTAAAAAAAGGGTTGTAGTTGGTTTATCTGGTGGCGTCGATTCATCCGTCACTGCGCTGTTATTAAAGCAGCAAGGTTATGACGTGGTTGGCCTTTTCATGAAAAACTGGGAAGACGACGACAATGATGAATACTGCTCATCCAAGCAAGATTTAATCGACGCGGTTTCAATTGCAGACAAGATTGGTATTGATATTGAGGCGGTGAATTTTAGTGCTGAATACAAAGACCGCGTGTTTGCCAACTTTTTAAGCGAATACGAAGCCGGCCGCACGCCAAACCCAGATATTTTATGCAACGCGGAAATTAAATTCAGGGCATTTTTAGACCATGCCATGAGCTTGGGTGCAGATGTAATCGCCACCGGCCATTACGCACAAGTGCGCGAAAACCCGCTTAAACCCGGCTTATTTCAACTTATGAAGGCCGATGATGGTAGCAAAGACCAAAGCTACTTTTTATATCGCTTAAATCAGGCGCAATTAAGTAAAACCTTATTCCCATTGGGCAAATATCTAAAAACCGAAGTGCGTGAGATTGCACGTCAAGCAGGTTTAATAAACGCTGAAAAGAAAGATTCGACTGGCATTTGTTTTATTGGCGAGCGGCCTTTTCAAGAATTTTTACAACGCTATTTACCCAAAAAACCGGGTGATATTAAGAATGCCGAAGGCAAATTGGTTGGCCAGCATGATGGTTTGATGTATTACACGCTAGGCCAGCGCCAGGGTTTAAAAATTGGCGGTAGCCGCGATAGCAATGGCGAACCGTGGTTTGTGGCGGCAAAAGATATGGTAAAAAACGAGTTAATCGTGGTGCAAGGTCATGAGCATCCTATGTTATTAAACGATGGTTTAAAAGCCAGCCAATTAACATGGATAGATAACGAAGAACCCATCACTAACTGGGTTTACGCCGCCAAAACGCGCTATCGCCAGCCCGATGCGCCTTGCGAAATTGACGCATTAAATAGTGAAGAGGTAACGGTTAAATTTGGCCAAAAACAATGGGCGATTACGCCCGGGCAATCGGCTGTGGTTTATGAAAGCAATGTTTGCCTAGGCGGTGGCATTATCACCGCCGCCATATAACTCAAAAGTTCGGTGGCATTATCATCACCGCGATTTAATTCAAAGTTGTGTGGCATGATTGCGTTAGTTTTAAAGCAATTTAATACCACTTAGTTTTTCTGCACACACATCACGAATGATGCGCGCCAAGTCTTTGGCATAGGGGCGCGCCATCATTTCATTGGTGCCGATTGCATGCAACTCAGACCACAGGCCTTTGGTGCCAATCGGCTTGGCTATTACATAATCATGCTCTACATAGCTTTGAATTCCCCAATTAGGCAAGGCGGCCAAACCGCGGCGGCTGGCAACAAGTTGCATAATGGCAATGGTTAGCTCTGCAGTGCGGCGATTAAATTGAATATTCGCAGGCGTTAATACTTGGCGAATTACATCAATACGTTCTTCTGGCACTGGGTAGGTAATCAGCGTCTCCCCGCTAAAATGCTCTGCCAATAGTCTTGTTTTATTGCGCAATGCGTGGTCGATAGGTAACACGGCCATAATTTCAAATTTGAATAAGGGCAAATGCTCTAAATTATCCAGCTTATTCGGCAACCCGCCAATCACCACATCGGCCTTGCCTGCGTGCAGTAAATGCCAAGGGTCGCTGTGAAATCCAGCGACTAAATCAATTTCCACCTCTGGCCAAGCACGCCTAAACGCGTCCATCACTGGGGTTAGCCAATCAAAACAGGTATGGCACTCTAAAACAATTCTAAGCTCACCTGATTGATCGCTTTTCAGGCGAATCAAATCACGCTCTGCTTTATCAATTAAAGGTAGCAATTCATTGGCTAAATCCAGCAAGCGCTGCCCGGCAGGCGTAAAGCGCAAACCTTGCGCGCTACGCTGAAAAAGTGTGATGTCGTAGTGCGCTTCTAAGGCACGTATTTGATGCGATAGCGCCGATTGGGTTAAAAAAACACGCTCAGCGGCCAAGCCAAGTTTGCTGGTTTCTGCAATGGCTTTTAGTGATTTTAGGTGACGGATTTCTAGCATACGCATTTACCAATATGAATTTAATTCAAATTTATCACAAAAACTTTCGCTTTATTAAATTAATTTGTCGTTACAGAATGCATGCCTTGTATAGATTGAAGGTATTAAAATGACAACAAAAAACATTAAAGCCCATGTCTTGGGTTATCCACGCGTAGGCGCAAAACGTGAATTGAAATTTGCGCTGGAATCATTTTGGCGCAAAGAAACGGCATCTGAGCATTTACAAAAAACGGCCGCAGAATTGCGTAAAACGCATTGGCAAAAACAGCAGGATGCCGATTTAGCCTTTATCACCAGCAATGATTTTTCGCTATATGACCATGTGCTGGATCACACCGTTCTATTTGGCGCACAACCAAAACGCTTTACCAAATTACCTTTTGGTGAAAAGAGTATTGCTGCCGAAAACGCCTATTTTTCACTGGCACGCGGTAATTTAGAGCAGCCTGCAATGGAAATGACCAAATGGCTGGACACCAACTATCATTACATAGTGCCTGAATTAAACGAAGATACGCAGTTTTCAATTAATGCGCATGATTTTTTAAGCCAGCTCGATGAAGCTTTAGCGCGCTCAAAAAACGTGAAGCCCGTGCTACTTGGCCCAGTAAGCTTTTTATATTTAAGCAAGGCGCGTGGTGTTAATAAATTAGACTTCTTAGATAGCCTGGCGGAGCAGTATGCTTATTTACTGCAAGAGCTGCATGCCAAAAAAATTGAATGGCTGCAGATTGACGAACCGATTTTTGCGGTGGATCTTGATGATGCCTGGCTAAAAGCGTTTGAACGCGCGTATGCGCATTTTCGTACGCAACGCCCAAAATTATTGCTAACGACGTATTTTGCTAATGTATCGCGTTATCAAGGCTTTATTACGCAACTACCAGTTGATGGCATCCATATCGATTGCGTACGCGCACCAGAGCAATTGGGGCCGTGGGTTAATGCTATTCCTAGCTATTGGGTATTATCGGCTGGCGTCATCGATGGCCGCAATATCTGGCGTACCGATTTGGATAAAGCGCTGGCACTTTTAGAGCCATGGGTACAAAGGTTGGGTGAGCGCTTATGGCTTGCACCTAGCTGCTCTTTGCTGCACACACCGGTTACATTAGCGCATGAAGTCCATTTAGATGCGGAGATTAAATCCTGGTTAGCATTTGCCGATGAAAAACTAAATGAATTGCGCATTATGACCAAAGCGTTAAATGTTGGCGCTGATTCTGTCGCAAATGAATTGGCGATTTCACGCGCGGCAATTAGTGCGCGCCATCATTCATTGCGCGTTCACAATATCGATGTGAAAGAACGTATCAGAGGCCTGGTTAACGTAAACGAAAACCGCGAAAGCGCATTTAATATTCGCCAAATTGTTCAAAAATCACGCTTAAATTTACCTTTGTTGCCTACCACAACCATCGGCTCTTTCCCGCAAACGCCTGATATCCGCGCCAGCCGTGCCTCCTTTAAAAAAGGTGAAATCAGCCAAGACAAATATGATGCCGATATGGAGTCGCATATTGCTTATGCTATCCACCAGCAAGAAGAAATTGACCTGGATGTATTGGTGCATGGCGAAGCCGAACGCAATGACATGGTGGAATTCTTTGGTGAGCAATTGGCAGGTTATGTGTTTACGCAAAATGGCTGGGTGCAAAGCTATGGTTCGCGCTGCGTCAAGCCGCCTGTTATTTATGGCGATGTGCACAGACCAAACCCAATGACAGTTGATACGGCACGTTTTGCACAATCCCTGTCGAAACTTCCCGTAAAAGGCATGCTGACAGGCCCTATTACCATGCTGCAATGGTCTTTTGTGCGCGATGACCAAACACGCGAAAGCACTGCTTTGCAACTGGCATTAGCGATACGTGATGAAGTGGAAGATTTGCAAAATGCAGGTATCGTGATTATCCAGATTGATGAACCCGCCTTACGTGAAGGCTTACCATTACAAAAATCGGCTTGGGCAAATTATTTGGCTTGGGCTGTGCGCGCATTCAAGCTATCAGCCAGCGTAGCGCGCGACGATACGCAAATTCACACGCATATGTGTTATGCCGAATTCAACGATATTTTGCCAGCGATTGCTGCCATGGATGCCGATGTGATTACCATTGAAACATCGCGTTCTGCCATGGAATTGCTGGATGGTTTTGGTGAGTTTTCATATCCAAATGAGATTGGCCCTGGCGTTTATGATATTCATTCGCCACGTGTGCCAAGCATTGAGGCTATGGAAAAACTAGTCAAACGCGCCATTGAAGTGATTCCAGTAGAGCGTTTGTGGATTAACCCCGATTGCGGCTTAAAAACGCGTGGTTGGGATGAAACGAAACTGGCTTTGCAAAATATGGTGACTGTGGCTAAAAAATTGCGGGTGCAATTGGCTTAATTAAAAGTCTTTATAAAACCTTTATAAAACATAGATATAGAAAATATTATCAATATATAGTGTTTTTATGTTGAACTTTCGCTTTATATTGCGTTATAGTGTTGTGACACGGTTCTTATGTTTTAATCAAAATGTAAGATAAAAGGGAATATGGTGCGCTGTTTAATTGACTTAAATAGCAATGCCAGAGCTGCCCCCGCAACTGTAATCAGCGAGTTATTTTGTGCTTATTTGCCACTGACAAGATGTTTAAACATCAACTTGGGAAGGCTAACGAAATAATGATGACCTGAAAGCCAGGAGACCTGCCGTGTGACTTTTTTGCGCCTTTGAATTAAGGCGCAAAACTATTTTTATAACGTTTGAGGCGGGGTGTCCTCGGCAGATGGAAGTGCGTTTTTATCAACGCCACTTCTCTTGCTGGTCTTTGTTTGCTCTAAGTATTTATTCTAAGTTTTATTCAATTTAGAGCAATATAAAGCGTACCTGCCCTTTATTAAAAGGGAAATTCACATGGATGATATTCGACCATCTGTTAGCGATGTATCGTTGCCAACTCTACAAGTTATTCGCCGTAACGGCGCTGCTGTTGAGTTTAATTTAGACAAAATCGCTATTGCCATTACCAAAGCATTTTTAGCGGTAGAGGGCAACCAAAGTGTCGCTTCTGCGCGCGTGCGCGACCAAGTGGCTATCTTAAGCCATTTAGTGAATAACGCATTAATGCGCCGCTTACCTGCTGGCGGATCCATTCATATTGAAGATATTCAAGACCAGGTTGAATTAGCGCTGATGCGTAATGGCAATCACGATGTAGCGCGTGCCTACGTGCTTTACCGTGAAAAACGCAATGCAGAACGTGCGGCTGAAAAAACGACTACAACTGAACCTGTACACACGCTGAATGTTAATATTGACGGCAAATTAACACCGCTTAATATTGCGGAACTCAACAAAATGGTGGCTGAAGCCTGTTTGAATTTAGGAGATGCAGTCAGCCCAAGTTTAGTGGTAGAGCAAGCTGTGCGTGATTTATACGATGGCATTCCATTTACCGAAGTTTATAAAGCCCTGATTTTATCTGCCCGCAGCCTGATTGAAACGGAGCCAGCCTACAACTATGTAACGGCACGCTTGCAGTTAGATTTGGTACGTGCGGAAGTATTGGGCGAGCGCGTCAGCCATGCGGATATGGACGGGCATTACGTTGAGTATTTTCCACGTTATATCAAAACAGGTATATCCGCAGAACTACTAGATCAGCGCTTAGCCCAATTTGACTTAAACAAACTAGCAGCCGCACTCAATAAAGAGCGTGATTTTCAATTCGGCTATCTAGGCATTCAAACTTTATACGACCGCTACTTTTTACATATTGAAGAGCGCCGTATTGAGCTACCGCAAATCTTCTTTATGCGTGTAGCGATGGGCTTGGCGATTAACGAGATTGATCGCGAAGCGCGTGCAATCGAGTTTTACAATGTGTTGAGCAGCTTTGATTTTATGAGCTCAACGCCGACCTTATTCAACGCCGGTACTTTGCATTCACAACTATCAAGTTGCTACCTCACGACAGTCAACGACGATCTTGAAGGCATATACCAAGGCATTAAAGAAAACGCCCTTCTGCAAAAATACGCAGGCGGCCTAGGCAACGATTGGACGCCAGTGCGCTCACTAGGCGCACGCATCAAAGGGACTAACGGTAAGAGCCAGGGTGTGATTCCATTCCTGAAAGTGGTGAATGACACGGCTGTAGCCGTTAATCAAGGCGGCAAACGCAAAGGCGCCGTTTGCGGCTATCTGGAAACCTGGCATTTAGACATTGAAGAGTTTTTGGATTTACGCAAAAACACCGGTGACGACCGCCGCCGCACGCACGACATGAATACGGCACACTGGATTCCCGACTTATTTATGCGTCGTGTGACTGAGGCTGGCGATTGGACATTGTTTTCACCCTCTGATGTGCCTGATTTGCATGATAAATACGGCAAAGCATTTGAGACTGCCTATGTGGAATATGAGCGCCGTGCTGACAACGGTGAAATCAAGCTATTCAAGAAAATCCCTGCCCTGCAAATGTGGCGCAAGATGCTTTCGATGCTGTTTGAAACTGGCCATCCATGGATAACTTTTAAAGACCCATGCAATATTCGTTCGCCACAGCAACATGTGGGCGTGGTACATAGTTCAAACCTTTGTACAGAAATCACACTCAATACTTCAGACAGTGAAATCGCCGTTTGCAACTTAGGTTCTGTGAACTTATTGCAACATTTAACCGAAGTTAATGGCAAGTTAGTGCTAGATAACGACAAATTACAAGCCACCATCAAAGTGGGCATGCGCATGTTAGATAACGTGGTGGATATTAATTTCTACCCTGTTGGCAAAGCGCGTAATGCCAATACGCGCCATCGCCCAGTGGGCATGGGCATTATGGGCTTCCAGAATTGTTTACATGCGATGCGTATACCTTACGCCAGTATGGAAGCAGTGGAATTTGCTGACCGCGCTATGGAAGCAGTTTGTTACAACGCCTACTATGCTTCTACTGTATTGGCTGAAGAACGCGGCCCCTACTCCAGCTTTAAAGGTAGCTTGTGGGATCAAGGTATTTTGCCCTTAGATACATTAGACTTGTTGCTATCTGAACGTGGCGGCAATGTAGAAGTGGATAGAAGTAAAACGTTGGATTGGGATGCATTGAGAACGCGCATTCAAAAAGTCGGCATGCGCAACTCTAATTGCGTGGCGATTGCGCCAACTGCGACGATATCGAATATTGTAGGTGTATCCGCCAGCATTGAGCCTGAGTACCAAAACCTATACGTTAAATCTAACCTGTCTGGCGAATTCACAATTGTGAACGAACAATTGGTGATCGACCTGAAAGCACGCGGTTTATGGGATACCGTGATGGTGTCTGACTTGAAATATTTCGATGGCTCACTGCAGAAAATCGACCGCATACCAGCCGACTTAAAACAGCTTTATGCCACCGCCTTCGATGTTGACCCAACATGGCTGATTGAAGCAGCTGCCCGACGCCAGAAATGGATTGATCAGGCACAATCACTGAACCTGTATTTTGCTGTACCTTCTGGCAAAAAACTCAACGATACCTATTTGCTAGCTTGGCAACGTGGTTTAAAAACCACTTACTACCTACGCTCACTAGGCGCAACAGCGGCTGAGAAATCGACAGGTACTGGCGGTGAATTGAATGCGGTTTCGGCTGGCAGCAATTCACCTGAAGAAGCGCCCAAAATGTGTAGCATTGATAACCCAGAGTGCGAATCTTGCCAATAATATAAAACTTCTCAATTCGTCATTCCCGCGAAAGCGGGAATCCATTTTAACAATAGCTGAATAATCTTAATCGTTTGAATATCAAGCATTTTTAAATTCAACTTGGATTCCCGCTTTCGCGGAAATGACGGTGTTAAGTAAGGTTTTTTAAATCGAAAGAATTAAAGGAAAAACATGCTTTCATTTGAAGATGAAGTTTACGTAGAGCCAGCTGCACCAAAACTGGCAGTAGTAGCCGAAGCCAAGCCCGTATCGACAGCAGCTAATCAACCCTCCATCTCAGGCCGTGTAAACGCCTCAGACAAGCGCATGATTAATGGCCAAACCGATGTAAATCAACTGGTGCCATTCAAATATCACTGGGCATGGGATAAGTATTTGGCTGGCTGCGCCAACCATTGGATGCCGCAAGAGGTATCAATGAGCCGCGATATCGCGCAGTGGAAAGACAGCACTGCATTGACTGATGATGAGCGTTTGATTGTAAAGCGCAACTTAGGCTTTTTTACCACGGCGGATTCATTGGCAGCAAACAATATCGTGCTGGGTACATACCGCCATATTACGGCGCCAGAGTGCCGCCAATATTTGCTGCGCCAAGGTTTTGAGGAGGCAATTCATACTCATGCCTATCAATATATTGTGGAAAGTTTGGGCTTGGATGAATCTGAGGTATTTAATGCCTATCAGGAAGTGGCCAGCATTAAAGCTAAGGATGATTTTTTAATTCCCTTTATCAATATCCTAACCGACCCAGACTTTAAAACTGGCACGCCAGAAGCGGATCAACAGTTACTACGCTCTTTGATTGTGTTTGCCTGCATCATGGAAGGCTTGTTTTTCTATGTGGGCTTTGTGCAGATTTTGGCGCTTGGTCGCCAAAATAAGATGCAGGGCGCGGCAGAGCAGTATCAATATATTTTGCGTGACGAATCCATGCACTGCAATT
>JAZKDM010000073.1:2881-5796 GCA_040387535.1 Pseudomonadota bacterium | reverse complement strand
GAAATCAAAGGCTTAATTCAACATGGCGTGGAATTGGAATATCAATACGCTGAAGCCACCATGCCACGCGGCGTGTTGGGTTTAAACGCAACGATGTTTAAAGAGTATTTGCGCTTTATCGCCAACCGTCGTTGCACGCAAATTGGCTTGGATGTGCTGTATCCGGGCGCGACCAATCCATTCCCGTGGATGAGTGAAATGATGGATTTAAAGAAAGAAAAGAATTTCTTTGAAACGCGCGTCACCGAATACCAGACAGGTGGCGCTTTGAGCTGGGATTAAACTAAGCTTAAGTCAAATTAAGCTGGAGTTAATGCAAAAAAGGCTCAACATTACGTTGAGCCTTTTTTAAATTTTGCAGCACATTGCTTAAGCAACTGGCATGGTTTGTTTAAAGCTAGGTCGTTTAATTAAAACGCTGTAATGCTTGGCTAGGTTAGGAAACTTATCTTGCCACTGCAAATGCTTAAATCGCAAATCGATGTAACCCAACATGCAACCCAAGGCAATATCCGCCAAGCTAAATGTCTCGTTTACACACCATTTTTTCTTGGTAATATCCAAATTAAGCACCTCTAAACCCAGCAGCACTTTGGCTAATTGCTTGTCAATGTTGGCTTGGGATTGTTGCGCTGGCTCACGACGACTTTCTAGCATGGCAGCAACTGCCGCATCACAAACACCATCAGACAAAGCCTCCCAGCGGCGAGTGATCATTTTGCTAGTGCTATCTTGCGGAATCAAATGTGTACCTGGCGCGCGATTGTCTAAATACTCCACAATCACTTTTGAGTCATATACGCTGTCATTATCAGCTAAAACCAACACTGGCACTTTACCCAGCGGGTTATAATTTTTGACCGGGCAATCTGGGTCTGCCAGCGCCACTTCTTGCAACTCAACATCAATATGCTTTTCAAGCGCAACAATACGCACTTTGCGCGCGTAAGGACTATTTGGGGTGTATAAAAGCTTCATATTGGTTTTATTTTAAATGGGTTTCGTATTAAAAAGAGGAAAGCAGATTAGTAATTAATTTGCATTATAATAGATTTATGCTAACACCTCTATTTACACAACATTATCCGCGCGGATCAAGCGCATTTAACGCATTAATTGAGCAAGATATCAAGCGCGCCCTTGAGGAAGATATTGGCGCCAGCGATTTAACGGCAACGCTAATCCCCGCCACCAATATGGCACAAGCCAGTATTATTACGCGTGAAGATGCCGTGATTTGCGGCATTGATTGGGCAAATGCTTGCTTTAAAACCATGGATGCCGATGTCAAAATTAAATGGCTGGTGAACGAAGGCGAAAAAATTTCGGCTAACCAATTGTTATGCGAAATTACAGGTAATGCACGCGCCCTATTAACGGCGGAGCGTTGTGCGCTTAATTTTTTGCAGCTGATGTCAGCCGTTGCCACGCAAACGCGTAAATTTGTGATGGCAGTTTCTGGCACTAAAGCGCAAATATTGGATACGCGAAAAACCATTCCAAGCCTAAGATTAACGCAAAAATATGCCGTAACAGTTGGTGGTGGCGCTAATCAACGTCTAGGCTTATACGATGGAATTTTAATTAAAGAAAATCATATTGCCGCGGCAGGTAGCATTTCCGCCGCGCTTGAGCATGCGTTTAAAGCCTATCCAAACATTAGCACGCAAATTGAAGTGGAAAACTTAGAACAATTAAAACAAGCATTGGATGCAGGCGCCACCAGTATTTTGCTGGATAATTTTGGTCTACTTGAAATGAAAAAAGCGGTGCAATTCAATGTAGAGCAATATGCAGGCCGCGCGCAACTCGAAGCCTCTGGCGGCGTTGATTTAAGCTCAGCACGCGCCATCGCCTTAACAGGCGTTAACCGCATTTCAATTGGCAGCCTCACAAAAAACATTCGCGCCATTGATTTATCATTAAGAATCAAATAATGTGTATTTATACTTAAGTATTGATATTTGAGTATTGATATATAGGTATAAAATAATCGTTAAGCCTTTTAAAATAAAGTAATGAATGTCTAAATCACCAGATACGGTCACCAACCCCACCCTACCAAACGCCGCAAGCATTGCTAGGCAAACAGGGCATGCAATTAGCAAACCTGCTGGAGTCTCAAAAACAGGCGGCAAATCCAAGTTAAGCTTGGGCGATGTGTTACGCATGCTGGTTAACGATGGCCGACTAGACAAAGCGCAAGCCGAAAAACTGTATAAAGACCGTCAGCTTGATAGCTCCAATCTGCACCCAGTAGTGGTAATTGGTGAACAAAAGTGGAAAGATTTGCGCCCGCCACACAAATTGTTATCGGTAGATTATTTAAGCCGCTGGCTGGCCATACAAACAGGGCTGGATTTCTATCACATCGACCCACTTAAACTCGATTTTAGTTCTGCCGCGCAAATCGTCTCTAAAGCATATGCCGAGCGATTGAGAATCATGCCAATATCGGTACAAGGCGATGAAGCAACAGTCGCCACCTCTGAGCCGTATCAGCTGGATTGGATACCCGATTTAGAGCGTATTTTAAATATGCGCATTAAGCTGGTATTTGCTAACCCGCTAGAAATTAACCGTTATCTACCTGAAATTTACAGCCTTGCCAGCTCGATTAATCAAGCCAACGTAGCTAAGGCTGGCCAAATTGTTGGTGTGCAAAACTTTGAGCAACTGGTAGAGCTAGGCAAAGATAAAAACCTAGATGCCAATGAGCAACATGTGGTGAATATTGTGGATTGGCTATTTAAATACGCGTTTGAACAGCGCGCCAGCGATATTCACCTAGAGCCGCGCCGCAACATGGGCATGATGCGCTTTAGAATCGATGGCGTATTGCATCAAGTGTATCAATTGCCTAGCAATATTATGAATGCCATTACTAGCCGCATTAAACTACTAGGCCGTATGGA
>JAZKDM010000073.1:0-2781 GCA_040387535.1 Pseudomonadota bacterium | reverse complement strand
GACATTATTATGGTGGGCGAAATTCGCGATATTGAAACCGCCGATATGGCGATTCAAGCCGCTTTAACAGGCCATTTGGTGCTATCCACCTTGCACACAAACGATGCACCAGCTGCCGTTACGCGGCTTTTAGATTTAGGCGTTGCACCTTATTTAATTCATTCTACTGTGCTGGGAATTATGGGCCAGCGCTTAGTGCGCACTTTATGCGCCGCTTGCAAAGCACCGCACGACATTACAGATGAAGAGTGGAAATCCATCACCTACCCATTTAAAGCAGCTAAACCTACCACCTGCATGAAAGCCGTTGGCTGCATTGAATGCCGCAACACAGGCTACCGTGGCCGCAGCGGTATCTATGAAATGCTCACTATCACACCAAAATTGCGCAAGATGATTAGCGCTGATACCGATTTACCCATGCTAAGAAATATGGCTTATCAAGATGGCATGCAGCCACTTATGCTAAACGGCGCCGAAAAAGTGGCGGCGGGCTTAACCACGGTTGAAGAGCTGCTGAAGGTAGCGCCTCCGCTAGAATCTTAAGCCAGCCATTTTTTCAAAGTAATTTAGCAGCTTAGTTTGGCTAATTTAATTTCCCAATCAAATTAGCCGCCCCAAATTTCAATTCCCAATGCGATTAATCATACAATTGCAATGCACTAAACTTGACCAATTTGGCGTAAAAGGTTAAGGTTTAGGGTTCATCATTTAATCGTAAAAAATCAAGGTTTTATGGATTCACAAAATAGTAATTCGACATCTGCCAACAAAGATGTAATCAGCACCAACCCTACGATTACAGGCGCAGAGATTGTCATTCGCTGCTTAAACGAGGAAAAAGTCAAGTTTGTATTTGGCTATCCTGGTGGCGCAGTGCTGCACATTTACGATGAAATTTATAAGCAAAACGGCTTTAAACACATTTTAGTGCGTCATGAGCAAGCCGCTGTGCATGCTGCCGATGCGTATTCGCGCGCAACTGGCACCGTTGGCGTAGCTTTGGTTACTAGCGGCCCAGGCGCCACGAACGCGGTAACGGGTATTGCTACTGCCTATATGGATTCAATTCCGATGGTGGTCATTAGCGGTCAAGTGCCGGTACCAGCCATTGGTTTAGACGCTTTCCAAGAAGTAGATATGGTGGGCGTTACTCGCCCCTGCGTAAAGCATAACTTTTTGGTTAAAGATGTAAAAGACATCGCTGCTACTATCAAAAAAGCGTTTTACATTGCTGCCACAGGCAGACCTGGCCCAGTTGTAGTGGATATTCCAAAAGACATTACCGCGCACTTGGCTGAGTATGTTTACCCAAAAACGGTAGAGATGCGTTCGTATAACCCTGTGCTAAAAGGTCATAGCGGACAAATTAAAAAAGCCATCAAGTTATTGCTTGAAGCTAAACGCCCAATGATTTACACAGGCGGAGGCTTGGTATTGGGTGACGGTAGCCATGAATTAGTAAAACTAGCGCGCGCGCTTAATTACCCAGTAACCAACACCTTAATGGGATTAGGCGGCTACCCTGCTACAGATAAACAATTTGTTGGCATGTTGGGCATGCACGGCAGCTACGAAGCAAATATGGCGATGCAAAACTGTGACGTGCTAATTGCCGTTGGCGCGCGCTTTGACGACCGCGTAATTGGCGATCCAAAAGACTTTTTAAGTAAAAAACGCACCATTATCCACATAGATGTGGATCCATCTAGCATTTCAAAACGCGTAAAAATAGACGTGCCTATTGTTGGACATGTGCAGTCTGTATTAAGTGAAATGAATGAGCTGCTTGCCGCTGAAAATAGCCATAACGACATTAGTGAGTGGTGGAAACAAATTGATGAATGGCGTGGCGTTAAATCCATGGTCTACACCAATTCTGACATTTTAATTAAGCCGCAATTTGTGATTGAAAAATTGTGGGAAGTGACCAAGGGTGAAGCTTATGTGACCTCTGACGTGGGTCAACACCAAATGTGGGCGGCACAATATTACAAATTTGATAAACCACGCCGCTGGATTAACTCTGGCGGCTTAGGCACCATGGGCGTAGGCTTGCCTTATGCAATGGGTTGCCAATTTGCCGATAAAAATGCACAAGTAGCCTGCGTAACGGGCGAAGGTAGTATTCAGATGAATATTCAGGAGCTTTCGACCTGTGCGCAATACGGCTTGCCGATTAAAGTCATTATGCTTAACAACCGTTACTTGGGCATGGTGCGTCAGTGGCAAGAGTTTTTCTACGAAAACCGCTACTCAGAATCGTATATGGATAGCCTGCCTGACTTTGTTAAATTGGCAGAATCGTATGGCCACGTTGGTATGAAAATTACCAATCCTGCTGACGTTGAAGGCGCATTAAAAGAAGCGTTCGCCAAAAAAGATAAATTTGTGTTTATGGATTTTATTACCGATCAGGACGAAAACGTATTCCCGATGATTGCGGCTGGCAAAGGCCTATCCGACATGGTGCTTAAAAAAGACAATAAAGAAAGGCATGAGGACTAATTAATTTTATGAAGCATATTATTTCTTTGCTAATGGAAAACGAAGCTGGCGCGTTATCACGCGTGGCAGGATTGTTTTCAGCGCGTGGCTACAATATTGAATCGCTCACTGTGGCGGTGACTGAAGACCCAACCTTGTCACGCATGACCATCGTGACAGCTGGTTCAGATGAAGTGATTGAGCAAATCATCAAGCAACTCAATAAATTGATTGATGTGGTCAAAGTGTTGGACTTGAATGACGGAAAATACATAGAACGTGAATTGATGCTGG
>JAZKDM010000072.1:48044-50365 GCA_040387535.1 Pseudomonadota bacterium | reverse complement strand
TGCAGATGCTCAATATGTTCGCAAATGACTTTAAGAATAAATATCACTGGTATGCCAAGCAACATACCCCACAAGCCCCAAAGCCATGAGAAAAAGATTAGCGATGTAAACACAGCGGCTGAGTTCATTTTGGCGATACGCCCGGTCATCCATGTGGTGACAAATACGCCAACAATAGTGGCGATAACAATGGACGCACTGGCGATTAACAACGCCATTAAAACAGAATCAAACTGCATATAGGCTGCCATGCCAGTCACTGCGGCGGTAACCACAGGGCCAAAATAGGGCACGATATGCATAAACCCAGCAGCAACCCCCCAAGCGCCAGCATTTTCTAAACCCAGTGCAAGAAAAGCGACCCAAGATAAAAGCCCAACGATCACATTGGTAATCACCAGCATAAACATATAGCGCTGAATAGAACTGCTGATATCAACCAGAATATTGACGGTGATTTTTTTGCGTGTGAGTGAAGGGCCAGTAATTTTAACCAGTTTGCGCTTAAACGTATCACCCGAAAGTAACAAAAAGTAAGCCAGAAAAATCATGGTGGTGGCTTCTGCAATAAAGCCAAAAATGCCCAGAGAACCGCGCCACAGAAAATCGCCGATTTTGAATTTACGCTCTTCTAAAACAACACGCATCACTGGTTTTTTCTTGCTGGTCACACTATTTTCGGCAGAGGCAGTGGCGGCCTCAACTTGGGTGGCGGCAATTTGTACCTTTTGTATATTGGTGAGCGGGTCGCCGCGCTTCACGGCAAAGCCAGAAGTTAGTTTAACAGCGGCCTCTGGCAGAATGGAGATAATAGATTGCACTTGATTGCGTAAGGCATAGCCTGAAAAGATAATGCTGCCAATCAGGCCCAAAATAACTATGGTTGAACCAATACCACGATTAATCTTGATGTTTTCTAGCCCAATTACAACGGGATTGAGCGCATAAGCCAATAGCGCACCCAACAGAACGGTGATGATAAAACTTTGCGCCCATTCCAATGTAAATATAACAGCGATAGTGGTAATGATGACCAATGCTACATTTTTTACTTGCAAGGGGTCGTTAGACGGTAATAAGGCATTATTGTCTAGAGCTTTAGAAGTGGGTTCGGTTCGCGCACTGGTTTCATCTGTTGACATCATTTATTTCCATTCATCATGCTTATAGCGTTGGTTGTTGTGCGTTAACAGTCAGCTTAATCAAATATGCTTTTTTAAAGGCAATTATATTTTGCACTAAAATAGTGCGTCATATAAAATTATCTTATTTATTTAAGGTCATCATGTGGCTCAATTTGTAGCTTGGATAAAAGGGTTTTATCCCCAGCCCATCAGTGTCAATTTTCAAGAGCGGTCACGCGCCTGTATTGGTGCATTTTTAGGTATTATACTTACCAGTATAGCTACATATCACCTTATTGGCACCTCTAGCGCATTTCCATTTTTAATGGCACCTATAGGCGCTTCTGCCGTTTTATTATTTGCCGTGCCAGCCAGCCCCTTGGCGCAACCTTGGTCAATTATTGGCGGTAACACAATTGCTGCGGTAGTGGGTGTTACTTTTGCGCTTTTAATTAAAGACATAGCCATTGCCGCTGCCTTAGCTTTAGGCGTATCAATTGCCTTCATGTTTGCGCTACGTTGCATACACCCGCCAAGTGGCGCTGTCGCACTATCTGCAGTACTGGGCGGCCCAGCCATCCAATCGCTAGGTTATAACTTTGTTATTTTTCCTGTGGCAATCAACTCCTTTATTTTACTCATGGTTGCGCTGATATATAACAATGCCACTCGCCGTGTTTATCCACATCCTGTTAATAATGCTTCCAATTCACGCAAAAACATACCTGCAGAGATGCGTTTTGGTTTCACCACAGAAGATTTGAATGAGGTATTGAAAGAATATAATCAAATTATTGATGTGAGCCGTGATGATTTACAAGTTTTGCTACAACAAACCGAAATGCATGCTTATCGCCGAAGGTTTGGCGAAATCACTTGTGCAGAAATCATGTCTAAAGACGTGGTCAGTGTTGAATTTGGCACGGAATTAGAAGACGCTTGGGCGCTTTTGAGAACGCACAAAATCAAAGCGTTGCCAGTGGTAGATAGGGCACAAAGAGTCATTGGTATTATCACCCAAGTGGATTTTATCAAACATGCCAACCTGGATTTGCATGAAGGCTTTGAGCATAAGCTTAAAGATTTTATTAAGCGAACCGCCGGTGTTTATTCGGATAAGCCAGAAGTGGTGGGGCAGATTATGACCGCGCAGGTGGTGACTGCCAATGCGAATATGCATATTATCGAGCTGATTCC
>JAZKDM010000072.1:40489-47944 GCA_040387535.1 Pseudomonadota bacterium | reverse complement strand
GGCTCTAGGCAGCGAATCAATACTTCATCACGGTGATTTTGTTTGCACTCAACCAGCGGTGTAGATTCACCAACACCTAAAGCGGAGATGCGTTCGGCAGGGATATTCTTGCCAACCAAGTATTGGCGAATGGTATCAGCGCGCGCTTGCGATAACTTCATATTGTAATCATCGTCGCCTAATCTATCGGTATGACCAACGATTTTTAGCGCTGTCATTTCGCCAGCAGATAAAAGGTTTGCAGACAAACGATTGAGTTTTTCAATGCCGCCTGGCCTTAAATGGGCAATGTCAGATTGGTCAAAATCGAACATACCATCTGCGCTCATTTGTATTTTGGTTAACTCTGGCCCAGGTACTAGTTTTTCGACTATTTTTTCAGTGACTATTTGAGCTTGTGTTGGTGGTGTATCCAACCAGCTTGAGCAGGATTCAGGTTTCCAATAAGTGCTTTGCAAGCGCATGTCATGGTTGTAAATAATTTTGTACTGGCAGGTTTCAGCGCTTGCTGTATTGTTTTGCCTAAAATTAAAAATATAATCCCACTCACGCACCTTGCCAAAACCTTCTGCAAAATGCGGATTACCTAGCAGCGCATAAAGCTGGGTTTTGGTCATATTGGGCGCCACAGTGCGCAAATTATCAATATTGGGGAATGTGCCTTGTTTTACCCATGCACTTTTTTCAATGTCCGGAAAAATGATTTCATCGCTTTTACCGTCTGCTGATAAGCGGCTGACTGAAGTAGCGCAACCTTGTAGCAAGACTAATGAAGCGATAAAGGCAGTGAAAGCTATTTTTTTAAATGGTTGTTGTTTCATTATTATTGTTTCCTATCTAAAATTAAGACAAAACAAGTCGGCTACCAGTGAAAGCCAACACCGACAGCGGCACCCGCATTGCCGCGTGTGTTGGCAGAACCATTGAAATTAACAGCCCAACGACCATTCTCAGAAAAATTTGAAACTCCAATCGACATGGCTGATTGGCCTTGATAATTCGCAACACCTGCCGCTATCATCACTTTGCCTGGAACCACCGATTGCGGCATGCTAGCCATTGCCATTGCTGATGCAGTACCTGCGTGCGCATCGTGCCTAACACCGCTTATGTCAGATTGCAGCGCATTTAAGCGATTGTTAATATCAATGCCAGATTGCGCAATCGCCGCATCCAGTTGTCTAACATTCACGGCATCCGTATCGGCTGTGCCGCCTGCCACATTGGTGATTTGACGCTCATTTCCCGCTGAACCAACGGATACAGCGCCTTCAGTGGATGTTACCGCTACATTGCTATACTTTTCTGTTGCGCCATTCATACCAGCGCGTGTAGCTTGTGCACCAGCACCAAGTGCCACACCTCTATTGGCTGTTACAGTCGCTGCATTGCCCAAGGCCGTGCCTTGTTGGGGTGTTAATGCTACCGCATCATCACCAAAAGCCGCGCCGCCATTGCCTGCTTGAGCATTTGCACCAACAGCCACAGAGCCAGTCGCTAATGCACCCGAACCAATCGCAATAGATTTAAAGCCAGTGGCAGCCGAGTTTTCACCAATTGCAATGGCGCCCGTGTTGCTTGCTTGGCTATTATGGCCCATGGCAACACTGCCATCTCCGCTAGCGTTGGCAAGCGAGCCAGAGGCGACACTATCAACACCAGTTGCAACAGAGTCGCCATCTACTGAGTTAGCGTTAAAGTACTTCAGGCCACCGGTCATATTGATAATCATTTGATTGGTCGCATGCAGTTGAGCGCCATTGATAGCATCTGTACTGCTTGCGCTGACATCACCTTGACTAAGGTTGCTGAGTGTAGTGCCGCCTGTTAATCCGCCATCTAATGATGCTACGCCCAAAAGCGAGATTGTATCTTTTGATGCATCATCATATTTAACAGCTAGTGCATCAAGATTGTTTACATTGTTTTGTACGGCTGCTAGTTGCCCCATATTGACTGCATCATTCGCCGCTACGCCATCTGCCACATTATGTATAGTGACAGGGCCGGCTGAGCTACCAACTAAAGTGATGTCGTTTGATGGCGTATTGGGTGTCGCTACACCATTCACGTCAGAATATTGTAGCGGCGCGTTGGCCTGCAACGCATCAATTGCTGAACCCACATTAGATTGAGATGTGCCATATACATTGTAAGTTGGGGCAGAAACAATTCCTGTAACTGGGTTATAAACAGCGCCACCACCTAAATTGGTGGCCATGCTCAAGCCTAGCGCATCTAAATTAGCGGTAACTCCAGAACTGGCAGCAAATAATTGAGAGCCATTAATGGCATCTGTACTGGTTGCATTTACTGCGCCTTTAGAAAGATTGGTGATGCGTGTGCCGCCAGTGGTGCCCCCATCTACTGACAATGGGCCGCCCAAAGTCACCGTCATTTTTAGGCTTAATGGGTCATATTTCACTACAGCATCGTCTATTGCTTGTAATTGAGAAACGTTGACAGCATCTGTGCCTGCGCTACCTGCGGCAACATTAGTTAATTTTCTGGCATTACCAGCTGAGCCAATCGAAACTTCGCCCACACTGGTTTGTAAAGCTGGTAAGCCAAAGGCCGCATAGTTAGATTCGGCACCAGTAGAGGCTATCGAGCCAGCACCCAAAGCCACACTATTGGCCACATTAGTACTAGCGCCGCTACCTAGGGCAATAGAATCATCACCTAAGGCGCCAATAAAAGCATTTGGGCCAAGTGCAATGGCATTAGACGCCGCTACATTGGTGGCACTACCGTTACCAAAAGCGATGGAATTTAGCTCCCCAGCATTAGCAACTGCGCCATTGCCTAAACCTGTAATCTGATTGCCGCCAATGGAGATACCTTTAGGCGTATTAAGTGTGACTGAATCTGAAATGGCTTGGCACTCGTCCGCTGGCGAAACCAAATTGCCGCTGGTATCCAAAACATTCAAATTAATGGGCGCACCACCTGCAATGCCGCCTAGTGTAGTGGTCAGATTGGAATTTAGCCCCAAAGGGCCAAGCAAAAATAATAATCCACTATCTAAAGAATTCGTAATTGGTAATACGGCAGCGCCTACAATATCGGTAATCACAGAAGGCGCAAGGCTCACGCCTGCGCAAGGGCTAACAAGTGCTGCATTTGCTGTGCCCATGCTGGAAATTATCGCCGCTGATATTATCCCGGCAGCATAAATCGTTCGACCATGATGCGCCTTTGTTGATCTGGGCATGATTGCATCATGATTATTTGACAGAGGTAAAGCCTGAAAAATGGTGACTGATTTTTCAACAGGCGATACAAGACCCTTACTTTTTGTTGTTGTTTTCATTTAATGCCTTTCAAATGACGTCAAATTGACGCAAAACATTTAAAACTAACATTTACGACTTTTTATTATTGCAATTCATACTACGCATACATCATGCCAAGGTGTGTAAACCAATTTTTTTTGGTGACTTTTATTAGATAGTGAAATGGCTACTTTTAAGAATTTACAATATTTTACAAAGGCTACAGGGCCGTTTTAATTAGCGGTATTAGCCATAAAATGAAATACATTTACCTTGCATAAACATGTGTTTTAGGTGACAAAAAATGTCAATCTCTCAATATATGTGTATAAATTTTGACACCTGTCTAGATTTAAAGCGTATTGAAATCAGTTAGTTAGCCTGTAAATAATTAGTGTGCAATATATTGGTCAGAATAGTCCTACTCAATATTCAGAGATTAGCTAATTCATATCTTTTTTTTATAAAAATATAATAGTTAACTTGAAGATGATTGAATGGGAGAATCGCATGAATGAAAGCTTGTTCGTAACAACGATTATGGTTGCAACTGGATTTTTGGCGGGTGTGTTTGGCTATGGCCTTGGACTATTTTTTTAAATAGCTACGATTCATCTCTAAATCTACATCTATAGATAGCGTTTAATCTAAGCACATTTAATCAATCTATAATATTTGTAGCGTAATGTTTTTAAGTTGCTTTGGCTAATGCCTGTGAACTTTCTGTTAATTTCTAGGTACTTAATTAACTGGTTACTTAATAATAAGTATCATTTACAATGAGAATTTAGCAACCAGCATATAGTCCTCAAACTTCTTACACGATAGCTTAATCGGATTGCCAGACAAGTATGAATCAACACAAAGTAGCACGATTACTCATCGTTTTAATTGTTGTTAGCACAAACATCCTTTTTTTATCTAGTTGCAGCCAATCCGCCAGTGAAGATAAACCCATCGCTAAAAGTCTGCCAGAAGTGGGTGTGGTCACTATTAAGTTGCAAGAACAATCCTTAGTTAGTGAACTGCCAGGCCGCACAGTGGCGCGCATGATTGCTCAAATAAGGCCGCAAGTGGGCGGTATTATTCAAAAGCGCGCATTTACAGAAGGTGCAAATGTTAAAGCGGGAGATTTGCTGTATCAAATTGACCCTGCGCCTTTTCGTGCGGTGTACGAAAGTGCGCTGGCCAATGTCAAAAAATCCGAAGCTAATCTACTTTCGCTAAAATCTAAGGCAGAACGTTTTGCTGAGCTGGTAAAAATTAATGCTGTTAGCAAGCAGGAAAACGATGACGTTAATGCTTTATTCATGCAAGGTGAAGCCGATTTATCCTTGACCAAGGCGGCTTTAGAGACGGCTAGAATCAATCTCAATTTCACCAAAATTGTGGCACCAATTTCAGGCCGCATTGATGTGTCTGCAGTAACGCCAGGTGCGCTAGTGACGGCTAATCAAGATTTGGTACTGACTACCGTTCAGCAGTTAGATCCCATTTTTGTGGATATTACGCAATCCAGCAATGAGCTACTAAGGCTTAAGCGCGAATTTGCAAGCGGCAACTTAGCGAAAGCCAGTAGCGATGAAGCGCGCATTAAAATAGTACTGGAAGACGGTAGCGTTTACAGCCAAGAAGGCATATTAAAGTTTAGTGGCGTAACGGTTAATCCGACTTCTGGTGCGGTGATATTAAGAGCAGTAGTGCCTAACAAAGAACAATTATTGCTGCCTGGCATGTATGTGCGTGCACGCGTTCAAGAAGCAGTGAACGAAAAAGCGATACTTGTTCCACAGCAGGGCGTTAGTCGCAATGCAAAGGGCGAAGCAACCGTATTAGTCGTCAATAAAGATGGCGTTGTTGAGTTGCGTACTCTTTCTGCCGATAAATCGGTGGGCAGCCAGTGGTTGGTGAATGACGGTTTGGTAGAAGGTGAGCAAGTGATTGTGGATGGTATGCAAAAGATTAAAGTGGGTGACAAAGTGCAGCCTGTTGAAGTCGCTACCTTGAGCAGCGCTAGTAGCGCAGTCAATCAACCCAATAATTCTTCCGCACGCTAAAGAAAACTCATGGCTCGTTTTTTTATAGATCGTCCTATTTTTGCCTGGGTTATTTCCATTGTCATCATGCTGGCAGGGCTTGGGTCTATTTACCAGCTATCGTTAGAACAATACCCCAATATCGCGCCAACTCGCGTCAATATTAGAGCCAACTACACAGGTGCGTCTGCACAGACCATTCAAGATTCAGTGACGCAGGTGATTGAGCAATACATACAAGGTATTGATAATCTAACCTATATGTCGTCCACCAGCAATGCCTCAGGCGGAGCCAACATTTCGCTGACTTTTGATGCAGGAACAGATCCCGATGTGGCGCAGATTCAGGTGCAAAATAAACTACAGCAAGCCTTGCCACGCCTGCCGCAAATTGTACAAAGTTTAGGCGTTACGGTGACTAAAACTGGCCTAGATTTTTTGATGATTATCTCGCTGGTATCAGATAACCCCAATGTAAAATCCACCGATATTGGTGACTATATTTCTAGCACTTTGCTAGATCAAATCAGTCGTGTAGACGGTGTGGGTGAGGTGCAGGCGATTGGCTCAGGCTATGCCATGCGCATCTGGTTAAATCCCAACAATCTACAAAAATACAATCTGATTCCGTCCGATGTGAGTGCTGCAATTCTGGCGCAGAATGCTGAGTTATCGGCAGGCCAGCTAGGGGCGTTGCCAGCCGTGGATGGGCAACAATTAAATGCAACGATTACCGCACGAACCAAGTTGCAAACAGCAGAAGAATTTGAAAATGTAGTGTTGAGAACCAATACAGACGGCGCGATTGTTTATTTAAAAGATGTAGCACGCGTTGAGCTGGCAGCCGATAGCTACACCCCTGTGACTTCATTTAAAGGCCAAGCATCCGCCGCGATTGGTGTCAGGTTGGCAGAAGGCGCAAATGCCTTGGGGACGGCAGAAGCCGTTTTGGCTAAGCTAGATGAATTAAAAACATTTTTCCCCAATGATTTAAAACTGAAAACAGCGATTGGCTATGACACCACGCCCTTTGTGCGGATTTCGATTGAAGAAGTGGTTAAGTCACTGATTGAGGCGATTATCTTGGTGGTGCTGATTATGTATCTGTTTTTACAGAACTTCCGCGCGACCTTGATTCCTGCCATTGCGGTGCCGGTTGTGCTGCTGGGTACTTTTGGGGTGCTGGCGGCGTTTGGTTATTCCATTAACACCTTAACCATGTTTGGTTTAGTGCTGGCGATTGGCTTGCTGGTAGATGATGCGATTGTGGTCGTTGAAAACGTAGAGCGGGTGATGAATGAAGAAGGCTTGTCACCAAAAGAAGCTACACGTAAATCCATGACTGAAATCACAGGCGCGCTAGTGGGTATTGCGCTAGTTTTATCGGCTGTATTTGTACCTATGGCGTTTTTTGGCGGCTCTACTGGCGTTATTTACAGGCAATTTTCCATCACTATTGTGTCTGCCATGTTGCTGTCTGTGGTGGTTGCTTTAACGCTAACGCCTGCTTTGTGCGCAACATTGCTAAAACCTAGTGACCCTGAACATAAACAAAAGCGTGGTTTTTTTGGCTGGTTTAATCGCAATTTTGATAGCGCATCCAAGCGTTATCAAACCACTGTTGCAGGTTTGTTAAAGCGTAAATTGTTTGCAGCAGCCATTTATGGCTTAATCACGTTAGTCATGGCCGTGCTGTATTTTCAATTGCCTACTTCTTTTCTGCCAGATGAAGATCAAGGTATCTTGTCGGCGCAGGTGCAATTGCCCGTTGGCGCAACCGACACGCGCATGAGTGCGGTGATGAAAGAGGTAGAGAAATACTTGCTGGCCAAACCAGAGATAGAATCCATTATCACCATCCGCGGACAAGGCCAAAACGGCGCCGCCAGCCAAAATGCAGGGCGCGCGTTTATTAAGCTAAAAGATTGGAGCGAACGCACGGATATGACGCAAACCGCTCAAGCGCTATCGCAACAGGCAACTAAAGATTTAGCCTATATTCGCGATGCCAAGATTTTTATTGTGCAGCCATCTGCGGTGAGGGGTTTGGGCGCCTCGTCAGGCTTCACTATGCAACTTAAAGATTTGGGCGGCTTGGGGCATGAGGCATTGGTAAAAGCGCGCGATCAATTTTTATCCTTAGC
>JAZKDM010000072.1:0-40389 GCA_040387535.1 Pseudomonadota bacterium | reverse complement strand
TTCTTATGTTTGGCGGCTTTGTACGAAAGTTGGGCAATCCCGTTTTCAGTATTATTGATTATTCCCTTGGGTATAGTGGGTGCTATTTTGGCAACTACTTTGCGCGGCATGACGGCGGATGTTTATTTTCAAGTGGGCTTGTTAACCACGGTTGGGCTTGCTGCTAAAAATGCTATTTTGATTGTTGAATTTGCCAAGCATCTGCAAGAGCAAGGTAAACCGCTGATAGACGCCGTACTTGAAGCCGTGCATTTGCGTTTACGACCGATTCTAATGACTTCGCTAGCCTTTATTTTTGGCGTGCTACCTTTGGCGCTAAGTAGCGGCGCAGGTGCCGCCAGCCGCCGTGCTATTGGTACAGGTGTATTTGGCGGCATGCTTACCGCCACTTTATTCGGTATCTTTTTTGTGCCTTTGTTTTATGTGTTGATACGCACTTTATTTCCACACGATTACGAAAATAACAGCGTTGAAAATAAGCCAAAAGTTGAGGCATAAACAATGATAAAAAAACCTCTAATTAGTGCTTTAATTTGCTTGGTCATGCTTTCAAGTTTGGTATCAGGCTGCAGTTTTATGCCTGAGTTTATGCGTCCAAACGCGCCTGTGGCCGATAATTGGCCGACTGCGACACAAGGTCAAGCTTCTCAAGCTGCAGATGCACAGGTATCAGATATCGGCTGGCGTGAATTTTTTATCGATGAAAAATTGCGCAAAGTAATTGAGTTGGCACTCAAGAATAATCGCGATTTACGCGTTGCTGCCCTCAATATAGAACGCGCACGTGCTCAGTATCAAATATCGTCTTCAAACCTGTTCCCTACAGTGAATGCATCAGGTAACGCCACTATTCAGAAAAGGGGTGAGAACAGTTCGGGCAACGATAACTTAAGCAATATCACCAACAATGGTGTGATTCAGCAGTCCAATGATTCTGGCGGAGAAGTTAGTCGCAATTACCGTGCAGGCGTTAGTTTTAGTAACTATGAAATCGATTTTTTTGGCCGCATCCGCAGCTTAAAAGAGCAATCTTTACGCTTGTATCTGGCCACCGAAGAAGCAAGGCGCAGTGCACATATTGCCTTGATTGCAGAAGTGGCCAATGCATGGCTCACTTTGCAAGCTGATAAAGAGCGACTAAAGCTGGCGCAAGAGACTTTGCAAAGTCAGCAATCGTCTTATGATTTAAATAAAGCGCGTTTTGACGTCGGCATTGCCAATGGGCTTGAGCTACAACAATCGCAGATTACGGTTGATACGGCCAAAGTGGATGTGGCGCGATTTGCCAGCCAAATTCAGCAAGATGAAAATGCCTTGGTGCTGCTACTAGGAGCCAGTTTGCCTGCCGATTTGCAGCCCGATTCTACACTGCAAGCGGTTACAACCTTGGCGGATTTGCCAGCGGAAATACCTTCTGAAGTATTACAAAAAAGGCCAGACGTGCTGCAGGCGGAATACAATCTGCAAGCGGCCAACGCCAATATCGGCGCCGCACGTGCTGCTTTTTTCCCCACTATTGCTTTAACGGCTTCAATCGGTTCTGCCAGTAGCGAGTTGAATAATCTATTTTCAGCTGGCACAGGTTTTTGGAATTTTGTGCCACAGATAGTGGTGCCTATTTTTAATGCTGGCCGCAACAAAGCCAACCTTAAAAGCGCGAAAATTGACCGCGAGATAACGCTTAACCAATATGAAAAAGCGATTCAAGTCGCGTTTAGAGAAGTGGCCGATTCACTGGCAATACGCCAAACATTAACGCAACAATTTAATGCGCAAAGCTCACTTGTGGGCGCTTCAAGCGAAAGCTATCGCTTATCCGAAGCGCGCTACAAAAGCGGTATTGATAGCTATTTAACCGTTTTGGATTCGCAGCGCACCTTATACAGCGCACAGCAAAACTTGATTGCCATACGCTTAATCGCCTTTAGCAACCAAGTCACGCTTTACAAGGTGTTAGGAGGCGGCTGGAATGAGATTACGCCTAAAGCCAATAGCAATGCTGGCGCACAAAGCAAATAGTATTCAATTGCGATAGATGGAATTTTAAATTATATGATTGAAATAAAAGCGTATTTTAAAAAGCTCTGGGCAAAATTAGCCGAAATCTATGGCAGCAGCATTATCGTCTTTATGTTGTGGATGTTGGGCTTTGTTGCCCTTGTTTGTTTAGCAGTTTTTGTATTTTCTAATTCGGCAGCCCCAACTCGGTTAACAATTGCCGCAGGTGAAGAAGGCAGTATTTTTCAAAAAAATGCACTTAAATACAAAGCCATACTGGCAAAAGAAGGCGTAACGCTAACCATATTGCCATCAAATGGCTCTATCGATAATCTCAATAAATTAGCCGACAAACGTACCAAAGTAGATATTGGTTTTGTGCAAAGTGGTGTTGCCGAAAATATCAAAATCGACAATCTCATGTCGCTTGGCAGTGTGGCTTATCAGCCCATGATGATTTTTTATAGAGGTGAGAGCAAAAGCTTGATTGCGGATTTTGCAGGGGAGCGCTTGAATATTGGCGAGCTGGGCAGCGGCACACGTTCTTTGGCTTTAAATATACTTAAAGAAAACGGTATTTTGCCGGGCGGACAAACCCAGTTAATCGAAACGCCAAGTCTCAATCCGGTAGAAGATTTGCTGCAAGATAAAATTGATGCCATCTTTGTGATGGGCGATTCTGTCTCACTGAAGTTGATTAAAGATTTGGTAAAAGCGCCAGGTATTAATATTTTTAATTTTAATCAGGCGGATGGCTACACCAGACGCATTAAATACCTGCATAAATTGGTTCTTCCCGAAGGCGCTATTGATTTAGGCAAAAATATACCCGTCAATGACTTAAATTTAATTGCCCCTAGTGTTGAGCTAATCGCGCGCGATAGCTTGCACCCAGCGCTTTCTGATTTGCTATTAGATGTGGCCAGCGAAGTGCATGGCTCTGCCAGCTTGTTTGTGAAAAGCGGGGAGTTTCCTAATCTTAATACACAGGAATATCACATTAGCCCAGACGCCACACGCTATTACAAATCGGGTAAAAGCTTTTTATACCGCGATTTTCCCTTCTGGATGGCTAGCTTTATTAATAGAATATTGGTGGTTTTGGTGCCCTTGCTGTTGATCTTGATTCCAGCCATAAAATTAGCCCCCAGTATCTATCGCTGGAAAATTCAGTTATCGATTTATCCATTTTATAAAGCGCTGCTTGAGCTTGAGAAGGACGCGTTCGGCTCAACACTAGATGCGCAAAAGCGTGATGAAATCATGAATAATTTGGATTCGCTAGAAGCGAAGTTAAGTAAAATAAAAATACCCGCTGCGTTTGCCGATATGTTTTATGGCTTGCGCGGGCATATCAATTTTGTGCGCACACGCTTGCTGGCAGAACAAATTTCCGATGCAGCCGAATAAAAATCGCATGAATAATTTCTATCATCAATATTTAGAGAGAAGACAATGCAAATAGCAGATCTTGGGCCACTTCCTTTAACGCTAATTGCCTCATTATTGATAGCCGTCATTCTTTTGGCCATACGCGTATTCGTCATGCAGCGTGTGCAGCAAAAACGCCAGCGCGAAAACAGACAAGAATCAGAACGACTCAAATCATTAGTGGCGGCCTATCGCTCATTAGCAGGCTCTTTTACACCTGCAAGGCAAGATCACACGCCGCAGCTAGAAGAAACACTAGCCGACATCATCTTGTTTGGCACTGTTGCTCAAGTTGAGTTATCAGTGGCTTGCGCAAACAGCTTAAAAAATGAGGAGTATGTCGATTTTCAGCCCTTAATCAAGTCGCTACGTGCCGATTTGCGCACCCAATTAGGTTTAGAGCAAATTCCAAGCACCTTAGTGATGCCAGCGTCTGGCCCTGCACGATTAGCACAGTCAAACTCTAGTGAAAGAGAAGGCAAGGGCGGCGGCGAATCTAAAGGTGGCGGCGGTGGCGGTGGTATGGGCGGCGGTGCGGCGGCAGGGGCAGGGGCAGGTGGCATGGGTGTGGCTTTTATAGCCGCTGAGGCCAGTACAGCAAAAGATTAAGCGCTTTTTAATTTGGTGCGCATAATAAAAAGATGCTTGGCATCAGTCCTAAGTCATGTTGCCGCCATAAAGCCTAAAATAGCTTATCTAAACCAGTGGCGACTCATTTAAAAATGATGACTATCAAAATTGGTAAAGACCACAATGCACAAACAAATTGTTAACTATTATTTATTCTTGTGTTGCAATGTAATCGCATGATTTAACCCTAATGATGGGTGCTGTATGTTGTTGGCTAGCTTATTTGTAGTCCTATTCTTACAAAATATTCAGGTAAATTAGTATTTATGCGCGACTTAGTAATTTTGTAAAATTGTTCTAATTAATCAGAATGTTAACAAAATTCTATATGGCATATCTACCTCATCCAACTAATAATCGTCTACTCAATTTGTTAGAAGCTACGGATGAAAAGTCATTACTTTCACACATGCAGCTTATCTACCTTTCTGAGGGTGAAACGCTATTTGAAAATGGGCAAAAATTAGCCTACGCCTACTTTCCTGTTTCTGCCGTTATTTCAATGATAGTCGAACCAGTAGGTATGATTGCCATTGAATCAGCGACTATTAGAAATGAAGGGGTGTTTGGAGTACCTTTGCTGAGGGATGACCATTTAACAACTCGTGCGAACGTACAGTGTGAGGGTTATTGCTACAGAGTTGAAGTTGGTTTGTTACAAGAATCAATCAATCGCTCTGATGCGTTCGTAGAAATTTTATTAAAATACCTGCAGTTGCGCATGTCTAAAATCGCCCAAATGGCGATTTGCAGTCGTCATCATTCTGTAGAGCAGCAATTATGTCGAGTTTTATTAAATATTTTAGACTGTTTGCCTGACAACACCATTTCTATTACGCAACATATAATTGCAACAAAACTAAATGTTCGCCGCGAAAGTATTACTTTTCATGTAGGTAACTTGAGCCGAGAAGGTGTTATCAACTTGAAGCGAGGGAAAATAATCGTTTTAGATAGAAGTGTTTTGGAAAAAAAATGCTGTGAATGCTACCAAATCATTGCTTTAGAAACTGCACGCTTGTTACCTTGCTCAATTAATCATGTATCGAGACTTGAGGTAAACAAAGAGCCCCCCGAAGTTTTTAATAATCCTTTAGGAGCTTAAAGTGGACTTCACCTGCTTTAATAGCCTCTAAATTGCCCCACCACCACACCATAAATTTCAAATAACTCCTTAGGTCGTATCACCTCAAAATCTAAGTTTGCAGGTATCAGTACATACTTACCGTTTTCTTTACCTAATGTCTTAATAGTAAATTCGTTATCAATAATGGCCACAACAATGTCACCTTCATATGCGATTGGCCTTTTTTGAACAACAACAGTATCGCCATGCATAATGCCCAAATCTTTCATTGAGTCACCTTTTACCGGCACCAATTCTGTAATAGAAGGCTTTTTAACAAGCTGTTCATCAATCGAAATGTAATCACCACCCTCTGCATAGGTAGAAGTAAGTGCACCAGCTTGCACCGTTGCGTGAGAAATGTGACGTTCAAAGAATCGCTTACCTGGGCTCAACTTGTTGTCAGGTGCAATATCAAGAAACCCCATTAACTTTAATCTGGCAATCAATTTATTAATTGTATCTTTAGACCGAACGTTCAAAAGCTGTTGCATATAGCTATAGCTAGGTAGAGAGCGGTAAGAGGCAAAATAGTCACGCAGCTGGCCTAATTTCTCAATATCAGATGCTTGTATTTGATTGAAATCTTGCATTTACAAATCCTAATTTATGTATAATGGCTATAAGAACGAACGTTCGTTCTGTGTATTATCTGTGTTATTTAAATGGATTACAAGTACTGACGCCGATTTATTGTCATAACAAATAGAAGTGACCAATTATGCAAAATTTAGCTATCCAAGAACCATGGATTGAGAGCGCTACACAAGCCCCTGTAGTGAATCAACCGCATCTTAAGCTTGTCACTTTCGATCAAAACTGCTTAATCGAATTTCCCGTATCTGAACACTTTCCAGTTGAGCGCCCGCTATTTCTAAGCAAAGTCTATGCAGGTTTCCCTTCACCAGCAGATGACCAAATTGAAATGCGACTGGATCCCAATAAGTATCTGGTCGATAACGAAGTAAGTACTTTTTTTTACACGATGGAAGGTTTGTCGATGATTGATTTAGGTCTGTTGCCAGGAGATAAGCTAACCTTAGATCGGTCAAAACATGCTCGCATCAATAATGTCATTTTAGCTAGGGTGAATGGTGGCTGTACCGTAAAAATATTAGGCTTAAGTAAAAATGGCAACCCAAGACTAGTTCCAGCAAACTCAGATGGTCAATTTCCAACTATAGAAATCAATGAATTTGATGATTTTGAGATTTTGGGCGTCGTGATTAGCTCATTTAGGCGTTTTAGATAAACATATAAAAAAAGCCCCGCATCAGCGAGGCTTTCTGTAGATCGTCAGTTAACGATTTACTATTTGTTCATTACGTACATTGTTACTTCAAAGCCAAAACGCATTTCTGTAGCTGCTGGTGTTGTCCACATAATATTTCTCCTAAATGTTGGTTTTTAACCGACGACATGTCTTGTTCGTATGTAGGCATTATGCGCCTCAGCACATTTAATACCCTATATGACATCATGAACAATGCTTACGTAAAATCATGAAGGTCACGTAAGCGATAGGCAAGTTCTTGATGTTGTCTTAGTGTGTTAGCGAACAGTAAGCCAGAGAAAATTTAGTTAAAATAAATTGATAATTATTTGTCTGAAATATATGGAGATTGGTTCTTGCTAATTGAACAGTTAAGCATAATTGGAATGAGCTGTGACGGCTGTCATTACATTTTATTTTGTGTGTAAGCAATTAGTGTGGCTGGGCTATAGTTTTAATTAAGTCATGACAGAACGATTAAATATAATATCCATCTTCTGTAATGTTTCGATCAATTGTGCTGATCATTCAGAAGAAAAAGAAACCAACTTAATTGTTATCAGAAAACATATTAAGTATCTGTTTAATGTCGCATTCACCCAGATTGGGCTTACCAATCGTATTATTTTAGCTGCCGATAATAGCGCAGCAATCTCATATACTGGGCCACCTGAAGATGCCATGCTTGTAACAACGGATATTCTGAACAGACTTTCAGTATCGAATAAACATTGCTCAACAACCCTGACTGCATACTTTGGGATTCACTTGGAACCGGTGAGTTTGGGGAACGATTTTAATCAACAACCAAATATCATTAGAAGCGGCATTAATGCAGCCAAGCAATTAATGAACATGGCTAAACCTAATGAGATTTTAGTTTCCCCCTCATATTACGAAAATATTCCTCCCTCCGATCAATGCCTAACAACATTGTTTCAGGAAGTCTGCATTAAGCACGAAAAACACGTAATAGAATACCAAACATATTTAGCAGAAATAGAGATAGAAAAAGCTTCAAAAAACGAGCCCATAATTTTAGGCCAGCCACTCACTACTAAGCTCAGCTTACAGGCATCAGACAAATCAGGTGTTTTAGATTTGAATAGTTGGAAATACGGATTTGCAAGCTTATTTATTGTGGTGACAGTTTTTTTGGTGGTTGAATTTGCAATATCACCAGCCATAATTAACGACAAAAACATTAAAAACTTACCATTTAAAGCATCCCAAGCCTTAAATGTAAAATTACCATCAGCAAGGCCTATAGTATCGTTACCAAATGACAAGGTAATTAATAAAGACAATACAACAGTTGAAGGCAGCGCAGAGCCAGTCTCTTTGGTTAAAACTACTCAAGCTGACAAAAATAATAAAAAAACTAAAAAGAAGGCCGATTCAGCCACATCAAATGTTCAATCAAAACAAATAATAAATTGGGAATCCTTTAAGAACAGTATTAAGCAAGGTCAGAAGAAGGGATGTACTCAATCTGAAATCGCATTGAATCAGTGCCGTTGATTATCTTATGTAATTATTAGTTTTCGACCTCACCCGCTTTAGCAGGCATTTATTAAAGCCGCTGAAGTCTAGGTTTACCATTGATTGGATGGTGGTTAGCATCACCTCTAATTTATGCCTTCAATTTGAGAATAAATTATCGCGTAACACGCTAGTATTAAAACTTTTCACCTAGCATATCTAAAACATCGTGAACTTCAAAAGCTAAAGGCATACAGTGATTAAGCTGTATGCCTTTGTTCTATATGGCTCGCCCAAGTTGATGTAACTGGGCATGAGAAAAAGATTGTTGAGTTATGACTATAATTCAATAAATCACAACAATAACTCAATAAAGCTAGATGCAGTTTCCTTTTTTAGCTTGCCCAGGAGGACAGTGATGCCCAAAATGGTGGCAGCCAGAAAATGCAAAGATACTGAGAACTAAAACTAAAGCTGATATTTTTTTCATGGGTTTAATTTACCATATATTTACAACGAATTGTTGTGCGAGCTTAAGATTAAATAATTGGCGATTCATATCGACATAATCACATGATGTTTAAACCAACTATTTTGTTGTACCACCAGTGCCTGTGCCAGCACCACTTGTGGCATTTCCTGTACCAGAGCTATCCGTTTCAGTACCACCAGTTCCTGTTCCGGCGCCGCTGGTAGCGTTACTTGTACCAGTAGCATTTGAATCACTAGTGCCCGCCTTATTATCAGGTGCCGTCGCAGCACATCCTACGAAGAAAACAACAGTCAGTAACGCTAATATTTTCCATGCATTAAACTTTTCCATGATTAAACTCCTTGAATTTATTAAAATAATTATGATTAATCAGACTAATAGAAAGAGTTTTCTTTGTATGTGCGATGGAACACATATAAATTTTGGTATTTGATTGTTGCCCAAATACATTATTTGCGGATTAAATAAAAAAGCTGAAACCTGTATGGAGTCAGCCTTATTTGTTAGTGGTGCGCCCAAGCTGAAATTGCTGGGCAATGGGAACAAATGATTTTAGTGTCTTAATTGACTCACTAATTCTTGCAAAAATGAGAACCGTTTAATTTGTTAAAATGGACTGGTACTTATTAATTTATAATTTGGATCAGAAATGGAAAATTTGACTACAGTATCATTTTTTGTTTTAACAAGTATTGATGACGCTGAAATGTCAGCAAGTACACCGATTTCCTTACCATCAATAAATAAACTGTCACCAATTTCAGCTGGTTCCCCATTAATATAATCAGCACCTGAATGTTTAAATTTATCAATAAAGATTTTATCTTTATTAATGCTTCTCATCTCTCTCAATGCCAACCATTCATTAACATTACGGTTTCCTGTGCTTTTAAAAGTTTCAACTTTAGATATTCTATTTGCTAAATCTTTTATTGCAGAAAGGATAACGCTTGTTTCACTTGATAACTCAACACTACTAGGGCGAGTTGCTGGTTTTACTGCTAGTAATTGTATTAACGAATTTACATCTGTTGAACTAGGTTTCGCGGTTGCCTCTAAGCAAATTTTTATTAAATTGGCATCTCTGGAAACTTCATCAACTCTTAACGATTGATTGTATTCTGTATATCTAAGCCCCTGAATATCAAATATTTTATTTGTTTTTATATCTTTTATTAATACGGTGGGTAAGTTGAATGCTTGTCTAATACCTAGCTCATATAATACATTTGGATTTCTGCCACTAAGATCACAAAGTACCATTTCGCTATCTAAAATCTTGTGTAATATGTCAATTATAATGTAATTGCTAGAGGCAACATCATCAGCTCTTACTGCTTGATAACCAGCAAGTTCGCAAGCTGGTTTTATTAAGTGACTATAAACACGATCAAAGTGACCCGTATCATAACCATCCATATCAGCTATAGGCATAATTACAAAACAGACTTTAGGTTTAACTTTGGCTATACTTTCTTGCTCGGATTGTTTCAATTTTATTGTTCCCCGCAAAATAAAATTCCCCGTTTATGTAACACGGGGGCATACAAATACACAGTTGCTAACAACTAACATCTGTAATTACAAACAATCAGACATTAGCAACTTTGTAGGAATAAAACAACTTAATATGCCTGCACGATATTACCAATCTGATAGGTTTCTGTAGATTTGAAATTTTGTTTCGATTCTAAGGCTGCGCAACAACTGCAGTCGGCAATAATTGTGCAATTGCGGAGGGGGTAGTACAGACAAAATAAAAGCGGGTCACCTTATACAAGTGCCCGCTTCTATTATTTTTTGGTGCGCCCAAAGAGATTCGAACTCCTGACCCCTTGGTTCGTAGTTAAGTTTTTAATTTTAAGTGTTTGATTTTTATAAAAAATAAAGCTGCTCAATTCCCGCTTTATGTACTGTTTTGTACTGTTTGTGAGGGGTAAGTCCCCCAAAAGTCCCCACGCTTTTTTGAGGCTCGAATTTTTAGATTGATTTGCTGCTCTTGCAAATCGGTATGAAAATTGAGCAGACAAACAGCGAAGCTGCGCGTCAGTGCAGTGATAAATTAACAATGTTCTTGAAAAGCTAGCGCTTTTATTAAACTAAATCAGCTCTATTTGTACTAATCAATACACTGATATTTTAATGGAGTAGTTCTGCTTGTTTAACTATCAGTCATGCTCACCAAAGACATCAATAATAATCCAATTTATCCCACTTCTTTCATCTTCATCCGAATGAATTGGTTCATTATCTTTTGGAGGAGGACGAAAACCTTCATCATGCATACCTTTATTAAATTGATCCTTTATGGCCGAATTAATGTGTATATCAGGA
Source organism: Pseudomonadota bacterium (assembly GCA_040387535.1). Taxonomy (GTDB): domain Bacteria; phylum Pseudomonadota; class Gammaproteobacteria; order Burkholderiales; family Methylophilaceae; genus Methylotenera_A. The sequence goes on along the minus strand of JAZKDM010000072.1, from coordinate 29,622 downwards.
GTTTTGCAGAATCGTGTAACATTATTTCGCCACGGCCCTCCGCTCAATTTTCCTTTGCCTATAGATCGCCCTGAATGACGCCATAGCGTCCAAAATAGTTCACGCCAAGATGTATGAGTTGTGTTTTGATCAACTCGTGCTCCGTGTTCATAGGTATTAGCACTTAGATTGAGAACCATAGCTTGAATGCTATCGGAATATGACATGATACAGCTCGAATTTGAGTCCCATTGAAGAGTGATAGGTGAGTAGGTACTTGAGGATGAATTAAATGATGCTGGTTCAAACATCAAAAAGCTCCAAAAAGGGAACACATTTGGTTTATATGGAAGGAAGTTGAAACCATTTGACTTATTATTTAGATCGAACTGGCCTAAATGTACAGCGGTTCTATGTGCGCTAGTATATAGGTCAAAAGCAGGGCACTTCTGATATAGCTCAATTTCCTGTGGGCTCTTGCCTTTTTTTTCCCAGCTAGGAGTTACTATTTTCCCTTGTAATATTCTGAATCTAATATACGTACCCCCCTTTACTTGTCCTCGGATAACAATACCGAGATCTCCAAGTTCACGCGCATCAGTATTACATCCAGAGTTCTGTAAAGGCCGGCAAATGGGGAATTTATCGAGCCAAATCGAAGACAGCCGGAACTTTAGTGTGGGATTATTAACATGAAGAAATAAACTTAAGAGTTGTAAGCTTGATCGGTAGTGTAGGGCGCGCAAATAATCTAGTTCACCGCCATTACGTTTAACACCATCTGCCCAAATAAGCTCATCAATCAGGTGAGAGAGGGGTTTGGTTGCCATCGTATGTCCAAGTTTATTCAGTTATAATTGTTGGTAGGATATAAGATTATGTTAAAAATAGAAACATGATTGAGCCATGGAGCGTTTAGTTTCTAGTAAAACATTGGTAGTTCACTTTAAAATATGTAAATGTTTAAGATTTATTTTTTTGTGATTTTTGGACCAATATATGGCACATGCAGCGGTACATTAGAGCATATAGGCCAAGTGAAATGAATTCGTATTTGCGGTGTTTTTACTTTACCGTGCCAAGAGCAAAAAAGTTTCTCACCTTGGTTATTTGAATGATTGAAGGTTAAATCATGTTTATAGTTAGTTTTTTCACTGTCAGATGAATCACTAAACCACGCTTTATCTCCGGTAAAATGCTCCTGATATAAACTCTGCCCTTCCAATGTTCTGCCACCTTCAGCATCGAAGCAAGTTTTAAACTTATCTAATAACATTAGAAGCTCAAAAATGCGCTTTGCTGCACCATCAACAAAAGGATGTGCAAATAAAGGGGAAAAAGTATTGTTTGAAAAAGTAAGATTGGGGCAGCGTACAGGCATAATTCTAGCGAGTTGTTGCCAAGACGTTACTGGCGAATCTGCATTCTGTAACGAGTTTTCGAGACTATCGAGGCTCCAATGATTAGCGACTTCAATAGGAATAACTTGGCTCTCACCATGCCAATCTACAATAATAGGATTAGATTTCCAATCTGATGGTTCAAAAATAAAGGTCTGATAATCATTTCCTATGAAAGTGTGATATGCAGCTTCACCTAGCCCAGTGTCAGTGACTATCTGAGTTTGCGATTCTAGCCAATCATCTACCCCATGTTGGCGAGTATCTTCCCAAAAAGGACCTTCTTTAGTTAGCCATGACATCACCGCCTGACGTTTATTTCTATCGAGTTGTGCGACCGCTTGTTGCAATCCTAATTCATAAGTTACTTGTGTTTGCATAAGATTGCGATGGCATCGTAATTCACTACCAAACTGACGAATTTTTACTCGTGCTCGCATCACGGTATCTATGGCAGATTGAAAAGCTTGTACACTCGAAAATTGTCCATGCAAGGACAGCTCATTTAGTAGGATTTCCATTAACTCCATCCAGCAAAATGATTCATGTCTTTGTCAAATTGATCAAAGAATCCATCAGGCCAACTATCTATATCACCATGGATATTGATTTGCGGACTCACAACTTTAGACTCATCAATAGAACTGGTTCTAAAGAAATGTAAAGCCACCTTGTCAAGTGAGATTTCTTTGCTTTTCACAGAGCGCCGAACACCGTTAAGGATGTGGTCACTATGGGTTTCAATAATAACCTGCACGCCTGCACTGGCAACTTTAGCCAAAAATTGGCCCATTAATGCCTGACCAGCTGGATGTAAATGTACCTCAGGATTCTCTATTAGCAAAATATCAGCTTTTTTAACAGAAAGAGCCGCAATGACAATCGGTAAAACTTGAGTTAAGCCAAAGCCAACATTCGAGGGAAGATGAAAGTTTCCTCCCTTAGATGTTCTCAATCGCAATGTCACAGCATTAACGTTGATTACTTTTTCCACTGCCAAGCCACATTGTGGGAAAAATTGTTGCATCCTTGCAGTTACTTGATGGAATAGTGTATTTCGTTCTTCACTGTCACAAATCAACTCATCTAAAACAGGCTCATCGCGACCTAAATGAAACACGCTCACCGCATGTTCACCTCTAGCCCCTACAATAGATGCGACTTGTTTGTCTTCAAGTGGGTAAATTTCGCGTGGCCCGATACGTTCGGCAGTAATGTAAGTAAGATTTTTTACACGATGAAGCAACTCATCAATAACACCGCCATTCAATCCTTCGATCATAATTGGAAGGCATAGGTTATGACATGACGTTAAATAATTGGGGAGAAAGTCTATATTCTCAACATTTTCCAGACTAACTTTTTTTCTTCCGATCCCTTCTGTTTGTACAAAATCAATAGCAACAGACTGCTCATTACGGTCGCCATCTCCTACAAAAGCCCAAGCAATCTTTTCTATATCATTTGCAATTGCGATTTCAAAACTTCTTCCGCCTATTTGCTCATTAACTACATCAGACACCGTACCTAGTTTGAGAGAATGTCCATTTAACATTAATCTATCCGACCATTCATGCTCACGCATCGTTTGATGTAATAACACCAAAGCCTGTAATACAGATGACTTGCCAGAGGCATTGGTGCCGGACAAAAGTGTTAGTGGAGCCAAAGGTAAATTTAGCTCTTCAAAACATTTAAAATAGCGAAGGTAAAGGTGATTAAGCATGAAAAATCTCCGCAAGCATTTTAGTAACGGCTTGAAAGCGGTACGTTACACTGCGTGTGCTATTAGTCCCCAAAGTTATAGAGTCAATAAACTGTCTATTGTTTAATAAATTATAAAAGCTTGTTTTGAGTTCTTTTTCATGGAGCTTAATTTCGGCTAAAGAAAAGTCAGCTAAACCTACAGTCATTACATCCCAAAGTGAAACGTTCAAAACACCACGTTTATTTTGTTCTCGGATATGCTTACGAAATGCTTGCTCATGAAAAAGATGATAGTTATTTTTTAGTGCATGCTCAAATTTATTAGAAAGCTCAGATAATTCTGTTGCGCTTAATTGATTCATTTGCTTTAGTGCCTCAGCTAACCATTCATCCATATCACCTTTGTAGGTTACAGCTCCTTTTTCGTTATAAAGTGGCAATAATTTAAAAGCACAAAAACGATTTACACATTCTCTATCCCGCATTGTTCTGGATTTTAAACTGTTACCCGTCACTGATTTAAATAGGGGAGTATTCGCTTCATCTTTTAAAAACCGTGTAGCATTCCCGCTATACAAGCAATTCCGCATTTGCTGCCTTGTTAGCACTTCGCCACTATTGACTCGTTCAAATATATCAAGCCTGGCGCGTTCTGGTACTTTAGAGTCGATGATGTACAGTATTAAATTACAATCTTCGATGCGACTCTGTAATTTAGGGGAAAGCTCTTTAAATAGTTTTTTATTTAAATCGGGTTGATTTGGTAACTTTAAACGAAAATCATTTTCGAGAAATCGCCTAAATGTAGATAAGCGTTGCAATCCATCCACTACAATCATTTTCCCTTGAGAATCTTCACCTAAATAAAATACAGGTAATGGAATTCGCATTAATACCGATTCAATCAATTTACTTTGCTTATCTTCGACCCAAATAAAGTCACGCTGAAAGTCTGGATTCATAATAAATCCCCCCGCACTAATGCGGCGTACCACATCAAAAACGGTTCTAGATTCATTTCTAATTAGTAAAGTATCGATCGGATACTCTCCAAGAGAGGCATCCTCATCTTTATCAAGACCTTCTATCTCAATATCTTCGATATATTCCATTTCATTCTCACTTTAATAGTCTGGACTTATATAGGCTATTTAGCCTACAGCATATTATGCAAGAGTTAGACCTAATCCTCTAGTAGCTTTTATGTTTCTTAGTTCATGTGGCAGCAACACTTGATATGGATTTAACAGCAATAATTTAGCAATTTTTGCCTCTAGGTTGATTTTCGGTCGACAATGCAAAAGTTCAAATATTAATTTAACATTAGTAAATGGACTCTTGAAAGGTCAGTTATGGAATTTGACTTAGAAAGAAATTCACAGCCTGTAATTGACTCTACAGTTTCAATGTATTCATTTCCTATTATGATGGGTGTGTATTTGGGATAAGGTGCAATTTTGTCAGGGTCTCCACAAATTACCGAATCAATCATTTCTGGTTTCTTCCAAATGCTACCAAGAGTCGACCAAAGCGTTAAATCTAAAATCTCTCCACTTGGTAGCGTCAGCCATGCATGAAAATTGAATCCAGTATTTTCATTAAAATCTGACTTTCTAAAGCCTAATTTGTGCCATCTAGTAAAATCAATCTCAGTTGGGTTGTATATTGTTTTTTTGCCAAAATGAAGCTGACCGATAGTAAGAAGAACATTACAATCAAAGGCCTTGGCTACAAGTGGCTGAAGAGCATGACACCAGTTAATGCATTGACCCGCGGAATTTTTAAAACTGTAAATCCCATTATTTTCCAACATCTCCTGCATAACATTTGATTTTTCTTCAGTTAGCAACGTCCCTGAATCGAAGGTGAATTCTTGTACTGCACAGCCGAGACTGGAAGTGAATGTCAACGCTTCTATAAATTTATTTTTGTACATAAGTTAAAGTGTAAAAGTATTAAAAGTTAATCGCTCATCTCCCCACATTAGTGGTGTTTGATGAATGAGGCTGTCAAAATTTTCACATGCACTAACTAGAGATGAATGTGACATTTCTGAAATTTCCGAAATACGCAAATAACCGATTGAGTTAACTGATGAACCAAGTCGCAATCCGCTATCGTTAGTTATAATCCATCTATCATGTATGGGATGGGTTCCTTGTGAACCATTACCAACAATATGAATATTGGTAGTAGGTGGATCCATATTAATTTTTCTTAGTGATAAATGCAATTTTTGGTTTAAAGTTGCCTATTACTATCATAAGGTTATGACCAAACTCAGTGTGCCTGTCCCATAAACTCAACATGTCGGAACACTGACTCAGCACTGATAATAATCTCATCCTGAGTAAACTCATCTGGCATGCCTGCAAGTAACTCGTTAATGATAGCCCCTTTTAACTTTGCTTGAGCTGATGCACGGTCACGCAAATTGCTCATTTCCTGTTTGCGAGTTTCAAGCATTGCGAGCAACGATACGGACACAGCCTTAATTTTTTCACGATCTGATTTACTTAGTTTTACTTTGCCACTACTTAGCAAATCGAATACAGCAAGTTGATCTTCATTTTCGAGCCCTTCTTCAGTGTAGCGTTGTTCTTCCATATCAAGTGTCTCGTAAAAGCGAAACAATTCATCAAATACCCGCTGGATTTCAGCATCGTCCTTATCGCGGTTATATTCAGCAACAATGTCGAGATAACGCTGATAAAAATCCACGCGTGATGGATTTTTAGCAATCATAGAGGCTAATCGCGCCTCAATTTTTTCTTTCAAAGTCAGTGCTAGCGTCTGCTTTACTGGACTCTTAGCGAATTCAGCTCGAAGCCGCTCGAAGTTAATGCCAGAAAGATCATATTGCTTGGGTTCCTGTCTTACGGCTGTTGGCTTAGCTGCTGCTTCCACCGCCGCATCAACAATGGCATGTAACTCTTGAAGAATGCCACTAATGTTTACATCACCATTAACCTTTTGCAGGCGGTTATAAATAGCGGTAATGGCGTTTTCTTCTTCGTCATAATCAAACAACCCTGCATTAGGGAACAAGCCACGGAAGCGATCAGCAATATCTTCGCACAGCACTTGGTATGTTTTCTTGCTTTCCTCATTGCAACACACCGCATTCTCGGCGAGCAGTAATTCATGTTGCTTATCGAAGCCCTCGGCCTCAATCAACTTATCCAGATCATAACCCACACCTAATAAATGCACTCTCGCTTTTAAGATGGATTCAGCGTAATCATCCAGGGCTTGTTTCTCATCTCGCAATGGATCAACCGCAGGCCCATTTGCATCGCCTTGTCCAAACGTCGCCAGAGCTTTTCGCAAGCTTTTCAACATGCCGTTGTAATCAATCACTAGGCCATTTTTCTTGTTGGATGCAACACGATTAACTCGCGCAATCGCCTGCATCAAGGTGTGACCCTTCATTGGCTTATCCAGATACAGCGTAGCCAACGATTTCACGTCAAAGCCAGTCAGCCACATTGCACAAACTATGGCGATACGGAATGGATGTTTGCTGTCCTTAAAGCACTCTTCTAACTTGCGCCCATCTATACCTTGACTAATCAGCTCACGATGCGGGCGTACATCTAGTCCCCATTCCTCAAAATCTTTAACTTCGTTTTGCTCTGGGCTAAATACCGCACACATTTGTGTTTCATGCATCCATCCCACATGAGCATGTAAGCGATCCACATTAGCACGCAAACGTTCTGCAAAGAAGCTAGAAGCATTGTTATTATTGGCAAGTAGCAACTCTTCAGAATCAAGCTTTGCTTGCAGCTCAGCCGTTTTTGCATCCCATCTGCTTTTAATTAGCGCATACATGCGTGCGCAGGTAATCTTATCGATGCAAACAAACATTGCTTTAGCATTGCCACCATAGTGAATCGCTTCACCTGGTTTAGTCGTTGGCTCCATCAAGCGCCAACGCTGGTGATAATGCTCAACAAAATCAGATGCAATATCACCTAAATGGCTATCGGAAGTTAGTACAGGATAATCGCGTGCTAATTGTCGATAGAGTTTTTCTTCTTGTTCTTCATCTAGCTCACCGTCCGCTCTCGCGGCATCAATACGCGCTTCAATGCGTCGGTTTAGATCAACATCAATAATCTGTAGTTTCTCACCGCGATTTTCATAATACAAAGGCAACGTTGCACCATCAGCCACTGCGCGCTGAAAGTCATACACTGTTACATAATCACCAAATACTTCGCGTGTCATTTGCCTTTCTGGGCCATCTATCAATGGCGTACCAGTAAAACCGATAAACTTAGCATTCCGTAATGCCTTGCGCATATTCAACGCCAAGCGACCATATTGAGTACGGTGTGCTTCATCTGACACCACGATAATGTCGTCGCGATCACTCCAAGAGTCTTGCACTTGCTCGTGAAACTTATGAATCAAGCTAAATACATAACGCCGATTCTGATCTTTTAGCAAGCGTTGCAAGCCTTCTCCATCACGTGCTTTGTCGCTTTTATTGGTAGATGCACCACAATTAACAAATGTACCGTATAACTGAGAATCTAACTCCTTACGGTCCGTCATCAACACAAAGGTATAACTTGCAGACACTTTCCTGTGGACTTTTTGACAGAAAAATACCATTGAATAGCTTTTGCCACTCCCTTGAGTATGCCAGAACACCCCCAAGCGACCTGAAGCTACATCAGCCGTATTGTCTTGCAAGTTACTAATTGCCAAGTTCACACCGAGATACTGATGATTACGCGCAACAATTTTAATTGCGTAGCCTTCTGTGTAATCAAACAGGGTAAAATTCTCAACAATATCCAGCAGGTTCTTCTTGCTGCACATCCCGTTCAGTAAAATCGGTAATAGTGGTTGTTTTGGTGCTTCGTCAGGTTTTGGTGCTGGGTCTGCATCTTCTTCAGTCAGTCGCTTCCAGCGATAAAAATGATCCCAGCCATTGCCTAGCGCACCAAAGCGGGCATCCACACCGTTAGAAACAATGACCAAAGCGTTAAAATGGAATAGATGCGGGATGGTGTCTTTGTTATCACGATAGTTATCATCAAACGCTGCTTTTAAACCTTTGTCGTGGCGCTTTAGCTCAATAAACACTAGCGGCAAGCCATTCACAAAACCAACAATATCACAGCGTCTATCCCATGAGCTGCCTTTTACCCATAGCTCACGCACTGCTAAAAAGTCATTATTCTCTGGCGTATCAAAGTCAATCACGCGCACGCGCTCGTCACTTTCACCATCGGCAGACTTAACCTTAACTGGCACACCATCGCGCAGTAGTTTCCACTTGGCTTCATTGTGCTGCATCATCGACTTGGTCGGGTCGGCATCTAACAACGCATCCATCGCAGCGATTAACGCCGTTTCGGGCAGTGTAGGGTTGAGCTTTGTGAGTGCGGCTGTTAGTTCGCGAGTGAGCACTACTTCAGATCTGTCACGCCGCCCCAGTAACGAATCAGGGCCATACGTTTCGCTATCGAATGCATAAACTGAGCGCCAGTTGAGCATTTTTTCAAGAAATGCTGCAGCAGGTTCTTGAACTAGACGATCTTCTGAGTAGTCACGACGGGCCATAGTAGATTCACGCAGCCAGTTGGCCGCTCATTAGTTTAGGGAGCAACGAATCTCGGGCTTCTATGAGTGCGCAATTCTTCATGATAAGAGTTTCAATCTGACTGTCTATCACGGTAGCAATTTGGTTGAATTGGACTGCGGTCTCTTTATCTGGCTGGAGCAACTTCTGCCCAAATAATTCCTTCTTACACACTGAAGCGAAAATTGCTCCACTTCCGATCATATCTTCCGTCAGAAATAGCCCTTTAAGCTGATAAAACAGTAACGACTGCAAATTCATTTTACTGCGCATAGCTGATAAACCGCGCCCGATAGCGATCTTGTCGCTTGTGACATTCAACCGTCCAACAGGTGCGCGCACGCTACACAAAATATCACCCGCTTCAGCAATACGTGTAGTTTGCGAAGTGAACGTTGAATGGCTAACGAAGCGGTCACCGAAATCCGATACCCCTTGATGAAAAGGCAACCCATTTTTTTCAGTGTTGTAATACTTCGACTCTGGGCTTTGGCCCATTATTATATGGGCCAACTCATCGAGTGTCTTTTTAGCCCATCCTTCTGGCACACCATTCACAACTTTCACCAATTCATGGCCTGGAAAGCGGAGCTTAACGAACCACTCACAGTACAACAGCCGTGCCGACTCTTCGAGCAAAGTAATCCGATGGCGATTGTTTTCAATCAGGTCATCATATGCAGATAATAATTCAACAACTTTATGCTGCTCATCAATAACTGGTGGGTTGATGTCCAGATTACTCAATAAGTTGATGGTATAAGCCGATTGAGAGGATCCAATAGTCGCCTTATTAAGTTCCGATTTACCTAAAGGCGACAGAAGCCAATAATACAAATAACGACTATCTAATCCACGAAAGTTGCGAAACCAAGTTAAGTTACCGTCTTTGAAGTAGAAACGCTCCCCTTCACCGACAACATACGGAACACCTAAAGTGCCAACAGAGGTGAGTAGAACATCACCTTTTTGAGGTGCTCCAAATTTACGCTCAATTTCCTCAAAACGTGATTCACTGATATAGATTTCTGTCGATACTTCACGCTTGCCAGATTGGCGCTCAATGACTTCCTTACTCCGATAAAAGGGGACACCAGCATTTACATATTCAGAAGCATAAATGCGCTTGCTAGATGTTGTTTCGCAGAAGTCTCTCATTTTATTAACCTCAGTGCTCATCCAAGCAATTCCTCAAAATTGCTGTTAATTCGTTCTGCCAATTGCATAGACTTGAAGTTCAACTCGTTCAGTTCGCTTTGAATCTCTTGCATGCGAGTGACGAAAGCCTCATCGCCATCATCGTCCTGCCCAGATAAGCTAACGCCTACATAACGTCCTGGTGTTAGAGAGTAATCGTTAGCTGCAATATCGGCACGTAATACCTGCTTGCAAAGACCGCTAATATCTAGATATACCGCATCAGGAAAGCGACTGAGTAGCCAATGGCTTTGCTGAATAAAGTAGCTGGTACGTTTTAGAACTTCGTGGCTTAAATCACGCACAGTAAGTGCTTCACGCTTTTTTACATCACGTGCTTGCAAGGCTTTTTTGGCATCCCGACATGTTTCAGCATCGAATGCAGACCACAGCCGCGCACGGCATTGCTTCTCTGCCATATCTAGCAGTTTTAGCCATGCTTTATGACGCACTTCAATTGTATGCAGCGTAGCTCTTATGTTAGGTTGCAGGGCTTCAAGTTGAGCTTGCAGGCTTTTCACTGAAACTAAGTCAGTGGTAATGTCTATCTGAGAACGAACCTGAATGGCCAGCTCCAACAGGCTTTGTATGCTTAACTCCCATGTTGTCGATAAGCTTTGTGCTTCTTCTACTTGATCACGAAAATCCGCCAACACGGCATCATCGAGTGTTTGCTCATCTGCTAACTTGCTGCGCACGGTTTTTAAAGTTGCTTCGTCTTGCGTAGCGTTAGACAGCTTAGCTAATGCCGCTGCTAGCTTGGCTGTTACTTCACCATCGCTTAGCAAGCGTGAAGGGAGTAAATCAAGCCAATCACTTGCGGTATGCTGATATGATTTAAGCAGGCCAATAAACTTATCTTGCTCACCGCGATATAGCCATGTGATGGAAGTAAGATTAGCAAGTTGCTCATCAGTAAACACATGCGATTTCGCTGAAACCACGGTGTAAACATTGCGTGCGTCTAACATCAGCACGCTATCGAGTAAGTTTTGTGGTTTGCTTTTGTCAAAAAACCACAGCGTGCAAGGCAGGCTGCGGGTATAAAAAAACTTATTGCCAATGGAAATCATCACGTCCACATGGCCTGTTTCTACAAGTTTTTGGCGGATTTCTTTATCTTTATTGCCAGCGTCTGAAGCGCTAGAGGCCATGACAAAGCCAGCGCGACCTTTGTCATTTAAGTAACTATAGAAATATTGTAGCCACAGACTATTGGCATTAGAAATAGCTTCGCCATCGTCTTTCTTTTTACTCTTGGCCGCAGTGCCAGGCAGGCCAAAAGGCAAGCGATTACCGACGCCCACATGGCCTTTAATCTTGTTAAGTTGCACACCGTCCACGTTAAAAGGTGGGTTTGCCATCACGAAGTCGCACTTGCCTAGCAAATCATGCTGGTCTTCATAGAAAGTGTTGCCAATCTTGATTTGACCTTCTAAACCATGCACTGCTAAGTTCATCCGCGCTAACTTGCTGTTCAGGTCAGCTTTCTCTTGACCATAGAAGGTGATGTCCACATCAATAGTGTTTTTATGCAACGCGTCTTCGATGAAGTGACCAGTTTGCACAAACATCCCCGCAGAACCACAGGCCGGGTCTAATACCGTGCCGTGGTCTGGCTCAATCACATTAACAATCATGCGCACTAAGCTGGGCGGCGTAAAAAATTCACCACCTTCTTGCGCGCCACTCATTGCGAACTGATTAAGAAAGTATTCGTAAATACGACCAAACACATCACCTTTAGCGTTGGCGAGCACAGGACTATTAAAAATCTTAATTAGCTCAGCCAGCAAATCAGGTTCAAAGCCAACGTAGTCTTTAGGTAATGCGCCTGACAAAAGCTTATTGCCATGCTGGTCAGTGACTTCATCTTCAATTGCCACCATTGCATCGCGTATATTGGTACCCAACGTGGCATTTTGCGGCAAACTTGCTAAGTAATCGTAACGGCTGTTTTCCGGCAAATAAATAGCGGCTTTGCCACTGAAACCAAGCTTAATAAGACCTTCACGTACACTACCTGTGGCGCGCGCTGGAATGGCGGCTTCGACTTCTTGCAACAATCCGTAAAACCGCGTGGTGGCATGGCGCAAAAAGATCAGCCCCAGCACTGGCATTGAGTATTCAGTCGCAGTAAGTTTTGAGTTCGCGCGTAACTGATCAGCTGCTTCCCATAGATCGTCTTCTAGCTGTTTTAATTCTTCGTAATCAATCATCTTTTGGTGTTTTTATATATGCAATTTGTTTCAAAATATTAATATAACTTTGCTGGTGTTTTTAAATAAAGCATCCCATGCTTAAATCTTTAAGCTAGTCGCCGCTTCAAGCTTTGACTTAATTAAAAGATAGCAATCTGTTCCTCCCCGAAAGAAACAGATAGAGATCACAACACTTATTATAACTATGCAATCTTAAGTGATTTAAAGCTTTATGAGCAACTTCATTGAAAAGTTTTGAAGAGAATGCTTTCAGAACAAACGAACTAAGAAGTATGCACATTTACTTATGTCTTTTTAGCTAAATCACATCCCCAATTTGATTCGAAATTGACGATGTCTCGATGACAATTATGGATGACGCTTTTGAATAATAGCGGTCCTCTATACTTGTCATCCAGCGGTGTCATCTAAATATGCCACCGCGTAGTGGTCGGTGAAATGGGCTGAAGCCACATCTGCATTGGACATGCAGACAAGTTTTACCTTATTGCTAGTGCAATACCCACTACAAAAGCAGCGCCCGTCTTTGCACCTCTCGGCGCACGACCCCCGACTTCATCGGCTGCGCTGAAAGCGTGGACGGTGAATCGTGTCAACACTATCAGCTTGATCGCGCTACCGCACGATTCACGAAAGACGCTTCAACCTAAATCGGCAGCTACGCACCCGATTGGAGGTTTACACTTTTCGTGACCGCAAAGTCGGGGGTCGTGCGCCGCTTCGCTGCTTGACGGGCGTGGCTTTGCCCCCACCAAATACCGCTCGTTGGCGAGCTTAAAATGCTTGGGCATTTTATATTTGGCGGTTCCCCCTAACGCACATCCTACACCTATGACTGATTTCATCTCATATTTTTACAAAGTCATGTAAATGCAATACCAGAGAGTGTTGGTCTGTTGTTTAAAACAACGACTTTATTTAAGTTGTTGAATGTATTAGGACAACCTGATGACTTGCAACCATACCCTTCCAAAGATGTTTCAGGGGATTGTTAGGTAGATCTTTTATTATCTTTTGAAATATAAATTCTAAATTTAATTAAAGATTTCCAAATCTTAGACGATAAGTTTTTAAGTTTCATTTGAAATTTTTTATTACTAGGAAAGATTTATGAAAAACAGAAATATGATGGTTGCTTTATCACTAATCACAATACAATTTTTATTTACAATTTTTTTATTAGCATTAACTTTTTCATGGCTTTCAAGCGAAATCCAATTAACTGCTAGTTATGTACCAAAAGCAATTCCATTTTTATTAGATTTTTTTGATGAAAAATATCAACGTATAGCTTATGAAGTGTTGGTTCAATCGATGACAAGCTTGGATAATTCATGGATCTTTTGGCTATGGGTGTCCTTATCATTTACTTTTGCAACGGTATTAATGCTATTAATACAAGTGTCATGGATAGGACCGCAATCTAAGTGGAAATACATTTCTGCCGCAATAGCATTTATTTGTATTTGGTTAGCAATTAGCTATATATTCGGGTTATCTGGTCTTGTATTATCTGGCAAGATATTTGGTTTTTTTACAGCTGACTTTACAGGTTTGTTAATCATAGTTCGTAATAAATATGTTAAACAATTAAATAATGATATTAGAGAATTAAATGCTTCTCAAAAAAAACCCATTTCTTATGACCCATTAAAATACTTTGATTTAAAAAAAGGAATTTTTGTTGGTTTATCAATACATGGCAAACCCGTTTATATCCCAATAAATGCTTTCAGAAAGCACCTCCAAATAATTGGTGAAACACGAATGGGTAAAACAGTTTCTGCCATTCTGTTTCAGGCCCAAGCTGCATTTTTAAACGAATGTGTAATTGTTTTTGATCCTAAAAATGACAAATTTGCACCCATTGTACTCAAGGCTACTGCGAATAGAGCAGGTGTTCCATTTATATATATCAACTTAAATGCTGATCAGCCTGCACAGTTAAATCCATTTTCTGGAGCAACGGAATCTGAAATAGAAGAGCTTTTAATTAATTGCTTTGAATTATCAAGCAAAGGTGACAATGCAGAAATTTATCGAGTTCTAGACAGAGCTGCATTGAGAAAATTAACTCATTCGGGTGCTAAAACAATATTAGAAATGTTAAAAGTAGGTGCGATGGATGAATCAATAAACAGTGCTAAAATGTTGTGGGAGGGCCTTCAAGAGTTAGGCGCCCATCCTGTAATTCATACAAGTAACGGATTAGAGTTAGATAAGTTAATTCGTGAACCATCGGTCATATATATCACTGGAAGTAAAGGTCATGATAATACTATTCGCCTGCAAAAATTAGTGCTTTTACGTATCTTACAGATTATTGACAAGAGCGGACTAGCAAACAATGCCAACTGGATATCTCTTTACTTAGACGAATTTAAATATCTATTATGTCCTGCTGCTCTAAGGGCTTTAGGCACTGTAGCAGATCGTAACTGCCACCTTACAATAGTGCATCAGTCATTGGGTGATTTAAGTGACGTTGATAATTTAGATCCAAATGCTATACGTGGCGCAGTAATAGTTAATACTGGTCTCAAATTAGTTTACAAAACGTTGGATCCTGAGAGTGCGGCTTGGGCAAGTAAAATGTCTGGCACTGTCAACAGTTTCACTGAAACAATTTCAAAGAGTGCTTTTTCAGCTAGTCCTGGTTCATATCTTGAAAGCCAAAAGCCGCTTTTTGATATCAATATTTTTCTCTCACTTCCAAAAATGACTGGCGTTTTATTTGGAGCAGGATTAGCTCAGCAGGTAAGAGTGAATTATTTACCCTGCTCTGATGAGTCACCAGAGCCATACATTGCTACCCCTGAGAATCCAGCAAGTTTTATTGAGGAGATTATTTGATGAAATACTCAGGTAATCTAATTTCTTCACCAATAACTCGTGAGCTCAGGCGTGATGAAAAGTGTAAGTTAGTTCTAAGGTTTCTTAGGCAGCACATATGGAGCACTCAGGATATATTGCAGATTGTGTTGAGTCTTCAGTCTAGACAGGCTACACACAAAAATTTAATTGGGTTAGAACATAAAGGTCTTTTGCGTCGCCATACTTACGCCGCTCTCGGGGGGAATATAACAATTTGGGGCATCACAATGCAAGGACAAGCACAAGCTTTTGATATTGAATTTGAGAGCATGTTACCAAGTTATTTCGAGCCATCAAGAGTTAGTGAGCAAACTGTAAGGCATGAACTTGATATCCAAAAATTACGTTTAAAGGCCGAGGCTCTTGGTTGGCACAGTTGGGTTGATGGCAATCGTTTAGGGTCGAAACTCAAATCCCAGTCGCGGCCTGACGCATTATGTATAAATTTGAGCGGTCATCTTGTAGCCATCGAATGTGAGAGAACATTTAAGTCACTCAAGCGATACGAGCAAATTTTAATTAGCTATCTTAAGTTAATTAAATCTGGCGAGATAAACTCTGTGGTTTGGGTTTGCCCTACTAAAGAAATGACTCAAAGACTAAAAATGATTATTACATCAATCAAGCATGTTCAAGTTTTAGGTCAAAAAATACAAATTGAACCATTGAAGCATCATGCAAACTTGTACTTCTGTTCATATGATGATTGGCCAATTTTCATATGTTAAATAATGTTCAGACAAAAAGAGGTTACAACACAAAAGAAGCGATGAGCTACCTAGGTGTTAAAAGAAAAGCATTTGAAAGCTGTTTTAGGCCATATTTAAATCCATTAAAATTTGGCACTTCTGTCGTTTTCGACGTTATTGACTTAAATGCATTATTGGAACATTATAAAAACGGGAATGAGCGGCTCATTCTGAAAGGAGAAATACAATGGGCCGAAAACAAAGTGGCATCTACCAAGACGGCAGTAACAGATGGTGTGTTGATAAAGTCTATGGTGGCACTCGACTTCGAGAGCGTTTTGACAAGTTTGAAGAAGCAGAAAATTGGTTGATTTGCCAACTTGAAATTTTAAGGCAAGTTCATTTATTTGGTGCTAGGCGTGAGCGAACTTTTAACGAGGCTGCGGCTAAGTACTTGATGGAACATCAAGCCAAAATATCACTTCAAACTGATATTTACATGCTGCAATCTGTTATGCCATTTGTCGGGCATTTAACACTGGATAAAATCCATGATGCAACCTTATCACCTTATGTTTCAAAAAGATTAGCTGCTGGTCGTTCACATAAGACCATTAACTTAGCACTTGCAATTGTAAGGCGTATTCTGAATTTATCTGCTAGAAGTTGGCGAGATGAGGAAAGCGGTAAAACATGGCTTGAAACGCCTCCATTGATAAAGCTTCTTCCATTGGTTGGATTTCAAAGAGAGCCAAGACCAATCGCATGGTATGAGCAGAAAAAACTTTTTGAAGTGTTACCTAAACATCTGTTGAACATGGCTTTGTTTGATTTAAACACAGGTGCGCGGGATGAGGTGGTGTGTGGGTTGAAGTGGGATTGGGAAATCGAAATACCAGAACTTGAAACATCGGTATTTTTAGTACCTAAAGATAGTGTTAAAGGTAGGAAAAGTGATCGTATTTTGGTTTGCAACCAAGTAGCTAAGCAAGTGATTGATACTCAACGTGGTTTACATGAAGAGTATGTTTTTACTTACAAAGGCCACAGAATTGAAACTATGAATAATTCGGCATGGCAGCGCGCAAGAAGAATCGCAGGATTGGGTGATCTTCATGTGCATGATTTACGCCATACCGTTGGCATGCGTTTAAGAGAAGCAGAAGTACGCGAGGAAACGATTGCTGACGTCCTTTGGCATAACCGCCCAAGTATGACGGCGCATTACTCAATGGCACAAGTTTGTGAGTTATTTGAGGCTCTTAACAAAATTACGAATGAGAGTAATCGGGTGAATCGCAGTTTGGTGATGATTGCGCGGGAAGCAAGGAATTTAAAAGTCCCCGCAAATTCCCCAGACAATAAAAAAGGGCTAGAAGCAATATGCATCTAACCCTTTGATATTACTACTAAATTTGGTGCGCCCAAAGAGATTCGAACTCCTGACCCCTTGGTTCGTAGCCAAGTACTCTATCCAGCTGAGCTATGGGCGCATGCGCGACATTATAGTCTAATGCGCTTGTTTCTAAAAGAACTAAACAGCATTCTTAATGATAAAACTGGCGGAGAGCGAGGGATTCGAACCCTCGATACAGATTTAAGCCCGTATGCTTCCTTAGCAGGGAAGTGCCTTCGACCACTCGGCCAGCTCTCCGTTTTGTAACTGTTGCGCTATCAATTCAAGTTACTGAATTAAGGGCGCGATATTACTGTAAATTGCCTTAAAAATCAATCAAAACTCGGCTTATGCTAAGCCTAATTTAGTCTAATCATGGATTAATTTTTTTAAGCTTCTTCCAATTCAAACGCTTTATGTAGAACTCTAACCGCAAGTTCCATGTATTTTTCATCGATTACCACAGCGATTTTGATTTCTGATGTGGAAATCATTTGAATATTGATGCCTTCTTCGGCCAACGTGCGGAACATTTGGCTAGCGATGCCTACGTGTGAGCGCATGCCAATACCCACCACAGAAACTTTAGCGATTTTGTCATCGCCGCTGATTTCGCGTGCATTGATGTGGTTTTGTACTTTGTCGCGCAACACCGCTAGGGCTTTGCCCATTTCATTTTTGTGCACAGTAAAGGTGAAATCGGTTGTGCCATCTGCGCCCGTGTTTTGAATAATCATATCCACATCAATATTAGCGTCAGCGATTGGGCCTAAAATTTGGTAAGCAATACCAGGTTTGTCTGGCACGCCAAGTACGATAATTTTGGCTTCGTCGCGATTAAACGCGATGCCAGAGATGATTGGGTCTTCCATTTCGCTATCCTTATTCTCTTCTTCAAACGTAATTAATGTACCGTCGCCTTCATCTTCAAAGCTTGAAAGCACACGTAGTTTTACTTTGTATTTGCCTGCAAATTCAACAGAGCGAATTTGCAACACTTTGCTGCCTTGTGAAGCTAGTTCTAGCATTTCTTCAAAGGTAATTTTATCCAAGCGCCGCGCTTCAGGCACCACACGCGGGTCTGTTGTATACACGCCATCTACATCCGTATAGATTTGGCATTCATCGGCATTTAAAGCTGCGGCAAGTGCCACGCCAGTGGTGTCAGAGCCGCCACGGCCTAAGGTGGTGATGTTGCCAAACTCATCTACACCTTGAAAACCAGCAACTACGCACACATAGCCGTCATTCAAGTCTTGCTTAATATTATGATCATCTATATCCAAGATGCGCGCTTTGGTGTGTGAATCGTCGGTTAAAATTTTAACCTGCGTGCCCGTATAACTTTTAGCTTTAATGCCTAGCTCCATCAACGCCAGTGCTGTCATGCCGATAGTCACTTGTTCGCCAGTAGAAATCATCACGTCTAATTCGCGCGGGTCTGGCTCTGCCATCACTTCTTTTGCTAGTGCAATCAATTTATTGGTTTCGCCAGACATCGCCGAAACGACAACGACAATCTGATGCCCCATCGCCTTGTAGCGCGCCACGCGCCTAGCCACATTACGAATACGCTCAGGATTCGCGACTGAAGTACCACCATATTTTTGTACAATTAATGCCATTTTTTAGCTCTAAAATATCGTTAAGTTTTTATAATAATTTGCTGCTTACCCAGTCTTTTACACTGGTGAGTGCTTTTGGTAATTGGCTGGCATCCGTACCGCCTGCCATTGCCATGTCTGGCTTGCCGCCGCCTTTGCCACCTACTTGGCTAGCCACAAAGTTCACCAAATCGCCTGCTTTCATTTTACTGATTAAATCGGGTGTAATGCCTGCTGCTACGCTTACTTTACCTTCATTTACACTGGCTAAAACAATCGCAGCCGATTTAAGTTTGTCTTTTAGCTTATCCATGGTTTCGCGCAAAGCGTTTGCATCGGCGCCTTCTAATGTGGCGGCTAACACTTTAACTCCTGCAATATCAATCGCTTGGTTCACCAAATCATCGCCTTGGCTTGAAGCTAATTTTGATTTCAAACGCGCTAATTCTTTTTCTAAGGCTTTGGCGTGGTCAGACAATTGTGCCACTTTATTAACCACTTCAGCTGCAGGTGCTTTTAAATCGCTGGCTAATTGCGTGATTAAGGCCTGTTGCGCGTTGATTAATTTCAATGCACCGTTGCCAGTAGTCGCCTCTACACGGCGCACGCCAGCGGCAACGCCGCCCTCATTTATGATTTTAAATAAGCCAATATCGCCTGTTCTTTGTACATGCGTACCACCGCACAATTCACGGCTTGAGCCGATATCTAACACGCGCACTTCATCGCCATATTTTTCGCCAAACAGCATCATGGCACCCGTTTTTTGTGCGGATTCAATATCCATTACTCGCGCTTGGGTAGCGGCATTGCTTAAAATTTCAGCATTGACAATCGCTTCTACTTTGGCGATTTCCGCATCGGTCATCGGTGCGTTATGCACAAAGTCAAAACGCGTTTTATCAGAATCTACCAAGCTGCCTTTTTGTTGCACATGCTCGCCCAACACTTCGCGCAAGGCTTTGTGCATCAAATGCGTGGCCGAGTGGTTACGCATGGTGTCGTTGCGCGATGCGATATCTACATTGGCTTTCACTGCATCACCCACGTTGAGTGTGCCTGTTTTTAATACGCCATGATGACCAAACACAGCCGCTTGAATCTTCTGCGTATCTTCAACAGCAAAAATACCATTTTCCGATTTCAGTATACCGTTGTCACCAATTTGCCCGCCAGATTCGGCGTAAAACGGTGTGCTATCTAACACTACAATGCCTTGCTCACCCTCGTTTAAAGACGCTACTGCAATGCTGTCTTTATAAAGCGCTAAAACAGTGGCGCTTGTATCTAATGAATCGTAGCCTTTGAAATCGGTGCTATTGCCTGAATATTCTAGATTAGTCGCCATTTTGAATTTACCCGCCGAGCGAGCTTGTTCTTTTTGGCGCGCCATAGCGGTATCAAATGCGGCTGTATCCACTGTTACGTTGCGTTCGCGGCAAATATCAGCCGTTAAATCTAGCGGGAAACCGTAGGTATCATGCAGCTTAAATGCTGTTTCGCCATTGAAAACGCTTTGGGTTGCAGCCAATTCTGTTTCCAAAATTGCCATGCCATTTTCAATCGTCTCAAAGAAGCGGTCTTCTTCCAGCTTAAGCATATCGGTGATGCGTGCTTGATTTGCATTTAATTCAGGGTAAGCAAAGCCCATTTCAGCGACTAAATCGGCCACCATTTTATGGAAAAACGCTTTACGTGCACCTAATTTGTAACCATGGCGAATCGCGCGGCGGATAATACGGCGCAGAACATAGCCACGGCCTTCGTTGCCAGGGATTACGCCATCGGCGATTAAGAATGAGCAGGCACGAATATGGTCAGCTAATACTTTTAGGCTTGGGCTGCTTAAATCAGTCGTATGCGTTTCGCGTGCGGCGGCATTGATCAGCGTGGTAAATAAGTCAATTTCGTAGTTGGCATGCACATGCTGTAATACGGCCGAAATACGCTCTAAGCCCATGCCTGTATCCACGCTTGGTTTAGGCAATTTATGCATTACGCCCGCTTCGTCGCGGTTAAATTGCATAAATACGTTATTCCAGATTTCAATAAAACGGTCGCCGTCTTCATCTGGGCTGCCTGGCGGGCCGCCAAAATGGTGGTCGCCATGATCATAGAAAATCTCTGTACAAGGGCCGCAAGGACCAGTGTCGCCCATCATCCAAAAGTTATCTGATGCGTAACGTGCGCCTTTGTTATCGCCAATCCGGATAATGCGCTCTTTAGGTACGCCAATCGTGTTATGCCAAATATCGTAAGCTTCATCGTCATCCGCATAAACGGTAACTGTGAGTTTGTCTTTTGGTAGTTTAAAGACTTCGGTTAGCAATTCCCACGCATAGCTAATTGCTTCCTCTTTGAAGTAATCGCCAAAGCTAAAATTGCCCAACATTTCAAAGAAAGTATGATGACGCGCGGTGTAGCCAACGTTTTCCAAATCATTATGTTTGCCGCCAGCACGTACACATTTTTGGCTAGAAGTCGCGCGCGTATAGTTGCGTTTATCAAAGCCTAAAAATACATCTTTAAATTGATTCATGCCTGCATTAGTAAATAGCAGGGTAGGGTCGCCATGCGGCACCAGCGAGCTGGAAGCAACGATTTCATGGCCTTTGGAAGCAAAGAAATCTAAAAATGCTTGGCGGATTTCGTTTGAGCTAGGCGCTTTGCCAGGGATAGGGTTGCTTAATTTAATCGTCATTGTGTTTGCGTTAGATACTTTTTAAATCACTGTTTTTAAAATCAAAACCATTAAAATGGATTCCCGCCTGCGCGGGAATGACGGTGACGGCGATATTTATTCGTCATCGTTTTCTTGAGTGCTATTCAACACCCGTTTAATTACATCAAAACCAAAACCACGACTTTGTAAAAAACGGGCTTGTTTTGCCCATTCATCGCGATTTGCGGGTGCATTTTTATATTTTTTTTGCCAAATTTCTTTGGCGCTTGCCAATTCCGTTTCTTTTAGTTGCTCAACCGCACCTTCAATTAGCGTGCTTTCAACACCTTTTTCACGCAATTCGTGAATGATTTTGCTGCTACCAAACTTTGCCCTGCGTGCATGCACCATTTGTTCGGTAAAGCGCGCATCACTTAACCAGCCGCGCGTTTTAAAATCATCCAAAATCGCGGTAATACTCTCTACATCATCATTTTCATCAAGGTAAGGCTTTAACTTTTGCCCCAACTCCTTGTATGAATATTCGCGCTTGCCTAAATATTCTAGCGCACGCTGACGCAGCGATTTTTCAGGCTGAGATTTTTTATTAAACACTTAAAATCCCAATGCTTAAACTAAAACTTAAGCCTAAATTAATCATCCTCAGTGCGTGCAGAGGGCATTGCATCAGCTAATTTTTTAGCATTAGCACGGATTTTAGCTTCGATTTCGGCCGCCATTTCTGGGTGTTCACGCAGATATTCTTTGGCGTTTTCTTTACCTTGGCCAATTTTTTCGCCATTGTAGCTATACCAAGCGCCGGCTTTTTCCACGAATTTCAAGTTAGAACCCAGCTCAATCACTTCGCCCAAACGTGAAATGCCTTCGCCGTACATAATGTCGAATTCAGCTTGTTTAAACGGTGGCGCCACTTTGTTTTTGATTACTTTTACGCGAGTTTCAGAGCCAGTGACTTCGTCACCTTTTTTAATCGCGCCAGTGCGGCGAATATCTAAACGCACAGAAGCGTAGAATTTAAGCGCGTTACCGCCAGTAGTGGTTTCTGGGTTGCCAAACATCACGCCGATTTTCATGCGGATTTGGTTAATAAAAATCACCATTGTATTGGTGCGTTTAATATTGCCTGTGAGTTTACGCAAAGCTTGTGACATTAAGCGTGCTTGCAAGCCCATATGCGAATCGCCCATTTCGCCTTCAATCTCGGCGCGTGGCGTTAAAGCGGCAACAGAGTCCACCACTACAATATCCACAGAGCCTGAGCGCACTAACATATCCACGATTTCAAGCGCTTGTTCGCCTGTATCGGGCTGAGAAATCAATAATTCTGGTACGTTAACGCCTAATTTGGCGGCGTATTGTGGGTCAAGTGCGTGTTCCGCGTCGATAAAAGCAGCAACACCACCCATTTTTTGCATTTCGGCAATTACAGAAAGCGTTAAAGTTGTTTTGCCTGATGATTCTGGGCCGTAAATTTCAATGACGCGGCCGCGCGGTAAACCGCCGATGCCTAAAGCGATATCTAACCCAAGCGAGCCAGTTGAAACGGCTTGAATATCTTCGCCAATATCAGCATCGCCCATACGCATAATTGAGCCTTTGCCAAATTGTTTTTCAATTTGCGAAAGAGCGGCGGCAAGTGCTTTGCTTTTGTTGTCATCCATGTGGTTTTACCTTTGATTTTTATTACTTAAATTAACTTGCCATTATTTCATATTTCGCGTGTTAGCGTAAGCTAAGAGCATGGTTTGATTTGAATAGTTTGCTTGAAAACTTTATTAAATACATGAATATTTTTGTTGAATATTAATGCATTAAAAATTGTAAATGCAATCTAGCGTCAACGAGATGCGCTTTAAGACGTTTTTAGCGATGTGACAACTGTTTTTAAAGGAGTTTTACAATGAAAATATTACGTTCAGCAATCGTTGTTTTAACCATAGGTGTCGCTTCAATTTCTAGTGCCGTAGCACGCGATTCATTTAATATCGGCATTAATGTGGGTGGTTATGGTTACCCGCAGGCACAATATTATGCTGGGCCGCCAGTGGTTTATTACAATGCGCCACCGGTGGTCTATTATCGCTCAGCGCCAGTAGTTTCTTTCGGCTACCAAAATTATGGTCACCACAATCACAGATATCAGTCACAACGATTTGATAATCGCTGGGGTAACGATAACCGCTGGGGAAATAATAATGGTTGGGGTAACAGAGGCAATAACGGCCATCGTGGTCACGGTCATCACCGCGGTAACCGCTAAGTTGACTGCTAAATTAAGATAAGCGTTAGTTAAGGTATACGTATTAACTCTATCAGCTGGCTAATTGCGTAGATAGACGCTTGTTGGCGAACGGATTCGCGTTTGCCAACAAAATGTTGCGTGCTGGTTTTAACGCTATTGATTAGCGCAAAACCAAAACAAACGGTACCAACAGGTTTGTCTGCCGTGCCGCCATCAGGCCCTGCAATGCCAGTTATGCTGGCACTAATTTGTGCGAGGCTAAATTTAAGCGCGCCTTGCGCCATTTCAGCCGCCGTTTGTTCGCTAACGGCGCCGAATTGTATTAAAGTTTGATTGTTAACGCCTAGCATGTCTATTTTTGCTTGGTTGCTGTAGGTCACAAATCCGCGGTCAAACCAAGCTGAGCTGCCAGCCACGCTAGTGATTGCTTGGGCTGCCATTCCACCCGTACAGGACTCTGCCAGCGCCAATACAAAGCCGCGCGCTTTGAGTGTTGCGCCCAGTTCAGTGGCTAAAGTTGCGATAGAGGCCATAAAATAAATTTCATCACTAAAATAGCGTAAATAGCAGCCAATAAGTCATCAAACATAACGCCAAAACCATTTTTAAGTTTAGCGTCAAAATAACAAATGGGGTAGGGCTTCCAAATATCAAATAATCGAAACAGTAAGAAAGCGATAAACCACCACTGCCATTGAATTGGAGTGAAAGTAAGCACTAACATAATGGCGACAATCTCATCCCATACGATGCCACCATGATCACTAATGCCAAGCGCTTTTCCCGTTTTATCGCAGCAATAAATACCCGCAAAAAACAGCAAAACAATAATGCCTATCTGAGCATAAAACGACAAGCCTGAAATTAACCAAAACAATGGCAAGCCTACCAATGTACCAAATGTGCCAGGCGCTTTGGGCGCTAAGCCGCTGCCAAAACCCAGTGAGAAGAAATGCGCTGGATGCGCGATTAACAGCTTGAAATTAGGCTGATTTAGCTTAGCCAAAATGATCAAAACCTTTTTTTGATATATTTAATTGTTGATTTTGATACATCACCTTTAAATCATTGCCAGTGTGAGTTTCACCAATCAAACTTAATGGGCAATCAAGATGGTTGCTTATTTTGGCAATGCTTTCGCGCGCTGATTTTGGCGCCGTAAAACAGAGCTCGTAATCATCGCCACCAGCTAAAATATAGTTTTGAGTAATTTGGTTTTGCCGTGATGTTTTTAATACGTCAAGGCAGGGAATTGCCGCTAAATCTAGGGTTGCACCACAGTTGGATGCTTTTAAGATATGGCCTAAATCGGCCATTAAGCCATCTGAAATATCAATGCAGCTAGTGGCAACACCTCGCAAGCTTAAGCCTAGTGCAACACGTGGGACTGGCGCATGTAAAGCATGTAAGCAGCTAGCAATATCATCAGCACTTAATGTGCCGATTGAGTGCTTATTTTGCAGATAAGCTAGTCCTAGCGCTGCGCTGCCAAGCTGACCACTTACCCAAATATCATCATTAATTTGCGCGCCACCGCGTTTGATTGCCTTGCCAAATGGTGCTTCACCCATGATTTGCACGCTAATCGTTAACGGGCCACGCGTGGTATCGCCGCCAATTAAATCCACATTAAATTGTTTGGCGCAGGCAAAAAAGCCATCGCTAAATTGGCTTAACCAAGCATTATCAATATTGGGCAAAGCAATCGCCAATGTTGCCCATTTGGGTTGTGCGCCCATTGCGGCCATATCGGAAACATTCACTGCCAGCGATTTCCAGCCTAGTTGAAAAGCATCGCAATCGGCAAAAAAGTGAGTGCCTGCTACCAGCATATCGGCTGAAATGGCAAGCTGCATGCCATGAGAAATTGAAATTAAAGCAGCATCGTCACCAACGCCTAAATCGGTTTGTGCAGTAGGGCGCTTAAAGAATTGCTGAATAAGGTTAAATTCAGGTGTCATTGGCGAATTTGTTTGAGCTGCCTATTTTTTTGAAACAGCGTTATACAAATAGTCATGCCAATCATAATGCCCACTACATCGGCAATCCAATCGCCCGTTGTGCCTGTGCGCGTTGTGGTTAAGGTGGCTTGCAAGATTTCAATTGCGGCGCCAAACAGGACCAGTGTAATGACGGCGATGTATTTTTTATTGGGATAAGCCGACCAAGCAAGTTTGATTAACAACATGAATGCTATCGCGTGTTGAATTTTATCCCAATGCATAAAGCCATTTTCTTTTGGTGGACTGCCAGGGATAAACATTAAAATGCTGATGGCGAGAAAAGTCAGCCAGAAGATAAGTAAAGCCCATTTTTTTGCGACGGTGTTAGAGGCTAGACGGTGATATAAATGATGCATGATGACTCTAAGATGATTAAGTTCGTTTAATAGCGGATACGGGGCGGAAAGCGTTGACGATATCTGGATTTGTTTCTAAATAAGGCATGGGAGATTCATCGGTTGCCAGTAAATCTAAGCAATAAGGCACTGCCGCAAATATACCATGCACTTTAATATTGCCGCTATCATCTTTTAAACCTTGTAAGGTTTGTGCAATGGCTTTGGGCTGACCTGGCAAATTAATGATTAAACATTGTTTGCGAATGACCGCGACTTGTCTGGATAAAATGGCGGTTGGCACAAAATTAAGGCTGATTTGGCGCATTTGCTCACCAAAGCCTGGCATGATTTTATCGGCTACGTTTAAAGTGGCCTCAGGCGTTACATCGCGTGCTGCTGGGCCGGTGCCGCCGGTGGTTAAAATCAAATGGCAGCCTTGATAATCCACCAAATCAATCAGCATTTGTTCAATGTCTTCTTGCTCATCTGCCACTAGGCGCGTGTGATATTCGATTGGTGTAATAACCGCATTGTTCAGCCACTCTTGCAGGCTAGGGATACCTTTGTCGGCATAAATGCCGCTTGATGCTCTATCACTGGTGGAAACTAAACCAATTTTAATGAATTGTTTTGCCATCTGCTTGTCTTTAATATTGCGTGTAAAATAAATGCGCGGAATACGCTAATAATAGCATTTTCAATCGTAAAGGATTATTTCATGGCGGGTTTGACCAATCATTCAATGATAAAAACAGCAAGAGATGCAAAAGTGTTGGCGCGTTTAGGCCAGTCGCATGCTATCACTACCGAAAATAAAACATTAAAACCAAAAATGATGTTGCTGGGCTTATTTGCAGCAGGCATTTTGTTTGCCGCTATGCAATTGCAAGCCGCCGAAAACTGGTACGAAAAAAGCTATAAGCCGCAAAACAGCAGCGATTTAAAATCGATGCAGGCCAACCCTGATACTAAGATGTATGTCAGTAATCATAAAGAAGATGACGACATTAGCATGCTAGAAAGCGGCTATGACATGATAGGGTCATCAGGCTTTACAGCGGGCGATGTGCCGGCAGAGCAAGCGCTGGAATATGCTAAGAAAATTAAGGCTGACACGGTGCTGGTGTACAGTAAATATGGATCAGCCAAAACCGCCAGCAGCAAAATGCAGATGATTAAAGAAGCGGCTAAAGCGGGCAAAGAGTTGAGTGAAAAAGATTTGCAAGAAGAGCCAACCAATTACAAATATTACGCCAGCTATTGGGCTAAGTTACCAGCGCCGCTATTGGGTGTGCATGTGATTAAGTTGGCTAAAAAAGAATCACAAGAGGCCGAAAAAGCCACTGAATTTGAAGGTTTAAAAGTCATCGCGGTGATTAAAGATTCACCCGCTGCAAAAGCAGGCTTAATGCGCGGCGATACCTTATTAAAGTTAGCAGGCAATCAGCTTAATAAACCAGAAGAGCTATCGGCTGTGGTGCGCCAACATCAAGGCAAAGAAGTGGCGCTAGAATTTGAGCGCAACGGCGAAAAAAATGTAGCTAATGCGCAAATTAATGCGCGAAAATAGCGCTAAGTATTAGCATGGCTTAATGAAGCAGTGCTGATGGTAAGTTAAGCTGGGTAAGCCTTTAATGCTTAGGCTTGCCCAGTAGCCACAACCAAGTGAAGCCAACTGTGGCCGCAATCAGTGAAGCAAAAATAACCCCTGTTTTTGCCAGTAATAGATAATCAGCATGGCCTTTAAATGCCAATTCTGCAATAAAGATAGACATGGTAAACCCAATGCCCGCCAACACCGATACCGCGGCAATTTGACTAAAGCGAGCACCTGTCGGTAATTTGCCGATGTTTAGTTTTAAAGCCAGCCAGCATGCGCCTGTAATACCAATAAATTTCCCGAAAACCAATCCCAGCATTACACCCAGCATAATGGGGTTGGAAAAGGTTTCCCCAAGAGAATCGAACTTAATGGTGATGCCTGCGTTAAAAAAAGCAAAAATGGGAATGATTAAAAATGCGACAGGTATGTGCCAAAGCTGTTCAAGTCGTTGCAGAGGGGCTTGTACGCCCATAACGCTATCTTCAATGGTTTCTACTACCGAATGCAGTTTGTCGTTTGTCATTAAACTTGTGCCCACAGTTTGATTGCTGGCAAAGTTGCTAATTTGATCTTTGATACGACTTAGAAAAAGTGCGGGGTCATATTTTGAGCGGGCAGGCACTGTGAAAGCGCCCAACACACCAGCTATTGTGGCATGTACGCCCGATTGCATCATGGCATACCAAAGGATGATAGCTACGATGAAATAGGGGATGCTGTTACGAACGCCTGTAAAATTTAGTAACAATAACAATAAGACTAAAATGGCGGAAATCATCACCCAATTCATGGCTATTTGCTCGGTATAAAAAAGAGCGATGACTAAAACCGCACCTAAATCATCTGCAATGGCTAATGCGATTAAAAAAGTAACCAACGCCTTGGGTACGCGCTTAGCTAGCAAAACAAGCGCACCTACAGCAAACGCAATGTCAGTTGCCATTGGCACTCCCCAGCCTTGATGCGCTGGGCTGCTAGGATTGAATGTGACATAAATTAAGGCAGGTACTACCATGCCGCCAATTGCGGCAATAATCGGTAAAGAGGCTTGCCGAATATCCGATAGCTCTCCAACCAATATTTCACGCTTTAATTCCATACCAACCACAAAGAAGAAAATCGCCATCAGCGCATCATTTACCCAATGATGCAGGCTCATCGAGATGCTCCAGCTGTTTAAAGTGACAGTAAAAGGAATATGCAGCAGGTGTTGATAGGTGTCACTAAATGCGCTGCTATTGGCCAAAAATAAAGCCAGTGCTGTAGCGACGATTAGCAAAATACTGCTAGCCGTTTGATGGCGAATAAATTCTTCAATAGGCGTTAGTACGCGCGAGAATGTCTTTTCCCAAGGCGCGTAAATCACACCTGTATCACTAGAATGTTGATTTTTTTTGGAAATTGTCATGCTACATCCATCTATTCAGCTAATCTTTAATCAGCAGCATCGCTGTTTTCATCTTGCGATGCCGCATCCATCTCACTTAATTCACGGATTAATTTAAATAGTTCGCGGCTACTTTTAGGTGGCTTTTGCGCCGCCTCTTCACGTTGCGCGTTTCTGATTAAAGTGCGCAATTGCTGAATATCGGCAGCGGGAAATTTGCTGTAAAACTCTTGCAAAGCGTCAGGCTCTGCAATCAAACGGCTGCGCCAGCGTTCCATGGTGTGAAAGCGCGCATTTTCTTGCGTATTTTTGCCTTCCCATGCTTGCAGCTGCTCAACGATAGGCGCGCTATCGACATCACGCATCAGGCGGCCTAAATATTGCAATTGCCTACGAACTGCACCATTTGCGGTCAAGCGTTTGGCTTCCATCACCGCATCAAATAAGGTTTCTGGCAAATTCAGCTTAATTAATTTATCTTTGGATAAATCAATTAATTTTTTGCCAATGGCTTGTTGTGCATCTGCCTCGGCTTTAAGCTTGGTTTTGCTGATAGGTAAATCAGCGTCTGGTTCTATTGAGTAGTTTTTTTCGGTCACGATTGTGTGGTTTCTAGTGGCTTTGATGTTGGCTACGGTATGATAACAGTTTTAGTCATTTGAATTAATCAAACCCCATAATGGACGCTACAATTAATCT
>JAZKDM010000071.1:0-2708 GCA_040387535.1 Pseudomonadota bacterium | reverse complement strand
AGTTAGTTTCACAAGTTCGCCTTGCATGTTTCACATCTTACGCAATATCAAAAATTTCACGCTATGTGCATCACGCAATAAATACTAAGGATTTTACTTAAAAGTTAAGCACCATCTTTACTGCTGCCATTAGATACCGCGAGCATAACGCCAATACCAATCGCTATAACAACGCCTATTAAAGTCCATGCTGTGCCTACATCGGCAAGCACGCCCAATTTCCAAAGCGCCGCAAGAATGCCACCAACTACAATAAAGTAGCCAACCAGAAACATACCCGTCCATTTCATGTAAAACCTCCTAGTGTTGGGCTTTGTGATGCCTCAATGTAAATTGCGGAATGCTTATTCGATTGTAATGGAAGTGCTAAGTGAATAGAAAATCTATAGTACGTAGACTAAGGCTTATTTTAAGTTTTATCTTTAGCCGTGACGGATTTTTTATTTGTAAAACGATTCCACCCAGGCAGGTTATTCAAACTCAGCATACCAACAATTAATACGGCACAAAGACCGGCTAATATATACATGCCAAAGGCACTGGCCATACCAACCGCTGCGGTTGCCCACAAAGTAGCCGCGGTGGTTAATCCTTGCACGCGGCCACCCACTTGTAAAATAACACCCGCACCTATAAAACCAATACCCGTTACAACTTGCGCCGCTATTCTTGTAGGGTCGCCTAAAGTCTGCTGAGAGATGATACTAAACGCGCATGATCCTACTGCAACGGCCATATAGGTTCTAAGGCCTGCATCTTGATCGTTGTTTTCACGCTCCCAACCAATCATACCGCCCAACAGTGCTGCATAAATGATGCGCCCAGCTAACATTAATTCATTGTGCCAATCCATTTTACAGTCCTATCGTTTTGATTTTATTGCCTCAATGTATCGGTTAAATGTCAGCCTTTGATAATTTCACCCGCGAAAAACATCAATCTTTGTATGAAGTTTTATTCTATAACCAAGGGCAAGCCCATGTCTATTCTGGCCAAGCGCTGTGCCATTTTGATAGTGGATTCACTAAAATATTCTATATCGGTATCGGCTAAGGAGATTTGTTTGTATTTCTCATAAGCCTGCTCAAATGAAGATTCCTGAATAAAGGCAATGAGCTGAGAGTAGCGATCGCGCTGCTTAGTATTGCCACTTTTGGTTTGTTCGCAAACCATATTCTCTAAGTGCATAGACAGGTAAGCTATAAACTCTAGCTCAAAACTATTATGAATTTCCATCTGCGCTGACTAAACCAAATTACCCGTATCCACACCCAAAATATCGTAAATCAGCTCTAATCTCACAATAGGGCTATCTAATTGCATTAGGCGTTGCTTTTTAAGCATGGGCAAATCTAGCAACTCAACCCAACGGTTGGCAACCCAAGAGGCGTCATTAAATTGATAAGGCTCAATAATCGGTATATCCGCTGGCAAAACGCCTTGGCTAGGTAAAGACTCTAACAAACGTTGCAAACTAGTGCTGATAATTCTCAAGTCTTCAGGAATCGGCAACTCAATATCATTGGCGATATCGCTTACCTCAGCAATCAGCAAGCCATCTACTTGTTGCGTAAACGAGTGAACTTTAACCCTGTGTTGCCCAATACAATGAATCGTCATCAAGCCCACGGTGGTGACATCAGCATCGGTAATATTAACCAAAGTGCCTACATCAGCAAACGGAAAATTGCTTTCTGGATTAACTTCCCCTTTTGGCATTACAGCCACAATAGCAAACGATGTTTTGTTCCTAAGACAATTTTTAACCATATCCAAATATCTGGCTTCAAATATTCGCAAGGGCATCAGCCCGCCTGGGCAGATAACCACATTAAGTGGAAATAAGGGTAGTGAGTAAGTGTTCATCAATTCAAGATTTAGTGTTTAGCGTAATATGATTTTATACAAACAATACGCCGCAATAAGGCCAATAACGATGGTAAAAGCAGCAAGCCTGATTGTGCGTATACGGTTCAATTCAATTCTATTGATAAGCTGCGTATTTTGATCCGCTAACGCCTTAATTAATTCAGATGTTGTCAGCATTTGATTGTGCAGTTCGGCATTTGTTGCCTCAACTTTAGCAAGCCTTTGTTTTAGCGAGCTTACATCTTCATCGTCCGATGCAAATACAGTGCGCATTTCCAATTCTGGTTGTGGTGGTTTTCGTGCAACAGTACTCCATAATTTTTTTGCACTTTCTGCAATCTCTGGGGCTTTTCTGGCCACCTCTCCCCACGGCACTGCTTTTAATAATGCCACCCAGCCTATTGCCATAACAACCTTTCAATTTAACGCCTAAAATATAAATTTTAGCTATATAAAGATATTAACGCACACATCGCGTCACTTGCCATGTTAGCTAACTAACACAGGCTTAATTAAACTGTTTTTTGGGGCCTACCATTTCATTTTAGCAACTAAACGATACAAGCATTTGGCATCAAGGCTGGGTGTAGGTTACCTTGCAACGCACTCATGCAGCAATTGGTGAAAGCGCGATGAATTAAACTAACTAGAATTGGAAATAAGCCCGATTTTTAACAACTATTAAAATTAGGCTTTTAGAGCGAGCTTGCACCTCATCCCACATAACTTTACTCATCACTATAAAAATTCCGCTTGATTATATGCTTGGCTTATAAAGCCTCAAATTTACTCTTTAAGTGCCCAAGCGCACATTTGTCACAAAAAATTCACAGAACTTT
>JAZKDM010000070.1:0-14864 GCA_040387535.1 Pseudomonadota bacterium | reverse complement strand
TCATCGGTTTTAATCAGCAATACTTCTGGTTTCAAAATCGGCCGCTCTGCGTCATAAGCCAGCAATCGATATCTTGAATTCGCTTCTGTCCAAAACTGTTGCGCGGCTTTATCGCAATTGCCATGCAGGCAAAGTGTGGCATTTTCAGGCAGGTAATTTAATAGCGTTGAGGTTTCTTCAAAGAATAAGGGCAAATACCACTCAATACCGCCACTAGCAACGCCTTTACTCACATTTTTGTAAATGGTCGCGCGTTGCGGGTCGCCTTCAAACTGCTCTCTAAAATTACTTCTAAAAGTGGCAATACCTTTGTCATCCAGCGGAAACTCGCGCGCAGGCAATAACCGGATTTCAGGCACTGGGTACAAACTGCGCTGTGTATCTACATCAAAGGTGCGGATACTTTCAATCTCATCGTCAAACAAATCAATACGAAACGGAAACACACTGCCCATAGGGAATAAATCCACCAAGCCGCCACGCACACTAAACTCACCTGGCGAAATAACTTGTGAAACATGGTGGTAACCCGCTTGTGCGCATTGATGACGCAAGGCTTCTAAATTGAGTTTTTGGCCTTTTTTGAGCATAAAGCTATGCCCTGCCAAGTAGGCCACTGCTGGTAAGCGAATCAACGCCGTGGCAATTGGCACAATCACCACATCACATTGGTTTTGGCTGATTTGGTACAAAGTCGCCAAGCGCTCTGAAATCAAATCAGGATGTGGCGAAAACACATCGTAGGGCAGCGTTTCCCAATCTGGCAACAAGCGCACAGTTAGCTCAGGCGCAAAATAAGGAATCTCTTCTAACAAGCGCTGCGCTTCAAACGCATTGCTGGTAATAATCACCAGTGGCGACTTTTTAGCAACAGCCGTTGTGCCTTTTGTTGTTTTTTGGCGACATGCAAGTAAAGCTAGAGATAAACTATCTAAGCCATTGGCAGCATACGAGAAACGGCTTTTTTGACCTTGCGTGGGTGGAGTTAACTGCATAAATGAGCTTGAAAATGACTTGGTTGCTTTAAAAATGATTTGGCTAATAATGACTTATTACCTATTATAACCTTAAGCGTGGCGTTGCATTGCGCGCTAAAAATAATTAAGCGGCGATAGCGATGACAGCTGCAATAATAAGTTTTGAGGAGCGTTTTTGCCATGAGTGTAAAGCCCATGAATATTAAACCTGTTAACGATAAACAGGCCGTTGCAATTCATGCTACTAATTTTGTTAAAAATGGCATGCTAGTTGGATTAGGCACAGGCTCAACTGCTAATTATTTTATCGAAGAGCTGGCGCGACGCCAACGCGACGAAAACCTAAAAGTTACCACTATTGCCAGCTCAACCGTGAGTATGATTAAAGCGCAAAGCTTGGGCTTATCAGTGATTGCACTTACCCAAGTAGCCGAGATTGATTTGTATGTAGACGGCGCTGATGAAATCACACCAGATATGACCCTGTTAAAAGGCCGTGGCTATGATTTAGTGCTTGAAAAACTGCTAGCAAAAGCCGCCAAACAATTCTTAGTGGTAGCTGACAACAGCAAGCTAGTCAGCCATATCGGCACCAATTTCGCTATCCCTATCGAAGTGATGCCAATGGCTTGGAAAGCGGCCAAACATAGCCTAGAGCAAGCTGGCGGCGTGGGTGATTTACGCCAGAACGTGGCTAAAGATGGCTTGTCTATCACCTCTCACGGCAGTTTAGTGCTGGATATGACTTTTGACAAATTATTATCAGAGGCGCAATTAAATCAGCTCATCAACAACACGCCTGGCGTGGTTGAACATGGCATTTTTATTGGCTTAACCAGCGCCACTTTGATTGCACATGAAGGTGTTGTGCGCGAAAACTGGGCTTAATATTTGTTCACTCTAATTTGCATAATAATGTCGAATTTACGTTGTTTATATCGCGTAATAGTTACGGCATTTTTATTGTGCACCGCTTTATTCGTAGCATCCTGTACACCGCCAAGTGAAAAAGAAATAGACGATGGCACAAGGGTAGTCATTAGCCCTTCTGCTGACAAAAACGCTAAAGTACTCACCTTTGTTACACTCAACAGCCCCAACACTTATTACCTAGACGACAACGAGCAAGCGGCTGGGCTTGAGTATGATTTAATTCAACTGTTCATCAAAGAACTGAATGACGGCACCGAGTTAAAACTTACCGTAGCCAATAATATCAACCAAGTGATTCCCGCCGTATTGAAGAAAAAAGCCGATATTGCCGCCGCCGATGTCACCATTACCGATGCCCGCAAAGAAATCATTGATTTTTCAACCCCCTACCAAGATGTGCAACAAGTAGTCGTATACAACAGCCAAAAACTCAAAGAAAACAAAACAAGAGCCCCAAAAAAATTAAAAGATTTGGCTGGGCGCCTTATAACAGTACCCGCTGGCACCAGCTTTGTAGAACGTTTAATCAAGCTTAAACCCAAGCAAGAAGGCCTAATTTGGGAAGAACGTTTGCACGTAGGTTCTGAACAATTGCTGCAAGAATTAGAGCATGGCGATATTGATTACACCATCGCAGACAGTCATTTGGTTTCTATTATGCAGAATTATTATCCCAATTTAAGCATTGCTTTTACACTGGGTGAGCCAGAAAAAATTGCATGGGCAATGCCTAAAAATGCCAATCCTGAGCTACAAAAGAAGGTAAATGCCTTTTTTAGCAAAATTAAAAAAAATGGCACCTTACGCAATTTAATCGATCGTTATCATGGCAATGCTAAGCGCCTTAAGCCTGTGGACGTAAAAGCGTTTTTAATCCGCAGCCGTACTTTATTGCCCAAATACAAACGGCTTTTTCAGCAAGCGCAAGAAATCACAGGGCTAGATTGGCGCCTAATCGCCGCTATTAGTTATCAAGAATCGCATTGGGACACATTTAA
The DNA here is from genome assembly GCA_040387535.1 of Pseudomonadota bacterium. Classification (GTDB taxonomy): domain Bacteria; phylum Pseudomonadota; class Gammaproteobacteria; order Burkholderiales; family Methylophilaceae; genus Methylotenera_A. The sequence continues at coordinate 11,956 of JAZKDM010000070.1, read as the reverse complement.
TACTTCACCTACCAATGTGCGCGGATTGATGATGTTAACCGAAGATACCGCCGACTTAATGAAAGTTAGCGACAGATTAGACCCAAAGCAAAGCATTCCAGCTGGGGCAAAATATATCAATTTGCTTAAAGATACGATTCCTGACCGCGTGCCAGAACCTGACCGCACTTATATGGCATTGGCCTCTTACAATATTGGATACGCCCATGTTGAAGATGCACGCGTGTTGGCACAACGCTTAAAAATGAACCCTGATCGCTGGGCTGATGTGAAAAAAACTTTGGTGATGCTAAACGACCCAACTTATTACGTGAACGTCAAATACGGTTATGCCAGCGGCGGTGCGCCTGTGATTTTTGTAGAATCGATTCGCAGCTATTACAATATTTTAGCGCGCTTTGAACCGAGTTATGATGACAAAGCCAGTCAATTCAAAATCGCCAGCGCCGATACTTATCCTAAGTTTTAATTAGCGCTAGCAGATTTTAAAGTATTCTTAAGCAGGCTTAATTACCTGCAAATTATTCATATAAGGTTGCAACACTTTCGGAATCGTCACACTACCATCCGCATTTTGATAATTCTCTAGCACAGCCACCAAAGTACGCCCTACTGCCAAGCCAGAGCCATTTAACGTGTGCACAAACTCGGTTTTACCTTGCTCGTTTCTAAAACGCGCTTGCAAACGACGCGCTTGAAATGCCTCACAATTACTGACACTAGAAATCTCGCGGTAAGTATTTTGCGCAGGTAACCATACTTCTAAATCGTACGTTTTAGCGGCACCAAAACCCATATCACCCGTGCAAAGAGAAACCACTCGATATGGCAACTCAAGTGCTTTTAAGATATTTTCAGCGTGCCCCACCATTTCATCTAAAGCTTCATAGCTTTTGCTTGGATGCACAATTTGCACCATTTCCACTTTATCGAATTGATGCTGGCGAATCATGCCTTTGGTATCGCGACCATAAGAACCCGCTTCAGAACGGAAGCAAGGTGTATGCGCGGTTAGCTTAATTGGCAACGATTCTAAAGGCACAATTTCATCGCGCACGGTGTTGGTTAGCGTTACTTCAGAAGTGGGAATTAAATATAACTTGCTGTCGTTGTGATTTAAGCTGAATAAATCTTCTTCAAATTTAGGCAATTGACCTGTGCCTGTTAATGTTTCAGCGTTCACCAAATACGGCGTATAGCACTCTTCATAGCCATGCTTTTCGGTCTGCGTATCCAGCATAAATTGCGCTAAAGCCCTATGCAATTTAGCAATACCACCACGCATAAAAGTAAAGCGTGTGCCAGATAATTTAATGCCTGTATCAAAATCCAAACCAAGTGACGCACCTACATCAGTGTGGTCTCTGATTTCAAAATCGTTACCTAATTCTTTTTTAAAGTCACGCGGCGTACCAATTTTGCGTACTTCAACGTTATCAACTTCTGATTTACCAGCAGGCACGCTTTCATGCGGCAGATTAGGTACGTTGAGTAAAACATTTTGTAGCTTTGCTTGCAGCTCTTCCAATAAGATTTCATCGGCTTTTAAAGCATCACCCAAACCAGCTACTTCTGCCAAAATAGCACTGACATCTTCGCCCTTAGATTTCGCAATACCAATCTGCTTAGAAGTATTGTTGCGCTTAGCTTGCAATTCTTGAGTACGCGTCTGCACCGATTTACGCTCTTGCTCAAGCGCAGAAAACGCTGCGAAATCAAACGCAAAACCGCGCCTATTTAATTGCTCAACAACGCCGTCTAAATCGTTTCTTAGTGCTTGTATATCTAACATAATTAATTCTTTGCTTTAGTTTTTAAATGTTCTTGGTCTAGTTGTTTAAGGTGCTTCAATTTTTCGCCAATTTTACCTTCTAAGCCACGCGGTGTGGGATTATAAAATTGCGGTACTTTATTTTCTTGATGCAACTCATCGGGAAAATAATCCACACCTGCCGCGTAAGCCTCTGGTTCATTGTGCGCATACCGGTATTCTTTGCCGTAATCCAGCGCTTTCATCAATTTGGTTGGCGCATTTCTTAAATGCAGCGGTACTGGGCGCGATTTATCTTGTGCCACAAAAGCTTTAGCCTGATTGTACGCGTTATAAGCCGCATTACTTTTGGGCGCAACGGCCAAATAAATCACCATATTCGCCAATGCTAATTCACCCTCGGGCGAACCAAGTCGCTCATAAATCTGCCAAGCTTCTAGCGCCATGGTTTGCGCGCGTGGGTCAGCCAAGCCAATGTCTTCAATGGCCATGCGAATGATGCGGCGGCCTAAATATAGCGGATCGGCGCCGCCATCTATCATGCGCAAAAACCAATATAAAGCGGCATCTGGATTGCTACCACGCACCGATTTATGCAGTGCAGAAATCTGATCGTAAAACGCTTCGCCTCCTTTATCAAAACGGCGTAGTTTGCTAGACATAGTGGTTTGCAAAAAGGCTTCATCAATTTCATTAACGTTGGCGCCTTCTGCCGCGTTAAATAAGCCTTCTACAAAATTCAGCAAGCGTCTTGCATCGCCATCGGCGTAGGCCAGCACTTGCTCTTTTACAGTGTCTGCCAAGTGCGTATTGGGCGCAACCAATGCTTGGGCGCGGCTCAATAGCAAATCTAATTCAGCCTCTGATAAGGCATTGAGCACAAATACTTGCGCGCGACTTAGCAACGCACTATTTACTTCAAACGATGGATTTTCGGTAGTCGCGCCAATAAAAGTAATCAAGCCACTTTCAACAAAAGGCAGAAACGCGTCTTGCTGACCTTTGTTAAATCGGTGTACTTCATCTACAAATAAAATAGTTTTGCGGCCATGCTGTTGCAAAGTTAATTCGGCGCGTTCTACCGCTTCGCGAATATCTTTAATGCCAGATAACACCGCCGAAATCGGAATAAAATCGGCATCGGCGGTATTAGCAATCAGGCGCGCCAAGGTGGTTTTGCCTACACCTGGCGGACCCCACAGAATCATGGAAGGCAACTTGCCTGATTGAAATGCTAAGCGTAATGGTTTGTTTGGGCCTAATAGATGTGACTGCCCTACTACTTCATCTAAAGTTTTAGGGCGTAATCGTTCTGCTAACGGTGCAATGGGAGTAGCGGTTTGAAATAAGTTGGTCACTTATTTTGCTTTTGATGACAAATTAAAATGCTATTTTAGCGTTTATTTAGGCTTAAATTTCAATTTAATTGTGCTGTTAACCTTACCATCTAAAGTCTTTGCGCACATTAACTGAAATTACTTTGCGCTCAAACGTATTTAAATCGATATTGGAATCGTTTTTGATATAGCTTAATTGTGGCCTAATCGACCAATCAGTCGCTGGAACATAGCGCAATCCCAGCGTTGCATCATATTGGTCATCGTGGCGCCTAATTAAAAAGGCTGGGTCAGCCTCATCGTTTCTGCGAAATTCCGCACCTACAGATGAAAACAACTGCCATTTATTATTGAAGCTAACTTGACCACCTGCACGCGCGCCAACAATATCTTGGCTAAAGAAATCGGCGCTTGAGTCGCGCGCCTCTTCTCTGCCGCCATAAATACTGGCAAAAACGACAGGGTTTAAATCTGATTGAAATACGTGCGCAGCATTGATACCAATAATGCTTCTGGCCGCGTTGCGAATATCGTTACCTGCATAATTTAAGCGCGTGTATTGTGCGTAAATGCCTGCTTGATTACTGTTGTCGATGTTGTGTATCCACTGGGCAGTAGCGCCATAAGCGCGTCTAAAGCTTTCACCATTTAAGTCAAAATGATTATCTTGCACTGCAAAGCTTATGCTGTTTTTATCTAATTTAAGTTGCAAGCCGCCATTAAAATCCAGCGCGCTATTGTCAAAGTCAGTTTCTGACCCGTTAATTCGATTAGCACCGTTAACGGCACCAAACACCGCTAATTGCTCATTAATCGGTTGGCGAAACGAAATACCAGCGGCTAAATTCATAAAATTATCGGATTGTTCTTGTGCGTTATTACCTAGCGCAAAAGCTAAACCACCAAACAAAGGCACGCTGATTGAGCTAATGCTAGGCGCACTACTTACGTTAGAATCCCAGCCTAAACCAAAATCCAAATAAGCGCCAAAGGTGGTAGTGGTGCCTTCAATCTTTTCAATTGCGTTTAATAGCTTTTCAACCGTTCTTTTGGTTTGCGCAACAGGCTCTAAGCCCAATACATAATTAAACTCTTGCTTAGCTGTATCTCTTTCACCCAATAAAAAATGCGCCTTGGCCATTTCTGCCCGCGCATCTTGATGATTTGGATCTACTGCCAATACACGCTCCAGCGCGAAAGCACCACGCGTCACGTTGCCACTTTCCACGCCTGCAATACCCAATAAGTAATCATATTGAATTTCGCCTGCACGTGTACTTTCCAAAGGCTCCAATAATTGGTAAGCGGCTTTGTAATCCGTTTGGCGAATCAATTTTTCAGCCTGTATTAATACTGCATCTTGATCGGCAAGGCTATGTGTAGAAGTTAACGTAGAAAACAATGCCAACAGAAATATGGCAATTAGCTTACATAGGTGGTGAATTGATTGATTGTTTAGGCCTTGCATTTTTCGCCTATTATTTATTTATTTGTACACAAATAGTAATAGATTGCAAAACTTTAATAAAGTAAAAGTTGCGCCTAAACAATCAAATTGTTAGCGCTTATTCGCCTACAACATCCACGCCTTTTGGCGGTATAAATAAAAAAGTAGATTCTTGTAACACTGGATTGCGCTCAACGCCATCAAACGTAATCAATGTGATATGGTTAAAGCTATCGTATAGCTCCATTTTGCGTAATTTTTCGTCTTTAAAGCCCAACAGTACTCGCTCAAACCCGCTGTCTTTATCTTTTGGTAAGGCCAATACCCAGCTTAAACCATCTTTGCGCGCGGCATTTTTAATGGTAAAGCTTTTCTCAACGGCGTCGCCGCCTGCCAACAAGGCTGCAGGGCTAGAACCCAAAGCTTTGCTAAGTTCACGCACAGTCACTTGTTGTAAGTCTGTATCGTATAAAAATACTTGCTTGCCATCGCTAATAATTTGTTGCTCATAGGGTTTTGCATAATCCCAACGAAATTTATTAGGGCGTTGCAACTGCATTGAGCCTTGTACTTCCTGTATTTTTCGCCCTTTTGTATCAGTGACCACTTGGCTAAATTGCGCGCGCATGGCGTCTGTATTTTTGAAAAAATCATGCAAGCTTGCTACGCCATCGGCAAAGCTACTTTGTGAGATTATCAAAAACCCACTTATTACTATTTTTTTAATCACTTGTTTTTTAATCAGATGCATTTCCTTTTGCCAACACCTCTCTGTTACCGTTAGATTGCATCGCAGAAACCAATCCTGCGCGTTCCATGTCTTCAATCAACCGTGCCGCACGGTTGTAACCAATTCTAAGCTGTCTTTGTACCGATGAAATACTGGCTCGACGGCTAGTTAATACGATATTGACGGCCTCATCGTATAACGGATCTTTCTCAGCGCCGTCATCACTACTAAACTCGCCAGCCTCTCCGCCTTCTGTTTCATTAGTCAAAATACCTTCAATATAATTCGGCTCACCCATGGCTTTTAAGTGATTCACCACTTGATGCACTTCATGATCCGACACAAACGCACCATGAATCCGCATAGGGTAACCAGTACCAGGCGGCATGTATAACATATCGCCCTGACCTAATAACGCCTCAGCGCCCATTTGGTCTAATATTGTTCTTGAGTCAATTTTGCTGGATACCTGAAACGAGATACGCGTGGGCACATTGGCCTTAATTAAGCCTGTAATCACATCCACCGATGGGCGTTGCGTTGCTAACACCAAGTGAATACCAGAAGCACGCGCTTTTTGTGCCAAACGCGCAATTAGCTCTTCTACTTTTTTGCCCACCACCATCATCAGATCAGCCAGCTCATCAATTACCACCACAATCAGTGGCATCTCTTCTAATGGCTCTGGATTATCTGGCGTAATGCTAAAGGGATGTGGGATTTTTTCGCCAGCTTTATCGGCATCTTTAATTTTTTGGTTGTAACCCGCCAAATTACGCACGCCTAGGCTAGACATCAGCTTATAACGCCTCTCCATTTCATTCACACACCAATTCAGCGCATTAGCGGCTTGGCGCATATCGGTCACCACTGGTGCCAATAAATGCGGAATACCTTCATAAACTGAAAGCTCTAGCATTTTAGGGTCAATCAAAATCATGCGCACTTGTGAGGCATCGGCCTTATACAGCCAACTTAAAATAAGCGCGTTAATCGCCACCGATTTACCTGAACCCGTGGTACCTGCAACCAGTACATGCGGCATTTTGGCTAAATCAGCCACTGCTGGCTTGCCCGCAATATCTTTACCCAAACAAATCGCTAGTGGCGAATTAACACTGGCATAAGCTTGGCTACTCATAATTTCAGATAAATAGACAATTTGGCGTTTTGGGTTGGGTATTTCTAAACCCATATAGGTTTTACCCGGAATGGTTTCTACCACACGCACACTGGCAACCGATAGCGCACGGGCTAAATCTTTAACCAAATTGGTCACTTGGCTACCTTTTACACCAGCAGCAGGCTCAAGCTCATAACGTGTAATCACAGGCCCAGGCTGGGCGGACAACACTTTTACTTCAATGCCAAAATCCATCAACTTACGTTCTATTAAGCGCGATGTGAAATCGAGCGTTTCCGCTGAGGGCAATTCCACTGTGTTGTTAGCTTCGTCCAGCAAATGCAATGGCGGCAAGCTAGAATCAAAATCGGTAGCAAATAATGTCGTTTGTTTTTCTTTTTGTACGCGCTCACTCTGCGCAATTTCAATGATGGGCGCTTTAATTTCAACAGGTGCGCGGTCTTCCGTGCGTTTACGTTCAGCTTCTACAAACTCTTCACGTTTTTGTACAACGGCTTTGCCCGCTTTTCTGTCTTGCCAATCGTGATATTTGTTATTAGACCAATCGTAAGCAGCGATGAGGTTTTTACCTAATTTTTCGGTAATCATAATCCACGACCAGCCCGTAAACAGGCTAAAGCCTACGGCAAACAGCAGTAGCAACATCATGGTTGAGCCTGTAAAACCAAACATGGCACGCAACGCACCATCTACCGCGTTGCCAAGCATGCCACCACCACTTAATGGCAATGTTGCTGGCAAGCTGATTAAATGCCCTGCTTCAAGCGCACAAGATGAAATGAGCAGCAAAGCAAAACCGACTAAATTGAATACCAAAAATGGACGCTCTGAGATGGTCAATTCTAGACGCAGATAAATCAGCCACATGCTGTAAAACGCTAAAACCACCCACCACCATGCTGAAAAACCAAATAAATACAGCAGCATATCGGCTATCCAAGCGCCTACAGAGCCACCCGCGTTTTGAATAACGGCGTTATCAGAGGCCATATGCGACCACGATGGATCTTGATTGTGGTAGCTGATTAAAATGACGGCTAGATACAAGCCAACTAACACCAAGCCTAGCCACCACGCCTCACGCACAAGGCTGGCGCCATGTTGTTGCGATGGACTGGGTGGCGCTTGCAGGCGACCATTCACTGCTGGAGATTTTTTATTTAAAAACAAACTGTTACAAACCTATAATGATGAGTGGATTTTTATTTATTATAGCAAAATCAAATTGCACAAAGCATGTCTATGCATGATTAAGTTTTAATATTATATGAATTAATATTTAGACAATTAACAACAAGCAAACTAATATGATATTTATTTTAAAGGAGTAACAAATGGATACGGGCATTAAAGAAAAAGATAGAAAAATCATTGCAAAAGGCTTATCCCATTTATTAGCCGATACCTATAGCTTATATTTAAAAACCCACTATTTCCATTGGAATGTCACAGGTCCAATGTTTAATACCTTACATTTAATGTTTGAAGCGCAATACACCGAGCTGGCTTTAGCGGTGGATTTAGTGGCTGAACGTATTCGCTCATTAGACGTTTATGCGCCTGGCACTTATAGCCAATTTGCAAAACTATCCTCAATTAAAGAATCCGACGGCGTACCAAAAGCTAACGATATGATTGCCGAATTAGTGGCTGGTCACGAAGCAGTCTGCCGCACTGCACGCAGCGTGTTCCCTGCGTCTGATGCCGCATCTGATGAAGCTACAGCCGATTTACTTACGCAACGTTTGCAGCTACATGAGAAAACCGCTTGGATGTTGCGTAGCTTGCTAGAAAAATAATCCAATTCATAAAAATAATTTGAGTTATCCTGCTTGAAAAAGCAGGTTTTCGACCTTATTTAATGACTAATCGTCAATCTTAGAAAGCAATTCAAAATGGCAACACGTCACGTTCATCTTCTTATTTTAGGCTCAGGCCCTGCTGGTTACTCTGCCGCTGTTTACGCAGCGCGCGCTAATTTAAACCCTGTGCTTATCACTGGCATTGCGCAAGGTGGCCAATTAATGACGACTACCGAGGTAGATAACTGGCCAGCCGATGCCGATGGCGTGCAAGGCCCAGAGTTGATGGAACGTTTTCAAAAACACGCGGAGCGTTTTAATACCGAGATGATTTTTGACCATATCCATACCACGCATTTAACTGAAAAACCAATCCGTTTAGTGGGTGATAATGGCGAATATACGTGTGATGCCTTGATTATCGCCACTGGTGCATCAGCTAAATACTTGGGAATTCCAAGTGAAGAAAAATTTAGCGGCAAAGGTGTTTCTGCTTGTGCCACTTGTGATGGATTTTTCTATCGCAATCAAGAAGTTGCCGTAATTGGCGGCGGCAATACTGCCGTTGAAGAAGCGTTGTATTTAGCCAATATTGCCAGCAAAGTGACGCTTGTGCATAGACGCGACAAGTTCAAAGCGGAAGCGATTTTGGTAGATAAATTAATGGCACGTGTGGCTGAAGGCAAGATTGTTTTAGAAACGTTTAATACGCTAGATGAAGTGCTTGGTGATAACAGCGGCGTAACAGGTATGCGCATTAAAAACGTGAATGATGGCACGACTAAAGATATTGATTTAAAAGGCGTATTTATCGCCATTGGTCACAAACCGAATACCGATATTTTTGAAGGCCAGCTAGAAATGGAAGGCGGCTACCTTGTGACTCAAGCGGGTCGCAAAGGTAACGCGACTGCCACTAGCATTCCAGGTGTTTTCGCAGCTGGCGATGTGCAAGACCATATCTATCGCCAAGCAGTAACTAGCGCGGGTACAGGTTGTATGGCTGCATTGGATGCAGAACGTTATTTAGATAATTTAAAATAAACATCATATAAACCAGCAAACTTATGTCCCCTCGCCCTTTAAGGGAGAGGGCTAGGGAGAGGGTAGAATGGTTGAAACTAAGATCAGCTTCTCACTTCTAACACTGACTTTAAGGTTTAAAATTAAAATGGATTCCCGCTTTCGCGAGAATGACGAAATAGAAAGTTTTTAGGATTAGATAACATCTGGAGTTGTATGGTGCAGGCAAAACAACAACCTAAAAACAAAGCTAAGCTAAATGCCATCCCCATTACCAAAGCGCAAGCCGCTGCTTTAAAAATAGCCAAAGAACAAGCGCAAGCACTAGCAAAAAAGCAACAGCAAGAACAATTGTTGGCGAAATCTGTAGAGCTAAACAGTGACACCAAACTATTTCAAGCCGCGGTAAAAAACGCGCGCCCACTCAATATAGACGTACCGTTTACAGAAAAAACCTATCCAAAACCTGTTGCCAAACAGTTTATACGTGATGAAAAACAAGCACTTAGAGATAGCCTAAGCGACGACTTCTACCCTGCGCACGAATTAGAAAGCGGTGAAGAACTGCTTTACCTGCGCGCAGGCCAATCACCTAGCATCTTAAGCAAACTTCGCCGCGGCTTTTGGGTGGTGCAAGCGCAAATCGATTTACATGGATTAATTTCAGATGAAGCGCGCGAATACGTAGCCGAATTTTTAAGCAGCTGCAAAAAGAAAAATATCCGCTGTGTTCGCATTGTGCATGGCAAAGGCCTAGGCTCACGCAACCGCGAACCAGTGCTTAAACACAAACTACGCAACTGGTTAATTCAAAAAGATGAAGTGATTGCGTATGCGCAGGCTAAGCCAGAGGATGGTGGCAGTGGCGCGGTGATTGTGTTGCTGAAGGCTTAGTGCAGTAACTAACCTACAAAAACTAGGAGACAATATGAGTGATTGGGATTTTTTACACGATATGCAAAATGATGGATATAGCGCAGAGCAAATAGCTGACGCCGCCGCTTGCGGGTATAACTCTTGGGAGTGGCAGCCCTTGGATGAAAAAGAGTTGCCTGATATTCATCAACAGGTAAATCCTGAATTAATTAAAATTTTTGAAAGCCTAGTTGATAGTGCAAAGTCTTATCACGCACTCACAGAACGCTACTTGCAAATATGGGGCGAACTTGGTGAGTTGTATGCTGAAATCAAATATAGCATTAAGCGGCATAAACCCCATACTAGAGGCTCAGATGGCAAACTTGGTGACGATTACATTGAGATTAAAACCATGTCCCCGGAAAAGTCTGGTAGTCTCGTTAAAGTTAAATTAGCAGGTAACTTCAATAAACTGCTAATAATAAGAATTACTAAAGACTTTGCTTTTGAAGGCCATTTTTATGAAAGAAAAGAACTTATTAAAGGTGACGGAATACATGCACACGCGTCATGGCCAAATAAAATCAATTAATGCAGGGCCTTGAACTCGCGTGGGACAACATGTGCTAATTTCACTGCGTGGGTAAACCAGTTACCCACCCTACAAAATCACAACTATAAAATTAAAAGCCTAACTCACTCAAGCTCGCATGCTCATCAGGCCTACGACCTAATGGCCAAAAGAATTTACGGTCTGCTTCTTTAATGGGCAAATCGTTAATACTGGCATAGCGTAACTCCATTAATCCATTGGCATTAAATTGCCAGTTTTCGTTGCCGTAGCTTCTAAACCAATTGCCAGCATCGTCATGCCACTCATAGGCAAATCGCACCGCGATGCGATTACCATCAAATGCCCATAGCTCTTTAATTAGGCGATACTCCAGTTCTTTCGCCCATTTTCGGGTTAAAAATTCCACGATTTGCGCGCGGCCTTTGGGAAATTCAGCACGGTTGCGCCATTGCGAATCTTGCGTGTATACCATTGAAACACGCTGCGGGTCGCGGCTATTCCAGCCATCTTCTGCCATTCGCACTTTTTGAATCGCAGTTTCACGTGTGAATGGTGGAAAAGGCGGTTTTTGTTCGATTTCAACGTTCATTTTAAGCTCCTCGACTATGCAACAATGTTATAAATTCGTATGATTTTCTTATCCCCTGTGTCGCGCCTGAGGCTTGAGCGGCAGATGCACGGTGACGAGGACTGTTTGAGGATTGAAAATCCGAGTTCCGCAGTCAGCACGCAGATGCGGCGCTAAGGCCGAAGGATTAAGCGGCATCGGGGTCGCCTTCTTTTTGGATACTTTTACTTGGCGAAACAAGAAAAAGTATCTCGCCAAAAGGCGAAAAAATACAGTTCAAATTGCACCATTTCACCCTCTCCCTTAAAGGGCGAGGGAGTAAATCTTACTGTTCACCCAAAAAACCACCACTTTGATGCGCCCATAAACTCGCATACAAGCCACCTAATTTCAGCAATTCGGCATGGCTACCTTGCTCCATAATATTGCCATTATCCAGCACAATCAATCTATCCATCGCGGCGATAGTTGAGAGCCTGTGTGCAATAGCGACTACGGTTTTGCCTTGCATCAAGTTATACAGGCTGGCTTGGATAACGGTTTCCACTTCTGAATCCAACGCGCTGGTGGCTTCATCTAATAATAAAATCGGCGCATCTTTTAGCATCACACGTGCAATGGCAATGCGCTGACGCTGACCTCCAGACAGCTTTACACCACGCTCGCCTACATGCGCATCGTAACCTGTTCTTCCTTTTACAT
>JAZKDM010000069.1:0-4706 GCA_040387535.1 Pseudomonadota bacterium | reverse complement strand
AAAAGCTTAATGCCTCGGGTGAGGCGAAAATTGGCAAATTAAAATTAGCCAATGTCAAAACGCAAAATGTGAATGTGGGCCTAAAAGCCAATGGCGGCATTGCAACTGTTTCGCCTTTTTCGGCTAATTTATATCAAGGCAGTATGAATGGCTTGCTAAAAGTAGATGCGCGCGCCACGCCTGTGATTACTTTTCAGCAAAATATGAAAAGTATTTCGATTGGGCCTTTGATGGTAGATGCCATTAATAACGATATGTTGAGCGGCACTGGCACTGTAAATGTAGATGTGACCACACAAGGCGCCAGCGTGAATGCGCTTAAAAAAGCCTTGGCAGGTAGCGCTGCGCTTAATTTGGCGGATGGCGCGCTGAAGGGTGTGGATATTGCGGGCAGTATTCGCGAGCTTAAAAGTAAAGTGAATATTCTAAAAACCAAAGATGCCAGCGCCGATAAAACCAAAAAAACCGACTTTAGTGAATTAACCGCCACTTTTAACATTAAAAATGGCGTTGCACATAATGAAGATTTAGCCATGAAAGCGCCTATACTGCGCCTTGCAAAAGGCGATAGCCGCGGTGATATTGATATTGCTAACGAAACCATCAACTACCTTGCTAAGCCGACCATTGTAAAATCGCTAAAAGGTCAGGGCGGAGCAGATTTGGATGATTTAAGTGGCATTGCCATACCACTAAAAATTACGGGTACTTTTGCCAGCCCAAAATACGGTATGGATTTCGCGGCGCTTGGCACGGCTTTAGCGCAATCAAAATTGCTGGATAAAGTAGGTGGTGAAAAAGGTGCTGCCGTAAAAGAGCTGATTAACGGTGGTGATAAAGCCGAAGCGCTTAAAGGCTTGTTGAATAAGAAAAAGCCAGCCGATGCGGCGGCAGGTACTGAAGCAGCACCTGCCCCTGCAGAAGAGCCAAAATCTCTAAAAGATCAAGCCAAAGAAAAAGCGCTAAAAGAACTATTTAAGTTTTAGGCTTATTTATTTTGGCCTGGTGCGTTTTCACTATTGCCTGGGCCATTGCGATGCTTATTATGACCTGGGGCATTTTCACTGTTTCCAGGGCCATTAGGGTCATGGCCAGGAGGCACATGCACGCATGCAACCAATACACTTACACAAAATAGCGTAATCAAAACCGTTTTCATTATTCATTCCTTATTAAGTTTACTTGCAGGTATCATGGTTCAAGACACATGTAGCAATATTCTAGGCCAAAAAAGCAAAATAATCGTTTAATCATTTTATGTCTTCATTTTCTCATCGCATCATTAATTGGCAAAAACAGCATGGTCGCCACGATTTACCCTGGCAGCCCAAATTAAACCAGCCAGTTGACCCATACGCCATATGGGTATCAGAAATTATGTTGCAGCAAACCCAAGTGACTGCTGTAATTGGCTATTACGCTAAGTTTATGCAGCGCTTTCCCACTATTGCCGCGTTGGCAGCAGCCACGCAAGAAGAGGTTTTGCAATACTGGAGTGGCTTGGGTTATTACTCACGCGCGCGCAATTTGCATGCCGCTGCGCAAACAATTGTGGATGATTTTTCTGGCGTGTTTCCAATTAACTTTAATGATATTCAAAGCCTTGCGGGTATCGGCCGCTCTACCGCTGCGGCTATTTCTACTTTTGCATTAAATCGGCCACAACCCATATTAGACGGCAATGTAAAACGCGTTTTTGCGCGGCATTTTAATATTGCAGGCTACACAGGCGCGCCAAAAGTGGCGCAGCAATTGTGGCAAATTGCAGAACGCGAAAATCCACAAGGTGCAGAAAATACCCAAAATGCCATTAGCTACACCCAGGGCTTGATGGATTTAGGCGCCACTCTGTGCACGCGCACCAAGCCAAAATGCACGATTTGCCCAGTGAATAATAGTTGTGAGGCGCTGGCTCAAAACTTGGTTAAACATCTGCCAACGCCAAAACCGCGCCAAATCATTCCTGAAAAAAGCGTCACCATGCTGCTTTTAATTCACCAAAATGAAGTGATGCTAGAAAAGCGCCCATCCAGCGGCATTTGGGGCGGCTTATGGAGTTTGCCAGAAATTGGCATGGAAGAAATTGGTTCAGAAGTAGCGCTAAATCGTTTTGGGCTGAGTACCGAGCCACAAGAGCCACTGGCTGTTGTGCAGCATGCCTTTAGCCATTACAAACTAGCTATTACGCCGCAACCTTTATTAACGATGGGCGGAAGGCATATTGTCGCTCAACATAATCCAAATATAAGACCACACATTTGGCTGCCTATTGAAGAGGCCATTGCAGCTGCCATACCTACCCCTGTACGCAACATTTTGTTAAGCTTACAAAAAAATGAACTATCAACAAACACTCAATACCGCTAAGCGATTGTTGCTCACCTTGCCAGCCAAAATTTTCATTGGCTTGGCCTTATTTTATGTATTGTTCAGCTACCTTGCTATTAATCCGCTAGCTAAAAAATTAGTACCGTGGATTGCCGATAAACAACTGGCGAGTGAGGCCAGTGTTGGCAAGGTAACGTTTGACCCGTTTCGACTAAAGCTCACTGTAGACGACTTTAAGTTAAACGAAAAAAACCATGCGCCACTTGCCAGCGTTAAGCAATTGGTGGTGGATGTGCAAGCTAGCGGCATTTTCAATTTGGCTTGGAAATTCAAAGAAATCAGCTTAATTGAACCCAAAGGTTTAATTGCCATTTCACCTACAGGTACGCTCAATTGGGCGGCACTAATAGCCAAGCTGAACGAAGACCCTTCGCCGCCTAGCGACACCATTCCACGCCTGCTCATTGAGCATATTTTAATCAAGCAAGGCAATGTGCAGTACGCGGATAATCATCGCACAACGCCGTTTAAGGCCGAATTAAGCCCACTTAATTTTGAGCTAGATGGTTTTTCTACTTTGCCTAAAGACCGTGGTGATTACCTGATTGCAGCCACATTTGCAGAGCAGGGCGGCACACTTAAATGGAAAGGCGACATGGGTGTGAACCCTGTAGCTTCTAACGGCAAGGTGGCAATTGAGAGCGTTAAATTAAGTAAGCTCTTGAGCATCATCAAAGACGTAAATTTGCCATTTAAAGTCAGCTCGGGGGATATACACACCGCGTTTGACTACGATTTTAGCTTGCCGCAAGACAAACCCAAGCTGGTACTTAACGGCATTAACCTAGGCTTAAATCAGCTCAACGCCATGGTGGATAATGTAGGTGAAGTGCGTGCAGAATCGCTCAATATTACCGCGCCACGTCTAGACTTAAGCAAGCAAGCACACTTAAAAGTAGGTTTGCAAAATCTTGATGTAGCACTCAACGCATTGAGTGTGCACCCCAACCAAGCCAGTGCCATCACCCTTAACAAGCTGCATGCCACCTTGCCGGCACTTGAGTTTAGCCAGCAAGCGCAGGCGCAACTGGCGTTTGAACAATTAAATTTAAAGCTGTCGGCACTGGATATTATCCACCAGCAACAAAACTTGCTGTCTGTGCCAGAAATAGACCTGCAAAATATCACGCTAGATTTAGCAAACTCGCAAGCCAATATCGCGCAAGTGGCACTGGATAACGGTTCTGTTACGGCCAACATTAATAAGGCGGGCCAACTCAATTGGCAAGCCGTGTTTAGCAACGACAAGCAAGCGTCTAAGAAGGATATTGTATCGACGCAAGCGCCTAGCAATGACGCCACCTCACCCCAAATCACGCCCGCCGAATCTAGCCCATCCGCTTTTGGCGTGAATATCGCCAATATTGTGTTAAACGGCTGGAAGTTAAATGCTAAAGACGATAGTTTTACCAATCCTTTGCAATTCAACATTGCCGACATCAATGTAAATTTTGCCGTCAATAATCCAGCAGGCAATTGGGAAATTCATGATTTGCAAACCAAACTTAGCCAACTTGTACTTAAATCCAGCTTGTTTAACAAACCCGTGGCAACGCTGCAAAGCGTACAACTAAGCCAAGGCGATATTCTGCTTAAACCGCAGCAAGTCAGTGTGCAATCGATATTGCTATCTGGCTTAAAAACAGAGCTTATTCATGCGCCCAATGCACCGCTTAATTGGCAACGCATTCTGGCTACGTCGTCCAACAACGCAGCACAAAAAACAAGCAGCCATAAAAACAAAACTAGCCAACCCGACTGGAAGCTGGCGCTTAAAAAGTTAGCTTTAGCGGATGGTCAACTGCACATTGAGGACCAAAGCCCCAGCAGTCCTGTGGTGTTAGATATTCAAAAAATTGCACTGGAAGCGCGCGATGCCTCGCTAGATTTAAAGCATGCCATACCCATAAAAAGTAGTTTCACGATTCAACAAGGCGGCCGTTTTGAAGCGCAAGGCAAGCTAACGCCTGCGCCACTTAACGCCGATATTCAGCTTAAAGTAGCCGGTATTTCGTTTAAGCCTTTTGCACCTTACATTAACCAATTTGCCTTGCTCAAACTCAACGATGGTAACGCTAACCTTAACGGCAAACTCAGCGTAAAAAATCAGACTGCGCTAGCCGTTAACTTTAATGGTGGCTTTAGTGTGGACAAACTGGCCTTAGTGGAAGAAGCCAGCAACGCGCCATTTTTGGCGTGGGAGCAAGTGTCCAGCGATAACCTTGAGTTCACACTGGCACCCAATCGCCTGCATATGGCTTCACTTAATATTCGCCAACCCGTGGGCAAGTTTATTATTAACCCAGACAAAAGCACTA
>JAZKDM010000068.1:0-1942 GCA_040387535.1 Pseudomonadota bacterium | reverse complement strand
TCTGGGCTTTCGCCATATTTAATACCACCCTGTGGAAACTGCCAAGCATGCTCTCGAATACGCTTGCCCCAAAACACCTGATTTTGAGCGTTACACAGGATTATCCCAACATTGGGACGGAATCCGTCACGATCTAACATATTGCAAACTACCTAAAATATTTAGTGCAATTTTTTCATATTTTTGCCACTATTGAAAGCCCGCATTTGCAAACACACCTTAATTAACGCTTAAAACCCCTTATTTATGAACAATTTATTTTTATTCACTGCATTTAGCCTGCTGTTGACACTAAACGCATGCACACCCAGCAAAACTGAAACCAGTTTTGCTTATATTACCAACCAAGGCGACCACACCGTTTCGGTGATTGACATTGCTCAGGCTAAGGTAACTAAAACGGTTAATGTGGGCAAAGCACCTGTTGGTGTAGCGGTATCGCGTGCTTTGCATCGGGCTTTTATTACCAATGTTGAAGGCCAAAGTATTTCAGTGATTGATACCAATACAAATGCCGTGATTGAAACAATTTCCATCAAAGGTGACCCAGTAGGCATTGCGATTGCGCCAGATAACAAAACCTTATATGTGGCCGATTGGTTTAGCGACCGCATTTTAGCCATTGATACCAATGACTATAAAAATCAGCGTGAAGTGATTGTGGCTAAGGCGCCTGCAGGTTTAATAGTGAGTTCAGATAGCAAAACATTGTATGTTGCCGCGCGCGACACCAATGATATTGCGGTGATTGACACAGCTAGCCTGAGCGTTACAAAGCGTATTGTAGTTGGCAAGCACCCTTTTGGCTTAACGTTAAGCGCTGATGACAAAATGCTGGTGAGTGTGAATGTTTACGACAACACGATTTCAATCATTAATACCGATTCTTTAAAACTTGAAACCATAAAAGTGGGTGAGCATCCTTATTGTGTTGCGCTTAATCCTAACAACAAAACGATTTATGTCACCAATACGCAAGACGATACGGTTTCGGTGATTGATTTGGCTAGCAAAAAAACGCTGGCGACGATTGATGTTGGCATGACACCAGAAGGTGTTAGCTTTGATGCGGTGAATAATCAAATACTAGTGGCCAGTTGGGGACAAAACCAAGTTAGCGTGATTGATGCTCTGACCAACACGCTTAAATCGACAATTAAAACTGGCGATAAAAGTCGTGCATTTGGCCAATTTATATTGGCCAAATAGTTAAGGTACAGTTAATACTGATCAAACAAGAAAAAACGCAGTTTTTGTTGCGTAATCAATAAAAGTCAACGAGGCGCAAATCCACGCGTTAAGGCTAAACATAGGCTTATTCAACTAACTCATTTATAATAGCGAGCTATCCTAGTTGATTTATTAGTTAGTTTAAGTTTATTTTTGTCATTTAATGGAGAGCATGCATGAAAAAGTTTTTAACATTATTAGCCCTTGCGACATTATCGTTTAATGCTGCGGCACACGGCCCATCACCACAAAAAGTAGAAAAAACCATCGTTATTAAAGCAGCCCCAGCAAAGGTTTGGGCTGTGGTAAAAGATTTTGGCAATATGCAAGCATGGCACCCAGCAATCGCCAGCACAAAATTAGTGAAAAAAGGCGACGAGACTTTTCGCACATTAACCTTGAAAAATAATGGTGGCGAAATTAACGAGAAATTGCGCACTGCTGATGACAAAGAAATGAAATTGAAATATGAAATTGTAGACGGCGTAGCTCCAGTAGCAGATTACAACTCATTTATTCAAGTAACTCCTGGTCCAGGCGCTGGCGAATCTACAGTAACATGGGTTGGTCGTTTTTATCGTACTTACAAACTAAACCCACCAATTCCTGCAGGTCAAGATGACGAAACAGCAGTTAAATTCGTTACTGGCGTGTATGACGGCGGTCTAGCCAACTTAAAAAAGGTACTTGAAAACTCAAAGTAACTGGCCAG
>JAZKDM010000067.1:1438-13529 GCA_040387535.1 Pseudomonadota bacterium | reverse complement strand
CCACTGATGTTGATGTATCCAGAGGCGAATATTCCCGTGGCACAAATTTCCATTCAAAGTGGCCAAAGCCCACAAGCGCACTTTGCGCTTGGGCAAGCGTTAAGTGCTTTGCAGGCGGACAATGTAATGCTGATTGCCAGCGGCTCTGCCACGCATAATTTGGGCGATTTTTTTAGCTCGCAACGCGATGCAAAAACCTTAGACTATGTACCATTGTTTGCGAATTGGCTGGCTGAAAAGATTGAGAACAATGACAGTGCGGCACTGTTTGATTACCGCAATCAAAACCAATATGCGGTAAAAGCGCACCCTACAGAAGACCATATTCTGCCACTATTTGTGGCGCTGGGTTGGGCAAATGGGGTTGGTTATCAACAGTTTAAACGCTTTACGCCAGAAAACACGTATGGCATTTTAGCGATGGATATTTACCAATGGGATTAACTATCCATGGGGTTAAATGAAACCCTTAAATTGCTAAACCATCTATTTTGGCAACACAAATCCTTTAGGTAATAGCACCCAAATTTTACCTTGTTGCTTCATAGCGCCAGCTTGTTTACCGGCAACATCACCAGCACCCCAAAAGAAATCAGCACGTACGCCGCCTTTAATGGCGCCGCCAGTGTCTTGTGCCACCATCAAGCGTTTAAGCGGTGTTGCGCTATTGGGTTGCGTGGTCGATAAAAACAGTGGCGCGCCTAAGGGTATATATTTAGGGTCAATTGCTACGCTGCGTTCAGCCGTAATGGGCACACCTAGCGCACCCAGCGGGCCTGGTAAACCGGCGGGCAACTCTCTAAAAAACACATAGCTAGGATTACTATTAAGCAAATCGCGCAATTTGCCTAAATTATTACGCGCCCAATTTTTAATGCCCTGCATTGAGGCTTGATCTGGCGTTAAATCACCACGCTCAATCAGCAAACGCCCAATGGAGTTATAGGCATGGCCATTTTGATCAGCATAACCCACATGCACTTGCTGGCCGTTATCCAAATTCACCAAGCCAGAACCTTGAATCTGTAAGAAAAATACATCGATAATATCGTTAATCCAAACGATTTCGCTTCCTGCCAATGGCGACGGGCTCGTTTCAATTTCGGCGCGCGTCAGATAGGGAATAAGCTTTTTTGCACCCTGTTTGGTTTCGATTAACTTGCCTCGGATACGCTTAAATTTAAGCTCAGGATAAACATCTGTAAGTTCTACTGTGACAATATCCTTAGGTTGCGCGTATAAGGGATAAGGATATTGCGCCGATTGTTTGCGACTACCCTGAAGTAGCGGTTCATAATATCCTGTAATTAAGCCTGTATTTTCGCCCTCTGTGCTTGTGGCTGAATAGACATCAAATTGGGTTGTTAAATAGGCAACAATGGCCGCATTATTTGGCTTGCTTAGCGCTTTGGCCGCGCTGCAGGCAGGTTGCCACTGTGATTTGTTTCTAAGCGTACTGCAGCTTTGTAGCCAAGCATCCCAAGCTGCACTTAAATCGTCTTGCATTAAGCCATCAATATCTTCCCATTTAGCGGGTTTGAGCAAACTGTAATCAGGCACTGCTTTTGTATCATTTGTTTCTGCAGATTTTGGCTCAAACTGACCTGCTGGCGGCAATTGAACTGGCGGACTTGTTTGAGCGCAATTGCAATTGGGTGGGTTAGGTTTTGCGACTGTTGGCTTATTGTTTTTGTTGGCGCAAGAAACCGTTAACACGCCCAACATAATAAAAATAAATAAGCGTTGCATCTATGAATAGGCTTAATGCAGCACTCTTGGCTGCGCCAACAAAAACGGCTCAATAATCGTTTCAAAGGGGGTGCCGTCAACCGCTACCATAAAATAACTACCGCGCATTTCACCTTCTTGCGTAGCTAAAATGGTACCGCTGGTATATTCAAACTGCTGATTCGGATTCAATAGCGGCTGCGCGCCCACTACACCCAAACCTTTTACTTCTTGCACATGGTCATGGCTGTCTGTAATTACCCAATGGCGGCTAATCAATTGCGCGGCCACATTGCCAACATTGGTAATGGTGACTGTGTAAGCAAAGGCAAATTTGTTTTCTTCCACATTTGATTGGTCCGGCAAATAGCTTACTTGCACCGAAACCGAGAAAGCATAGTGATTTTGAGCCGTCATTAGGCGATTAACCCTGCAGTGGGTGAGCTTGGGCTAGCTGAATACAACTTTTTAGGCATTCTGCCAGCAAGATACGATTCACGGCCTGCTTCAATCGCTTTTTTCATGGCACCTGCCATCATCACAGGGTCACGCGCTGCGGCAATCGCTGTGTTCATTAACACGCCTGCACAACCAAGCTCCATCGCAATCGCGGCATCTGCCGCACTGCCAACACCAGCATCCACCAACACAGGGATTTTGGCGTTTTCAATAATAATCTGTAAATTCCACGGGTTTAAAATACCCATGCCAGAGCCAATTAGTGAGGCCAATGGCATTACAGCGCAGCAACCAATGTCCTCTAGTTGTTTAGCAATAATCGGGTCATCCGAAGTGTAAACCATCACATCAAAACCATCTTTTACTAATACTTTTGCCGCGGCAAGTGTTTCAATCACGTTTGGATAAAGCGTTTTTGGGTCGCCTAATACTTCTAGCTTCACCAATTTATGCCCATCTAATAACTCGCGCGCCAAGCGTAAGGTACGCACGGCATCATCTGCCGAATAGCAACCGGCTGTATTGGGCAAATAAGTAAATTCTTCTGGCGGCAAATATTCCAATAATGATGGCTCACCCGCTGTTTGGCCAATATTGGTGCGGCGAATCGCTACTGTGACAATTTGTGCACCACTGGCATCAATGGCCGCGCGCGTTTCAGTAAAGTCTTTGTATTTACCTGTGCCCACCAACAAACGTGAATGGTAAGATTTTCCTGCAATAATGAGTTGTTCTGACATATTTAATTACGATCTAAAGTTTTATTACAACCTAAAAATTTTTACAGCCTGAATACACTTAACCGCCACCTACAGCGCCCACAATTTCCAGCTTATCACCATCTTGTAACAGTACGTCTGCAAACTGGCTACGTGGCACAATTTCACCGTTTTTTTCAATCGCCAAGCGCTTACCTACTAAATCCAACTCAGTAACCAAGCCTGCGATTGTCAAATCGGCAACATTAAAAACTTTAACATTACCATTAATTAATATGTTCATTATTTAACCGTTTTTAATAGTTTGTTTATAGATAACGAATTGATACAGCACGGCAACTTGGCTATTAGCCCGAAAAGTAAATAACTAATAAATCTACTTTTTGTGTATTCCGCAACAAGCTTTGCGCGTTAGTTACCAAATGGTCATGATTTTATTGAATTATTCATTAAATACATCAATTGAATGAATTTTTTTGATAAATTGTTTTCACACGCAGCAGAAACAAAATTTCTGTTGTTTTAACTCCCAAAAGGATTTTTTAAGGAAGTCATAATGCAAGCACTAAATGTAAAACCTGCTGTTCAATCTCAGGTAGCGTCAAAACCACAGCTGTTAAGCGAAATTTACGAACCGCCACTGAACCAAAAGTCAGATAAAGTAAAAGTTCAAGAAGCCAATATTTTAAGCTTACAAAAACCTAAAAACATCAATCGACTTTTAGAAGCTTACAGTGATTGCGTTTAATTAAATTGTAAATCTCAAAAACTATCAAATAGTGGGTCGCTTTAGTGCAACCCACCTATTGATTTTTATTCCACACTCAACTGACAACTTTTCAGTTGCCAGTTATTTTATTACAACTTACTCAATAGAAAGTTGTGGGCGACCTGCTTCTGGCCAATCTAAATGGTAGAACTGACCACGCGGCTGATCTTTACGCTCATAAGTATGCGCGCCAAAGTAATCACGTTGACCTTGCAACAAGTTAGCAGGCAAATCGGCACTGCGGTAACCATCGTAATAAGCTAACGCCGCTGAAAAACCTTGTGCTGGAATACCGTTAGTGACTGCCAAGGCAATCACTTTACGCCAACCGGCTTGACCGTCATTCATAGAGTTAGTGAAATACGGGTCTAACATCAAGTTTTTCAAACGTGAATTCAATGCGTAAGCATCGGTGATTTTTTGCAAGAAACGGGCACGGATGATACAACCACCACGCCAGATTTGCGCGATTTCACCAAAGTTTAGTTTCCAATTGTAAGCCACTTGCGCTTTATCCATTAATTGGAAGCCTTGAGCGTAAGCACAGATTTTTGAGCAATATAATGCGTTTTTAATCGCTTCAATAATCGCTGCCTTGTCTGTTTCTTTCACAAGCACTGGGCCTTTTAAGATTTTGCTAGCGTCAACGCGCTCTTCTTTTAAGCTGGATAATGCACGTGCATAAACTGCTGCGGCAATCGCGTTAGCTGGTGCGCCTAACTCAAGCGCATTCGCGGCTGTCCATTGACCAGTGCCTTTTTGACCAGCGGTATCCAAGATTTGGTCTACCAAGAAACCTTTACCCATTGGATCTTTTTGTTGCAAGATATCGGCCGTAATTTCAATCAAGAAGCTAGATAATTCGCCTTTGTTCCACTCAGCAAATACCTTGCCAATTTCATCGGCTGGCATGCCTAGCAAGTTTTTCATTAGCCAGTAAGCTTCGCAAATCAATTGCATGTCGATATATTCAATACCGTTGTGTACCATTTTTACGTAGTGACCAGCACCGTCTGGGCCGATGTATTCAGCACAGGAGAAACCGCCTTCTACTGGTTTACCAGGTGCGCCGCCTTCTAAGGGCTCGCCAGTTACTGCATCTACTTTAGCCGCGATATCGCGCCAAATTGGCTCTAAGCTGGCCCATGCTCTACGCGTGCCAGATGGCATTAATGATGGGCCGAAACGTGCACCCGTTTCGCCGCCTGAAACGCCAGAGCCGATAAATTCGATGCCTTTAGCAACTAATTCTTTTTCGCGGCGGATGGTGTCTGTCCATAATGAGTTGCCGCCATCAATGATGATGTCGCCTTGCTCTAAAAATGGTAATAATGCGTTAATCGTTACATCAGTTGCGCTACCTGCTTTAACCAATAAGATGATTTTGCGTGGGCGTTTGATGCTTAATACGAAAGAAGCTAAATCAGCGTGTCCAACAACATTTTCATGTGAAGGCTCATTTTTTTTGCATTCTTCAACAAAGTTCACCATTTTTTTAGGGTCGCGGTTGTAGACAGCGATGGTGTAGCCGTGATCGGCAATATTTAGGGCTAAGTTTTGGCCCATGACAGCTAGGCCAACTAGGCCAATATCAGCATTTTTTGTGGTGGTCATATCATTCTCAAAAATTAATTAAATGGGTAATTTAAACTAAAAGAATCATGCAGCTTATGGCTACAGCTTCCAGTACTTTACTTTCAACTCACTACAGCTTCATTACTGCAGCTTACAACATTGCTATAAATTACTTCTCTGAAAAACATTACTACAAAAAGTTTTAACGCCTCGTTGCGCTAAACTTACAAAACTTTGCCAAACAGCTATAGCGTGTTTCCAAACATTTGTATGGCTAATTGATAACCTGTCATCGCCAATTGCGGGTCATAACGCTCACCTTCATCGCGCATAAATGCGTGTTGGCCGTTAAATTCATGCCATGAGAAGGTCAAATTCGCTTCTGTGAGCTTTTGGTTCACCAACACACGTCCAGCAGTAGGGATATGATTATCCTGCTTGCCCCAAATCATCATCAACTCGCCTTTAATATCGGCTAAGCGTTCCATACTGTGCTGATTCGGTTTATTGGGGATGATATTAGTGTGTAGGTCAGTGGCATAAAAACAGGCGGTGGCTTTTACTTCTGGCTGTAAAGCTGCGCGGAACGCTAAATGGCCGCCGATACAAAAACCCATGGCGCCCAGATTGCCGTTGTACCAATCTTGCGTGCTTAAATATTCAATCATGGCACGGTTATCGGTGTCATAACCTTGTACATCTTTGGCGGCCTTGTCGGCATTGCCTTTATCACGGCCCGCATCGTCATAACCTAGGATAGTGCCGATGGGATTAAGTTCATGAAACACTTCTGGCACTAATACGGCATAACCTTGGCCAGCCATAAAGCGCGCAGCACGCTCAATTGGGCCCGTTTGCTGGAATATTTCAGAATAAAATAAGATAGCGGCGACTGGTTTACTATGAATAGGACGGTGCACATAGGTGCGCATCACGCCAGTTGCGGTATTTAAATCAACAATATGCGTTTGAATTTGCATTATTTTATTCCAAAACTTAAATTTTCTAAATCGGGTATTTTACAGGGCTTTATAGTCCTTTTCACGCATAATTTAGGTTAAAAGTGTAATTAAGTTTAATGTGAAAGAATTATTTTTTTAAGGCAGTGTCTGTTAGTTAAGCAAAATTAATTAACCATTTAATTATCCATGTAAAACAAGGTCATTCTATGCGCGCAGCTAACTCCGTTTTAGGCCCTGCTTTGGGCGCCGTTTTAGGCTTATTTTTCACCCAATATGCACTGTCAGAACCCAATCCTGAGCTGGCGTATAAACTAAAAGCCTCTGTGGCAAAAGTGCATGTAATCACCAAAACGGGCGGCCACGGTGTTGGCACGGGCGTGGTGGTGGGCAAAGATTTAGTGGCAACCAATTGCCACGTTTTGGCTAACGCATCTGGCGTTAAAATTAGTAAATTTGGTGATAGTCATGCGCCGGTTGCCATTAAGGCCGACTGGAAACATGATTTATGTATTTTGCGTTTTCAATATTTAGAGCTAGCACCTGTAGAACTGGGCGACTCTGAAAGCTTAAAATACGAGCAGGCTATTTTTTCAATCGGCTTTCCTGGCGGGCCGCCAAAACCACAAACCACGCATGGCAAAATTAAAGCACTATACCCCTTAGATGATAGCCAAATTGTCCGTACCGATGCATCATTTGTGATGGGCGCAAGCGGTAGCCCAGTATTTGATAGTAGCGGTAAGTTAATTGCCATTAGCACTTTTAAAAGCCCTGGCCGCGGTGCTTATTTTTATAACGTACCAGTTAAATGGGTAAAAGCGTTAATAGCAGCGCCTGAATCAACCGAAACCACATCCATGCAATCGCTAGATTCGCCATTTTGGGATGCTTTAGAAGAAAGTCGCCCTTACTTTATGCGCGTTGTGTTGCCGTATCAAAACGAAAAATGGGATGAGGTAAACACGGTTGCACAAGCGTGGGTGAAAGCGGAGCCCAATAGCGCAGAGGCGCAATATTATTATGGCGTTGCGCAAGATAAATTAGGCCAACACAAGGTGGCAAAGCAGGCTTTTGCTCAAGCCTTAGCCCTGCATCCGCAACACCCTGCCACCTTATTTGCGCTAGGCTTAATTGCAAAACGTGAAGATAACTTAGCCGAACTAGACCGCTTAAAGTTGGCGATGAAAGCGGTGGATAATGATGTGTTGACAGAGTTTAACGAGGCGTTGAACCCCACTAGCGAAAGCCCAACACAACAGAATGATGCTAAATAAAACCATGCCAAAACTATTATTAATCAGCTTGCTTTTAACTAGCCTAAACGCTAATGCGCAGGATACTGGCGTATTTCCTGGCGCCAATAATGCCGCTGCCCCAAGTGAGGATTTTTTATACCAGCTAAAAGAATCTCTAGTTAAAGTGAGCAGTACTGTGAAAAACGGCGGACATGGCTACGGCACAGGGGTGGCTATTTCTAAAGACCATGTTGTCACCAACTGCCATGTATTGCAGGATTCTAACGGCATGAGCATTAGCAAATGGGGCGTGGCTTTTGCGCCTGTTGCCTTGATTGCCGATTGGGAACACGATATTTGTATTATGCGTTTTGAGTGGGCCGATTTAAAGCCAGTACAGATGGGTGACTCTGAAACTCTGCAATATGAACAGCCGATTATTTCTATTTCGATGCCTGGCGATTCGCCTGCGCCTTATGTCACTTTAGGCAAAATTAAAGCCTTGTATCCCTTTGATGGCGCCAATGTGATGCGCGCTTCCGCCGCTTTTGCGATTGGCGCAAGCGGCAGCCCAGTGTTTGATTACAACGGTAAACTGATTGCCATCAGCACGCTAAAAAGCCCTGGTCAAAAAGCGTATTTTTATAATATGCCGATTAAATGGGTGAAAGAGCTATTAACCAAACCAGAAATCCCGCTATATCAAGCTTCAAACAGCCCTTTTTGGGATGCGCCAGATGAAGCAAGGCCATTTTTTATGCGCGTGGTATTGCCGTATCAAAATGGACAATGGGCAGAGTTAAAAACTGTTGCACAGGCTTGGTTAAAACAAGAACCAAAAAGCACAGAAGCCTTGTATTACCTAGCTTCGGCAGAACAAAATTTGGGCAATCTAAAAGAGGCTAATCAATATTATCAACAAATTTTAAAACAACACCCCAACCACCCTGCCACCTTAATGGCTTTGGGCTTAATGGCAAATAAAGCAGGCAATGTTGCAGAAGTT
Organism: Pseudomonadota bacterium; assembly: GCA_040387535.1. Classification (GTDB taxonomy): domain Bacteria; phylum Pseudomonadota; class Gammaproteobacteria; order Burkholderiales; family Methylophilaceae; genus Methylotenera_A. Next base: position 5,076 of record JAZKDM010000067.1, on the reverse strand, counting down.
GAAAAGACACATTTGGCGCTGAAAGCGATTGATAGCGCGCTAGATGAAGAGTTTAATGAGGCGCTAAAACAATAAATAAATTCAGCAGGTTTAAGCGTGCACCAATTGCTTAAATCCGCCACAAGCCATGCGCTTGCAATCAAAAATTGGGTTCGCCATATCCATCATATCGTTCATACGCGGGTCTGCGAATATCTTGGCATTAGCCGCATCCCTTGCCTCTTTTGATGCATAAACCACCCATGCAAATATAACCGTTTCATCTGGTTTTGTATCAGCAAGCTCTGTGAACGACAGCACACCTTCCACGTTCATATCATCACCCACGCATTCCCAGTAATCTAGCGCGCCGTGCTCTTTAAAAACAAGCGCCGCCTTTTCAGCCATTAGCCTGTAATCTTCAACTCGCGCTGTGGGCACTGGAATCACAAACCCATCAATATAACGTGTCATTGCTGGATCCTTTACTTAAAGACTTTTGATTCACCTAATAGTCAGCCGCGCGACCTGTAGAATAACCTTGCGGCACATCATTTTGCCATTCGCCACAATCGTTGCAACGGTGATCGTGCATGGTAGGGCTTAAAGTAAGATTAGTACCATTGCAAAATTTACAGCTAACAGGATGAATAGGTGCTGTTTTGTGGTGAGTTTCGTGATGCTCGGTTGCCACCTTGCTACTACCTAAACCATATTTGTTGTCCATCGCTTTACCCCCAATATTTGGCTTAAAAAAACGACTTGAGTGAACATAAAGTTACTCGCTTTTTAGCTAAAAAACAAGCAATCGCGATGGCTAATCATCTCTCGCCGCACGATTTAAGCGGTCTAAAATTGCTAACCATTCTGGCGAATTAGGCGGCTTTAAAACCAGCAATTGCGCCACTTTAAGCGCATCTAAACGATGTAGCGCCTCATACAAATGCTCTGCTACTTGTGCATTTTTTTTGGGTAAATAGATACAATTAAAATCTAAATTTTGCGGCGAATTGTCATCAATGATTAAAGCGGCACAAGTTTGAGTGCTGTTTTGTTGATAGCTGATTAAGCTAGGTAAATCATCAAATAATTTAAGCGGTGTTTTAGGTGAGTAATGCAAAATATGCTGCCCTGGCACTTTTGGCACAATAGCTGCACCTAACATGGCAGGCTTGCCCGCTACCGCACCAATTTGCGCCTCTGTAATCATGCCATGGCGCAATAATTGCCAATTGTCACCTACCACACTCACAATGGTTGATTCAATGCCTATCTGGCAAGCGCCGCCATCCAGCACCGCAACCTGCTCACCCAAGCCAGCTGCCACATGCGCCGCCGTGGTTGGGCTTAATTGCGTATATTTGTTAGCAGAAGGCGCCGCCAACGCCAACCCGCTTTCTTTAAGCAATTGCAATGTTAGCGCATGGCTGGGCACGCGTAGTGCCACTGTGGGCTCATTGGCTCTAACAACCGCAGAAACGTGGGAGCTTGCAGGTAAAACCAAGGTAAATGGGCCTGGCCAAAAGGCTAAAGCTAATTTTTGTGCTAGCGGTGAAAATTCCGCTGCCCAATCGGACACTTGCGCCATATCGCCAATATGCACAATTAATGGATTATCGGCAGGGCGCTGTTTAAGAGCATAAATTTGGCGCAAAGCCGATTCATTGGTCGCATCTGCCGCCAAGCCATAAACCGTTTCGGTAGGAATCGCCACTACCTCGCCCGCTTTAAGCTTGGCAATTGCCTGATTTAGATTGACTTGCATAAATTGACTTGTATGGCGGTTAATTAAGTTAAAAAAACTATTTTACTATTGATACGCTAAAATAAAGCCTCTGAATGATTAATCCTAATAAATGAGCCCAAATATGTCACAAATTATTGTAGAAAAAAATCCTGCCCAAAGCCGTTTAGAAACGCTAAATGTTAAAAAATGGGCCACTTGGCAAAAAGAAGTGTCTGTATTTCCATGGACGTTTCCTGAGCAAGAAATTGCTTATATTTTAGAAGGTGAATGTGTGATTACGCCAACTGGCGGCGCGCCTGTTAGTTTTGGTAAAGGCGATTTAGTGACTTTTCCAGCAGGCATGACAGCCAGCTGGGAAGTAAAACAGCCTTTGCACAAACATTACAAATTAGATGGCAATGCCTTAACGCAAATGTGGTTAAGACTTAAGCTTAAATTCAAATAAGCTTTGTTAATAACGTTAAATATGTGCATTTTTTAACACCCTTATCTAAAAAGGCACACTTTTGTCATTTTTTGGCCTCAGTCAATTCTAAAAAAACCTGCCAACTGCCTTGCAAGCCTTGTATTTAAAGGCTTATTTAAATTAACATTTTGTGCAATCAGTTGGCATAACTTCTGCTTATCATCTTATGTAGTATTCCAAAAACAAGATGAGTGGAAAGGGGTTTTAAAATGCCTAGGCAAAAACGTAAAGAAACAGTATTACCAAGCAAGATGAAAGATTTAGAGTTGCGCTCTGATGACTTTGCAGGCGATGAGCTGGAAGAGTATAGCGAATCGGGTGTTGAAGTAAGCTTGCAATTTAAAGGCCAAGAAATTGAAGAGAGTTATGGCGGCTTTGATGAATATGCGCTTGGTATTTAAAGCCGGTTTTGAACAAACAGCTTGTTGAGCACATACTTTTGCTAAAAAAGTGTTACTTTGCGTTAACCCGCTTTACGCAAGGTTAAATTAACTCGGTGATTTTTAAGGTACTGATTTGACTGTGTATTTAGCACAGCAATTTGGCTGGCTTTAACAGGCATAATGCCATGAAAGTTTAAGCGCGATTTTCCACCCCACACCAGCACATCACCATGTGCCAATGACACTTTATGCGGCTTGTCGCTGCGTAGCAATCCACCAAATAAAAATATCGCTGGCAAGCCTAGCGACACACTCACAATGGGTTGATTAAAATCTACTTCGTTTTTATCTTGATGCAAACCCATGCTGGCATTCACTTTGTATTGGTTAATCAAACAAGCATCTGGCACAAAATCTTTGAATCCTGCCGTAAGTGCCGCTTGTTTTGCCAAAGCCAAAAATGAATCTGGCATTGCTGGCCAAAGCTTGGCAGTGTTAGGGTCTTTTGCATCATAGCGATAACCTTTGCGGTCACTAACCCAGCCCAAATCGCCACAGTTAGTCATAGCGGCAGACATCGCAAAACCTATTGGCGTCATCATATGCCGCAGTGGTGCTTGCGAAATCACGCTTTCTAAATCTTGCTCAATCATCGCTTCATTCGCCAAAGCGAAACTTTTGAGTAACCAAACATCGGGCAAAATTTCTTGTATTGCGGGCGTATCGTTTTTAAATAAATCCATACGGGCAGTCAAATCAATCAGATATATTTTTAACAGTTTACATGGGGCAAAGTTCACCGCTATGATGCAAATATGCAACCTTACCAAATAGCTACCGATTTTTTAAGCGCCTTAGATAACGATTGGGCGGCATTAATCGCCACCGTAGGCCCTTGCACTTTTGAAGCCAGACCAGAGCGAGAGCCATTTCAAGCGCTAGTGCGGGCAGTGGCTTATCAGCAACTGCATGGCAAAGCGGGCGATGCCATTATTAAGCGTTTTTTGGCGATGTATGACGGTAGTTTTCCTACACCCAATCAATTATTAGCCAGTGAATTTGA
>JAZKDM010000067.1:0-1338 GCA_040387535.1 Pseudomonadota bacterium | reverse complement strand
CTTAAGCGCTTAGAAATAGCGCCGAATCGCAAGCAGATTGCCGAAATCGGCAAGGCATGGAGCCCTTACAGAACCATTGCTAGCTGGTACTTATGGCGAGTACCTAAAGTGGTATTAATTAAATAGATATCGCCTAGCTTATGTTAGCTTAGCAATAAAAAAGCGGGCTTGGCCTTAGCCAACACCCGCTTTTTCTAATTTTAAAGCCTTTAACTACTTAAAAAAATTAAGCCGCTTTCTTTTTATGTACTTTCTTTTTGCTTTCTGGCTCTTGCATCAACACAGTATCCAGCACATAAATCATACCGTTATCCGCTTTAATATCGTTGCCGCCAACCGTTGGAATGCCGTCTACTTTAACGCCGGCTGACACATCTAATGTTAATTCATGGCCTTCAATCGATTTTACTTTGCCCGCTTGAACATCTTCTGCCGTGATTTTATGTGCCACAACATGAGCCGTTAATAGCTTTGTAAGTGCCGCTTTGTCTTTTAACAATGCATCTAATTTTTCTTTTGGTAATTTGGCAAATGCCGCATCGCTAGGCGCAAATACGGTAAATGGGCCGTCACCTTTTAATGTATCGGTTAAACCCGCGGCTTGAATTGCCGTTACTAATGTTTTTAGCGAACCATCCGCCGTGGCAGAATCAATAATGTCGTCTGCAAAAGCTACGTTTGAAACAGACAAAGCTAATAATGATGCCAGTAATACTTTTTTCATAACATTCCTTAAATTGATAAATTTATTTATCAGCGAGTTTAGCTGATGGGCGCTTTAGAAAGCTGCGAGAGCTTACACAAGATGCATGGCAATGCATACTAAATTCTGCTGACTCAAACAACTAGCTCAACTCAACGTGAGTTTTAGTTATTAGGTTGACTGCGGAATGTAGGAAATAGTTTAAATATAAGTATTTTATTTAGCCTATTCATTAACGGCTATTTTGCAATTGAGAATGGCTTTAAGCAGCCATTCCAAAAAAAGAAAAGTGGATGGTAGGGGTTAGTGCGCCTAATCTATATCGGTAGAATCGCACTAGGTCAACGACGACTCATCGGCATGAAATTACTTGTTCATAAGCAACATCACGCTTACTACCTTATTCACTGCACTAACCTTTTCGACTTTAGCATGCACCGCTTGGCTTTACCAGCGCGCTTAAAACCTACAAAATTTAATCACTTTTTCGGTGATTAATTGCAATAAATCGGCTGTTCACCATTAAAATAGCAGGCTATGCAGCAATTATTTATCCATCAAAACTTCGCCTTTAGCAAACTTCTCGCTTTTCGCATTCAAATTGTTCTGGCTTACCAAATTATGGCGGTTGCCGT
>JAZKDM010000066.1:0-3491 GCA_040387535.1 Pseudomonadota bacterium | reverse complement strand
CATCAGCAAAGATTTAGACCCTACGCGCATGAACGCCACTACACAGGCTTTGTATTTGGTGAAAGGCGATTTAGGAATTCGTTATGAAAATGGCAACAAGCTGATACTGCGCGCAGGCACCGATGCCGCAAAATTTCCGCTGGATGTTGAGCGTTTAAAAATTAAAGACACCATTGCCTTAACGCCTATAGAAATCATGCGTATAGATTTGGATTTGCTGGATATTATGATGACTTGGGATCAGCTGTCAGGCTTTTCCCCAGTGAAAAATGAACCCAAAACGAATGCTGCACCTAATAATCGGCATTTGGATACGGGTAGCTTTAACGCCTTTCAGGTGAATGGCGGCGTATTTAACCGCCTACCACCACCCAATATTGAAGCCATGTTTTCGCGCATGACCGAGTTAAATGTAGAAGCCAATCAAACCATTATTACGCAAGGCCAAGAGGGTGATTATTACTACTTGATTAAACAAGGCACAGCCATTGTTAGCCGCATCACCGATATGAGCCAGCCGCCCGTTGTTCTGGCCGAAATATCTACAGGCGCAGGCTTTGGCGAAGAAGCGCTAGCCTCAGACAATAAGCGTAACGCAACCGTTACCATGAAAACCAGCGGCCAATTATTACGTCTGAAAAAACAAGATTTTATTGAGCTTTTAAAAGCGCCGATTGTTAACAGCATTAGCCGACAAGCAGCCGATGCAAAAGTAGCCAGCGGCAATGCCATATGGGTAGACGTACGCTTTGCCTCTGAATTCAAGCACGAACATATCGCCGGTGCCATCAACGCACCCCTGCACGAGTTGCGCGAATTTGCATTAAATCTAGATAAAACCAAAAACTATATCGTATATTGTCAAACTGGCCGCCGCAGTAGCGCCGCGGCGTTTATATTAGCGCAGTGCGGTCTACATGCAGAGGTGCTTGAGAGTGGTACTCGTGGTGCGCAATAATTGATTAAGTTATTAATATAGCAGTCATTTTACTTCACGCCAAAAGCGAGGGCCAGCCGCCGTGTAGCCAACAGAAAATCCTTTTTCATGACCAGATAAGCCCCGAATTATCTCTGGTAAAGTAGACCATATCATTGCAAGCAACACGACGACCGCAAAAATAGGTCTAAATCTACTGCGTTGCAAAGATGTATCAATTGTTGTCTTGGTTTCTCTATTGCAATAATGTCCTATCATTAAGCCGAATATGGTGAACATCAGCACTTGGCTGATTGGCATCACAATTACGCCATCAACTAACGAATATGCCGCGCTTGCCATTATTGTGAAAAATAATACAACGGCTAATTGCTTGTGCTTTATGCTTTGCGTACTGATATTATGTGCGCTAAATCGGTTTATCCAGCAGTAAATTCCATAAGCGGCAACAGCTAAAATAATCAAAATGGCAGGCAAGCCAAATTCTGCAGCTACTTGTAAAACGCTGTTGTGTGGGTGTGCGCTGATTTGGTAATTCCATGCAAAGTGCATTGGGCCTACACCAAACAGCGGCGATTCTTTTACAAGGTTAATGGCTTGAAGCCATAGGGCTAATCGGTCATTAGCCGTTTCCCTCATTACGGTGCCTGTCACTAATTGCAGTTTCAAAAAGGCCGGTAATAACTTAAATAAAAAATAATAAGCCAAAAATCCTGCGGTTATTTGCACAAGCTGCAGCTTTACAAGAGGCCATGCGAGCTTTCTATAAACAGCTACAGTCATTACCAAGCCAAAACCCCAAGCAAGTAAAACGCCGCGTGATGCCGAATAAAATAGCATGGCCCACCATGCAGCCAGTACCAATTGTAGAAAAATTCGAGTATGTTTTTTAAACTCAATATACAAAAGCGGCAGGGAAATCAAGCCCAATCCCCAAAGCTGGTATTGATTGAAGTGCCTAATATTAGTAAATCCAATAAATGGTTGCGGCCAAATAAGCGGTATTCTATTTACAGCTGCTGCTGCATATACCACGTAAAAAGTAATCATAAAAAGCAGCATGCTGGCCCACAATGCGCATATAAAGTACTTTATAAAGTGCGCTTCATGTTCGCAGAATAAGTACGCAACATATAACGCTAAGTAACACAATGCCGCAAAAGTGCTCACCTCAATCAAGGCATGCCTGGGCGATATCGCCAAAACACTAGAAACTATAGCTAGTGCAAGCAGTATAAAAAGTGCATAGCGAATTTTGGGATTAAATAATATCGGTATTGAGTTGTTGGAGTGGCTTTTCTTAACACTAACGCCACCCATTAATACTAAGCTGAGTAATAACAGCTCTAAAATGCGCTGCCCATCCATAAACCAAATGGTAAAGGGCGTCATAAAATGCCAGCTGGGTAATACGACAACCAGCGCAACAAACAATAGAATGATAGTTGCGTTAAGCACATTTAAGGGAGTGATTTTATGCAGCATGACTAGCCAATTAATTATCAATTATTTGTTGTTAAAGTAACACATAGACGCAACAAGCGATAGTACACACCATTTGAAGGTAATAAAAAAGAGGCCGTTGGCCTCTTTTTTATTATTGCGTAAAACAGCTTTTGTAAATTAGCTTAATGAGCAATTACCTGTGTCATATGCGCATACAACGTTGATTGCTGTTGTAGTTCCTGGTACTACACCGCCTGGAGATGCTGGTGCAAATGTACCTGTTGCGCCTACTGGATATGCCGTTGCCATTGCAGCAGCAGAAGCAGGTGCAGTTGGGTAAGCAGCTGTACAGGCTTTGTTAGTGATAGTTGGCCAAAGTGCTACATCAGCGTTTGCGATAGCAGCAGTAGCGCCGCGTACGAAGCCAGTTGCTTCAGACAAACATGCAGAGTTTGCAGATTTTTGTGTGTAGTTTTTGTATTGTGGTAATGCAACAGCAGCCAAAATACCGATAATTGCAATAACAATCATCAACTCAATTAATGTAAAACCTTTTTGTGCTGATGTTTTCATTTTGTTCATGTTCATTTTAAATCCCTTTAAATAATTTAAATTAAGTTGCTTACACCCAATAATCAAACACTGAATCAGTAGTTGTTACCAGTGCTTGAAAGTATATTAGCAACGGCTGTGCCAACTTTTTATAAATTCAACTAACTTTATGATTTGTATAGATTAAATAGTTAAATGTGGCAGTTTTATGATGTTTGTATTGTGTTTTTTAGGGTTTAAAGAGGTCTTAAAAATTGCTTTATTACAGAAACAGCTGACAAAAAGTGTCAGTACTTGCCAATTGTGTCACCTGTAGTTTTCTTCGCATACAAATGATTCTTGCACCATTAAAGTGGTTAAATCATGAATAGTTGAACTTAATATTTAAAACATAAAAAAAGGATTGTAAGCGTGCTTACAATCCTTTTTAATTGGTTTTAGTTTAGATTTATAAATCTACCAAAACTTCCACCATGGTTTTTTGCTTGTTGCGCCAGATTCCTGGCCAGTTACTTTGAGTTTTCAAGTACCTTTTTTAAGTTGGCTAGACCGCCGT
>JAZKDM010000065.1:6868-18340 GCA_040387535.1 Pseudomonadota bacterium | reverse complement strand
AAGTTGATATAGCGCTGGAAAAAAAGAAAAAAGAGCTTGAGCAAAAAGAAAAAGCGGAGCTAGAAAAGTTAAAGCTAGAGAAACTGGAAAAGCAAAAGAAAGAAGCGCTTACTAAAAAATTAGCAGAAGAAATGCGTGAAGATGCACTAAAAGACGCTAAAGCGGCGGAAAAACAAGCAAATCTTGATCGCCAAAAAGCCTTAGATAAACTAAAACAAGACATGCTAAATGAAAATACGGGCACGGATACTAAGGCGGCAAGTGCGGCTAGTGCTAGTGTGATTGGTGAATATACCGATAAAATTAAAAGTAAAATTCGCGGTAATGTAAATAAAACCTTATGCAGCGATGGCAATCCCGAATTGCAGTTTAATGTGGGTTTACTACCAACAGGTGAATTAAGTGGCCCGCCAAAACTGGTCAAATCCAGTGGCAGCACTGCTTGTGATGATGCCGTAGAGCGAGCTATAGCGGCCTCTCAGCCATTGCCGCTTCCAAGTGACCCTGCTATTTATGCTAAATTTAGAAATTTAAATTTGAAGTTTAAGCCAAACGAATAGCCTTTTAGCGATGGCGATGTAATGTAAATAAAACGTAAAAGATGTAATTAAAATGTAAATGGGGTGGTATCAATTCTCATTTACAGTAGAATTTGATTGAACTTTTGAGCAGGTACAACACTAAAAGATAATGAAACTAACTAAATTAATTGCTTTTTTAGCCAGCTTTTTAATGGCAAATATCAGTTTTGCGGCACTCGATATTGAAATTAGTGGCGGTAGTGCACAGCAAATCCCAATCGCGGTAGTGCCTTTTGGCAATGCAGGAGCCACCAAAGATAGCATCAGCGATATTATTAGTGCCGATTTAAAAAGAAGCGGTTTATTTAGGGTGCTTGAAACACGTGGTATGGCGAATCTGCCAACAACACCTGCGCAAATTAAATACGCCGAATGGGTTGCGCTACAAGCGCAGGCATTAACGGTGGGCAGTGTTGAGCCAATAGCAGGCGGGCGCTTTAAAGTGAGTTTTCAGCTAATGGATGCCTTAAAGCAAACGCAACTGGCAGGTATGGATTATCAAATCGCGCCGAACCAAGTGCGCACAACGGCCCATAAAATTGCCGATATTATTTATCAAAAACTCACAGGTGAGCCTGGTGCGTTTGCCAGCCGTATTGCTTACATTACTAAAATGGGTAAGCGCTATGCCTTGCAGGTGGCGGATGCAGACGGGTTTAATCCGCAAACCGTAGTTTCTTCGAATGAGCCGATTATTTCGCCAGCATGGTCGCCAGATGGCACTAAATTGGCTTATGTATCATTTGAAAAGAAAAAGCCCATTATTTTTGTGCAATCGCTCACCAGTGGCAGTCGCGAAGTATTAGCCAATTTTAAAGGCAATAATAGTGCGCCATCTTGGTCGCCAGATGGCAGTAAGTTGGCGATTGTTTTAACTTATGGTGCCAACTCGCAAGTGCACACCATTAATGCCAATGGTAGCGGTTTAAAATTAATCACTAAAAGTAATGCAATCGATACAGAGCCTGTATTTTCGCCAGATGGCAGTCACATTTATTTTAGTTCAGACCGTGGTGGTAAACCGCAAATTTACAAAGTGCCCGTTAGCGGTGGTACGCCAACGCGTGTAACATTTGAAGGCGGCTATAACGTATCGCCAAAATTTTCGCCTGATGGCAAATTGCTGGCTTATATCCGCAACGATGGCGGAAAATTTAAGGTGGCTATGCAGGATATGGCTACAGGTCAGGTACAGTTGTTGTCAGAAGGTAGTCAAGATGAATCGCCAAGCTTTGCGCCAAATGGCCGCGTTATTCTGTACGCAACAAAGGTACGTGGACGCGGTGCGCTTGCAGCAGTTTCGTCAGATGGAAAAGTGCGCCAACGTTTAAATGACGCCGCAGGTGATGTGCGCGAACCAGCATGGGGCCCTTTATTGAATTAATCAGTAAAAAATGTGTATTTAAAAGATTTGACACATTTATTTGTGCGCTAAATAATTGTATTTAGTTTTAAACTTAAGTCCTTATCAAGGCATAAAATAGGAGAGCAATATGATCAGAAAAACGGCAATAAACACGAAATTAATCACAGCATTAAGCTTGGCAGTATTGTTGGTGGCTTGTAAAAGCACCCCAATTACACCAGCCAAAGTAGAGGATAAAAGCCCTACTGCCGCATCTACAAGTGCAGATGGCACTGGTGCTGATGCAAACGCGGTGAAAGAAGTGAATATAGATGGCAATGCTAACGGCTCTGCTGATGGCAATCCATTACGCGATCCAAACAATATTTTATCTAAACGCAATATTTATTTTGATTACGACAGCGATGCTGTAAAAGCGGAATATCGCCCAATTGTAGAGGCGCATGCCAAATATATGCTGGCTAACACTGGTGCCAAAATGATTTTGCAAGGCAATACGGATGAGCGTGGCACACGTGAGTACAATTTGTCATTAGGCCAACGTCGCTCTGTTGCGGTTAAAAAAGCACTTAACCTATTAGGCGTGCAAGATTCACAAATTGAAACAGTGAGTTATGGCGAAGAAAAAGCCACACAAAATTGTGCAGGCGAAGCATGCGATAAAGACCGTCGTGTTGATATCGTGCACCAAGGCGAGTAATTATTTTGCCTAGTGTTATGTTGAAAAATCTACCAAGAAACTTATTTGTACTGTTGATTGCTAGTACTGCAATCAACAGTCAAGCGGCTTTGTTTGACGACAAGGAAGCGCGCAAAAAGATTTTAGAGGTAGAAGCCAAAAGCCAAACTAATTTTGAGGCGAATCAAGCTGCCATTAATGAGTTGAAGAAAAACCAAGCCGCCACCGATGCCGTGATTAAAGGTCAAGGCTTGGCTGATATGCAAAATCAACTTGAGGCACTGAAGCAGGAAATCGCTAATTTGAAAGGTGAGCTAGAGCTTGCTAATCACCATTTAGAGACTACGCAACAGCGCCAAAAAGATTTATATACTGATACCGATACTAGGTTGCGCAAAATTGAAAGCGCCGCTGTAGCGCCGCCAGTTGCAGCCGTAGCGCCTGTGGTAGTAGAAGAAGTGGATGTTAAAGCGTTTGCTGAAGCCGATAGCTTAAGCAAAGCGGCTAAGCATAAAGAGGCATTCGCCGCTTTTGATAGCTTTTTAAAAGACCACCCAACAAGCAAGTTGGTACCCGATGCGCTATACGGCATGGGTTACTCGCAATTTGCATTGAAAAATTACAAATCCAGTATTGCTACTCAGCAAAAAGTGATTGATTTACATGCAAGCAGCGCAAAAGTGCCAGACGCTATGTACAGCATGGCCAATAGCCAGATTCAGCTAGGGCAAGTAACCAATGCTAAAAAAACGTTGCGCGATTTGGTCGCCAAATACCCAGACGCTGAAGTAACACCCAACGCACAAAAGCGCTTAAAAACCTTAGAAGCACTTAAATAAACTTGCACTAAATAAATCAGTGCTTAAATAATGGCCATTTTAATGCCCTAACAATTACTATAAATTGTTAGGGCATTTTTTTAAGCGTGTAATTAAACAGTGTTTTCCCCAATGCAAATATCCCCTATTTGAGTAGTTGTGAAGCAACCTTCCTTTTCAGATAATTTTGTCTCCACACTAAATTAATTGGGAAGAATAAAAATGAAAAATCTGTTAATTGTCGTCTTTTTACTAATCGGTAGCATGAATGTACAGGCAGAGGGGTTATCCATACTCGATGCTGAGGCCATTAACTTTGTTGATTACGATGGCGAGCCAGTAACATACACTGGCCCACGCGATACTGGTTTTACCGGTACAGTCAACGCGCTATATGATGGAAATTTAACCGCTGTTTATTTGGGTCAATCCAGCACTCACATTAATCGTTTTCGCTTTGAGGTTTTTAATAGCTTAAATGAGTGGGATGCTATTGGCGAAGAAATCTCTACAGTAGTGGATGCAGGTGCGCTTAAATTTAGATTTGTTGATACCGATGGTGTGAATGAAAGCTTTATAAACGGGCTTAGCAGAAGCTTTGTAATTATGGATGGCTTTATTCCCGGAGATATTGACGGCATTGATTACGGCCCGTTTGATTACATTCTTGGCCTAAACGATAGCAGCGCAAATGATTATGATTTTGATGACTTTGTGGTGGGATTAAGATTCCAACCCGTATCGTCAGTGCCCGTTCCAGCAGCATTGCCATTAATGGCATCTGCCTTAGGTTTGTTTAGTTTGCACCGCCGCCGTCAAGTTAAAGCTAACTTGGCTTAACTTGCTTGGCAGTTAGCATGCATAAATAAAAATAGGCATAGTAATAATGCACACCCAAAAAGGACGCTTGCGTCCTTTTTGCTTTACTCAGTATTCCTATCTTGTATCAAAAAATAGCTAGCCCTTAAATTTTAGTGAAAACACGCTTTCGCGGTAAAATAAGTACTTATTGTTGATTGGCATGGGTATGGCAGCGTTAAAAATACACGAAATATTTTATTCACTTCAAGGCGAAACTAGTCGTTTTGGTTTGCCTACGGTGTTTATTCGCCTAACCGGCTGCCCCATGCGCTGCACTTATTGCGATACTGCCTATGCGTTTAGCGGTGGCAGCAATATGGAAATTGCTGATATTTTAAATAAAGTAGCCGAGTTTGGCGCGCATTATGTCACAGTGACTGGTGGCGAGCCGCTGGCACAAAAGCCATGTCATGAATTGTTAAAAGCCTTATGCGATGCAGGTTACAGCGTGTCGTTAGAAACAGGCGGCGCTATGGATATTGAGCCAGTTGATGCGCGCGTATCAATCATTTTGGATATTAAAACCCCAGCTTCTAATGAAGAAAAAAATATGCTGTGGACGAATTTGGCGCATGTTAAATCCAGTGATGAAATTAAATTTGTGCTGTGCAATCGCGCGGATTACGATTGGGCCAAGGCTAAATTAACAGAGCTTAAGTTAGCCGAAAAATGCCCAGTGCTATTTTCGCCAAGTTATCATGAGCTTAAAGCCGATGAACTTGCTAGCTGGGTTTTACAAGACAAATTACCCGTGCGCATGCAAATACAATTACATAAAATTCTTTGGGGCGAAAAGCAGGGCGTATGACAAAAAAAGCGGTTGTACTTTTATCGGGCGGTCTAGATTCTGCCACGTGCTTGGCTATTGCAAAATCGCAGGGTTTTGAGTGTTATTGCCTGAGTTTAGATTACCATCAACGCCATATTGCGGAGCTGCAAGCGGCAAATAATGTGGCAACAACCTTAGGTGCCGCAGCGCATAAAACCGCCCAGCTAGATTTAAGCTTATTTGGCGGCTCTGCTCTCACCGATAATGCCATTAATGTGCCAGAAAGTGGCGCTAATCCTATTCCAGCTGGCATTCCTGTTACCTATGTGCCCGCCCGCAATACCATTATGTTATCGCTGGCCTTAGCTTGGGCAGAGGTATTGCATGTACAAGATATTTTTATTGGCGTTAACGCATTAGATTATTCTGGCTACCCCGATTGCCGTGGCGAGTACGTGGCCGCATTTCAGCAAATGGCTAACCTAGCAACAAAAAGCGCGGTAGAAGGCAAAAAAATTACCATTCATGCGCCATTAATTGATATGACTAAAGCCGAAATTATTCAATTAGGCATGCAATTAGGGGTAGATTATGCGATGACAGTTTCCTGTTATCAGGCTGATAATCAAGGCCATGCCTGCGGTAAATGTGACTCTTGCCGTTTGCGTCGTGAAGGATTTATGCAAGCGCATCTGCAAGATCCAACACGCTACAAATCCTAGGTTTAAGTGCATTTGTAAAAATAGGCGGATAAAATAAGTCATTTTTAATCAGTATCTTATAGTCCTATTTTCTTAATTTACTAGTCTCCTTAACCCCCATTTGGGGGGTTGTGAGACTATTTTTTTGCCTTTAAGATTTGGTTGTAACATTTTTTTACAATCTAATTTTTGCTTATATCGATGAATATAATTTAAGGGGCAGAGAATGAATAAAAAGCTAACAAACTTGATGGCATTAATGCTGGCAGCGGCTGGCTTTTTAGCCAGTGGTGCAGCTAATGCAGCGTGCAGCGATATTTCTTATGGCGCACTAAGCAGTGCAGCAAATAACGTATACGCAGCCAATAACACAGGTGGTTTTCATCTCAATATGTGGGTAACTTTTGTTGATGAAACAGGCAAGGTGTGCGAAGTTACAACAACCGGCGACAAAGGTGCGCTGGCAAGCCGCAGCGAGTGGTTAGGTAGCCGCGTCATCTCGGCCCAAAAAGCCAATACATCCAATGCCTTTAGTTTAAATGGCGTATCCATTTCAACAGGTGCTTTGTATGCTGCAGTACAGCCAGGCGGCAGCTTGTTTGGTTTGCAAGAATCTAACCCAGTAGATGCACAAGCTGCCTACAGCGGCAACCCAGATTTTTATGGCACGAATCGTGACCCATTGCGTGGCAAACGCGTGGGTGGTGTTAATGTGTTTGGTGGTGGTTTAGCGGTGTATAAAGGTGGTGTAAAAGTGGGCGCAATTGGCGTATCTGGTGATACTTCTTGCACCGACCACGCTTTTGCATGGAAAGTGCGCGAGGCCTTAGGTTTAGATACAACTTCACCTAAAAACTTTGAATTATTAGATTTAGATACACAATTTCAAGCATTGGGTGATCACCCATCTTGTACTAGCGATGACAGCGCCATTGATAATGCCAGCTTTGGTTTTACCACTTTGTAATTTAGCTTAAATAAAAAAACCTCAGCCAGCTGAGGTTTTTTTATACGATTTTATTTTAAGTTTATTCGTCTTAACAAATTGATTTGTTAAGACGAATAATTAGTCAAATTATTTACAACAAAGTGATTAAAACATGAGAAATGGCCATAAAAATCATGGTTTCACGTTAATAGAATTATTAGTGGTGATGGTTATTATTGGCTTATTGGTGAGCTATGTTGGGCCGCGATATTTTAATCAGCTAAGTCAATCAGAAGTAAAAGCCGCCAAAGCGCAAATTGATTCAATTAAAAAGGCGCTTGATGTGTATAGGCTAGATAACGGCGCATACCCAGACCAAGCAGCAGGCTTAATGGCACTAATGACGCCGCCGCCCACAGCAAGAAAATGGCGCGGGCCTTATTTGCAAAAAGATATCCCAACTGACCCATGGAATCAGCCCTATATTTATCGCATTCCTGGTGAAAAAGCAGAGTTTGATTTGCTGTCTTTAGGCGCTGATGCCAAGCCTGGTGGTGACGATGAAAACGCCGATATTGTGAATTGATCATGCAATATCAATTACGTGTATTGCGAGATGGCCAGTTGCCTTATCGATTTGATATCGATGCTGAATCTTTGCTTGAAGCCCGAAAACTGGCTGAATCGCAAGGTTTAACCGTGTTAAATGTACAGTCACAGCAATCAATATTTAGTTTAAAAAGTATTAAACAAACCAAACCTTTCCCACTGATTTTATTTTGCCAAGAGTTTCGCGTGTTGTTTGAGGCGGGGCTATCGGTAATAGATGTACTCGAAACGCTAATTGCCAAAGAAACGCACTCCAATAATAAACATATTTTGCAGGGATTATTGAATGCGGTTAGCGAAGGTAAAACTCTGTCTCAGGCATTTATGCTACAGGCCAATGTGTTCCCCAGCTTATTTACAGCAACCATTAGCGCTGCTGAAACGACAGGTGATTTGGCTGAAGCTTTATTAAGGTATGGCCAGTATTTAGAGAATGTGGATTTACTTAAAAAGCGCATTATTAGCGCATCCATTTACCCTGCAATTGTGGTGAGTTTTGGGCTAGCGGTGCTGGTATTTTTAATTGTGTATGTGATTCCAAAATTTAGCAAAATTTATGAAACGCAAGTGAATAATGTATCAACCAGTACGCAGTTTCTACTGCAGTTAGGTCAGTTTTCGCAACAATATGGATTGTATTTGCTACTGTTGGCGCTTGGGTTGATTGCTGTTTTAGTGACACTTTTAGCACGCCCAGAAATGCGCGCGAAACTGTACGACAGCTTGTGCCAGCTGCCCTTTGTGGGCGAAAAAGTCAGGGTTTATCATTTATCGCGTTTTTACCGCACGTTTTCTATGCTGTTAAAAAGCGGCATTCCTGTGCCAAATGGATTAACGATGGTGGATAGCTTGTTGGGTGCTGGCCTAAGGAGCAATTTGCAGCAGGCCAAAAAAGCCATTGCCGAAGGCCAGCCTTTTTCGCAAGCCTTGCACCATGCGCACTTAACCACGCCAGTGGCGTTGCGCTTATTTAGTGTAGGCGAAAAAACCGGTACGCTGGATAAAATGATGGAGCGTGCCGCTAGTTTTCATGAAGAGCAAATGCTGCGCTGGGTGGACAGGTTTACCAAAATATTTGAGCCAACTTTAATGGCGCTGATCGGCTTATTAATTGGCGGCATTGTAATGATGATGTATATGCCAATATTTGAATTAGCCAGCGGCATTGAGTGATGGTGGCTGCCGATGATTAATGCGCAAAATTTAAATAGCTTGCTGATTCAAGCGTCTAAATTGGCCAAATTAAATGGCATGCGCCCGATTGAGGCTTTAGAGCAAGCCAGCCAGCTAAATGCAGAGGAATTTACCATCGCGTTGGCGAATAGCGTGGCTTACACGCCGATTAGCTTTTCACAAATGCTGGTTTTGCAGCCTGTTTTTTCGCTTATTTCATTTTCAGAATCGCTACAACGTGAATGTGTGCTTTTGCGTGACGAAAGCGATGCCTACATTTTTGTGTTTGCGGATATTTATAACCAAAGTTTGCAATCGTGGGCGGCGCAACGTATTGGCGTCGCTTTTAGCACAAAATTAGCACATCACGCCGATATTGCGGCCTATTTGGCCAAGATGGAAGAAGAAACGCGTACCGTTCACACCGCAATAGGCTTTGTTGCCAGCAACGAAAATGAAGCCGATATAGCCGAAGAGTTATCGCTAAATAGAATTGAAAATGATGCCAGCCCCGTTATTAAATTGGTGCGTTCAACTTTATATGACGCGCTAAAAGCAGAGGCCAGCGACATTCATTTGGAAACATCGCCCAACGGGCTAGTCATCAAATATCGCCTAGATGGCGTATTAAGCCAAGTGGGTGCAATTAGCGATATGCAACTGGCAGAGCAAGTGGTTTCGCGCATTAAAGTGATTGCCGAGCTGGATATTACTGAGCAGCGCGTACCGCAAGATGGGCGATTTCGCTCTATTTATCGTGGGCGCGATGTGGATTTTCGCGTGTCTATTATGCCCAGCATTCATGGCGAAGATGTGGTGATTCGTATTTTGGATAAGCAAACCTTGGCGGATAAAGCCTCTGGTTTGCGCTTAGATGTGCTGGGTTTTAACGCACACACCATGGCAACAATGCGCGAACAATTTGCCATGCCCTACGGCATGGTGCTGGTGACTGGCCCAACAGGCAGCGGCAAAACTACCACCTTATACGCCGCCATTAGCGAAATTAATCATGGCGATGACAAAATAATTACCATTGAAGACCCTGTGGAATATCAACTGGCAGGCGTGCTGCAAATACCCGTTAATGAAAAAAAGGGCCTTACCTTTGCGCGCGGCTTGCGCTCAATTTTGCGGCATGACCCTGACAAGATAATGGTGGGCGAAATTCGCGATGCCGAAACCGCGCAAATTGCCGTGCAATCGGCCTTAACGGGGCATTTGGTGTTTACCACCGTGCATGCCAACAATGCGTTTGATGTGATTGGCCGCTTTTTAAATATGGGCGTGGATGCGTATAGTTTTGTATCGGCGCTAAACATTGTTGTGGCGCAGCGCTTGTTGCGCACGGTGTGTAAGCATTGTGCGCAGCCAGTAAGTGTAGAGGCGGCTTTAGCAACGCCAGCGCTGTGCAAAAATCTTACTATCCCTGTGGATGCCACACTAAAACGTGGCAAAGGGTGTGGCGCCTGCCGTGGTACTGGCTACAAAGGCCGCCGTGCAGTGGCCGAAATTTTGTTATTAGATGACGAGTTGCGTGAATTAATCGCCAATCGCGCGTCCATTCGTCAAATTAAAGAATTAGCACAAAAAAAAGGTACACAGTTTTTGCATGAGGCCGCATGCCAAGCCGCTTTTGCAGGCGAAACCACATTAGAAGAAGTGCAACGGGTGGCGCCCCATGTTTAAGCTATTTAAAGCCAATGTCACTTTAGCCTTGAGTCAGCAAGGCCTTGCTTTGCAACAAGCTGGCAGCAGCCCGCAAATGCTAAGCGATAGTGAATTTAAGTTATCCGAATTAAGTAGTATTTTGGCGGCCAACGCACATTTAATTAAAGACAAAACTCTGCAAGTGGTTTTATCCAACACGTTTGTGCGCTATTTGGTATTACCTTGGCGCGATGGAATTTACCGCCAACAAGATTGGCAAGCCATCGCGCAGCATGCGTTTCGTCAGCAATATGGCGCAATTGCCGATGATTGGCGCATTAAAGTGCGCCTGCAAGCGTATGGCAAAAATATGCTAGCTGCCGCTATAGATGAAACGCTTTGTGAGCAGCTAGATGCCTGCGCTAAACAATGCAACTTTAATATTCATAGCATCACGCCTTTGCTATTTATGTTGAACGAGCATGAAAACGCCTGGATGCTGGTGGCTGAGCCAGCGCGGCTAACCCTATGCCAAATTAAGCAAGGCAATTGGCAACAAGTATTGGTGGATGTGCCAGCGCACAATCAAGAATATCAACAGGCCGAGCAACTAATTAACCGCAGCCTAATGCATGTACCAGCGGCAGAGCAGCCTAATAAAATTGCTAGCTATGTATCGGCTGGTTTGAATAAAAACTGGCGCGATGACATTAGCAGCCGCCAAAAATTAATGCAGCCAGTTAGCAAAGCTATGCCACATGCCGCTTGGTTAGCTAGTTTGCCCGTGCCTGCCAATGCGCTTAATTTTGCCAGCAAAGCGTTTCAACGACCTAGCCTTTGGGCTTGGCTATTACTAATGTCTAGTTTGTTTGCATTGCTAATGCTATGGCAGCAATATCAGCATATTAAAACGGATGTAGACCAAGCAAAGATTAGTTTAATCAGCCAGCAAACACAGCCATTGCATGGCATAGCGCTAACTAATCATAAAAATCAGCAGGCTAATATTGAGCAAGAAAATCAGTCTTTAAATCTGACTTTAAATAAGGCACAGAAAAATTTAAACACGCCTTGGCTGGCCATGTTAGCTGCCTTAGAAAATATTAAAAACCATAATCCGCATATTGAGCTGACCAATATCAGCCCCAATAAAGACCGCGCTGAGATTAAGCTAAAAGGTGAGGCGGCAGAATTTAGTGAGATTACACAGCTATTAAACGATTTGCGTACCAATCCAGCCTTTAACGATGCCGTGTTGTTAAGCCAGCATGTAGAGCAGGATGCGGCCAATTTAATTTATGTGTTTGAATTAAATATAGGTTGGCGATGATGCAAAG
>JAZKDM010000065.1:0-6768 GCA_040387535.1 Pseudomonadota bacterium | reverse complement strand
AAAACAGAGGCCAATAATGACGCGCCTTTAAGCCGCTATATGCTGACTTTTAGCGTGTTTGCCAGCTATCCAGAAATTCACCAGTTACTGAATGAAATTCTTACTCAAATGCCTTTTGTGGCGATTGAAACTTTGCAATTTAATCGTGAAAGTGTGTTGGATGAAATTGTAGAAGCGCGCATTCAATTGACTTTTTACTTTGCAAAGAGCGCTACATGACGCGCCAATCCATTTTGATTTGGGCGGCCTTGCTTATTACGCTGTGGCTGAGCTGGGATATTTATCAGCAAGATAAAGCGCATAAAAA
This sequence comes from Pseudomonadota bacterium, assembly GCA_040387535.1. GTDB lineage: Bacteria > Pseudomonadota > Gammaproteobacteria > Burkholderiales > Methylophilaceae > Methylotenera_A. The sequence continues at coordinate 6,461 of JAZKDM010000065.1, read as the reverse complement.
TGATACACAAATGGTATTGCCAACGCGGGTGCTTTCTCAACAGCCAGTCATGCATACGGCTAATGAGCCGACGCTAAGATTATCTGCACGGCAATCTGTGCAAAGCCAGTTGGATTTATTTGCGGTGCCTAAACAAGCGATTCAAGTGAGCGCTACTAAGAAAATTCAGCCAGCTTTTAAAGCGCCACCACCTATGGCGCCGCCGCTGCCGTTTCAGTATTTAGGGCGCATTAATACAGGTGATAGCAAAGGTGTGCTAATCAACCTTAATAATGAAGTAACGCCCATACAAACGGGTGATATTTTATTAGGGCAATACCTTGTGCAAGCGATTAACGAATCTGAAACGGGCGTGCAAGTGCAGTTTTTGTATCAGCCACTGCAGAAAGTGCAAACCTTAACGGCATCGACAACCAATTAAGACCATAGATGAAGAAAGTCACGTGATGAAACAGCCGCCATTAAAACCCTTTAGGCAACACTTAACGTTATGCCTAGTGCTGTTGCCGCTTGTGGCGTGCCAAACGCCAGCGCCCAAATTGCAGGTGGATGAGCATGTTGAGAATCGCCTGCAAAACCCAACGCATGCTTTGCAAGCGCCTGAAAAAATTATTAACATAAATGCGCGTGACAAGGCAATTTACACGTTTTTAGCCAATGCAGAGCTGGCTTGGCAGCGCGAAGATTATGTTGAGCTAAACAATATTTATACAGCGCTTAATCAATATGACCCTGGGAATTTGCGCGCCACAGAAGGTTTACGCAAAGTTGAAATGGCGCAAAAACATGAAAATCTGATTGCTGAAGCGCAGCGATTAATGCATATCACAGAGCCGGAAAATATGGCATCTGACGATGCATTGGCTATGGAAACCCTAAAAACTGTATTGCTAGAAAATCCACAACACCCAAAGGCGTTGCCTTTGTACAAGCAATTATTAACAAAGCAGGCCATACAGCAAAAAGCTAAATTAAATAAAAAATTGAGTTTTAATCAGCCCATCACGATGGAGTTTAGAGATGTGAATTTGAAAATGATTTTTGAATCGTTAGCAAAAACCACCAAAATTAATTTTATTTTAGATAAAGATGTACCCAGTGATACCAAAGCGACAATTTTTGCTAAAAACATGGCGTTTAACGATGCACTGGATTTGTTATTGCAAACCAATCAGTTAGAGAAAAAAGTATTAAGCGAAAATTCAGCCATTATTTATGTAAACGATATTTTGCATCAGCGCGATTACAAAGATTTAAGCGTGCGAAGTTTTACGTTGGATTATGCCGATGCCAAACAGATGAGCACAATTTTGCGCACCATGTTGAATATGCGCAATATCGAAATTGATACACGGCTGAATACTTTGCTGATTAAAGATTCGCCAGAGATTTTAGCTTTGGCCGAAAAAATTATTTATGCACAAGATAAGCCCGATGCAGAAGTGATGTTGGAGCTGCAGGTATTAGAAGTAAAACGCAGCTACTTGCAAAATTTAGGGGTTAACACGCCCACAGGCGTCAGTTTGCCAGTGCCTGCTGGTGGCATATTAACCATACGCGATTTAAAAGTATCGGGCAATTCGCTGGTGGTAAATGGTGTGCCGGGCTTAGTGTTTAATGCAACCGATGGCGATGTAAATTTGCTGGCGAACCCCAGAATCCGCGTCAAAAATAAAGATACTGCACGCATTCATATTGGTGAAAAAGTACCTGTGTTTACCGCTAATGTGGCGTCTACTGGCGTGGCATCGCAAACGGTGCAATATATTGACGCCGGCTTAAAGCTGGAAGTGGAACCAACCATTAGCTCAACCGATGATGTGACCATCAAAATTAATTTAAATGTAGGCTCTATTGGCGATCAGGTGGTGGCCAGTACTGGCAGTAGTCAAAGTGTAGCGTTTAGAGTGGGCACGCGTTTAGCTTCTACCCAATTACGCTTGCATGATGGTGAGACGCAAATTTTGGCGGGCTTGATAGACGACCAAGATAGAAAAACCATTAACAAAATCCCTGGCATTGGTGATATTCCACTGTTAGGTAAATTATTTTCTAATCAGAGCGATAATAAAAGCAAAACTGAAATCATCTTATCCATTACGCCGCATATTATTCGCCCACGCAAAAATTATGAAGCGCATGAAGCGGACATTTGGACAGGCGCCGATGGTCAAGCAGGTAGGAATGCGCCATCACCAGGCCTTATTAATGGCGGCACACCATTTATCGTGCCTAGAGCACCTGCACAAGCCGTATCGGTACCTAAAGATGAAGCGCCTAAAAATATTAATATTCCGCTGCCATCAGGATTTTCACTCGGCGGTGGGGCAGTTCCTGGCACTTTAGCGCCGCCAGCCCAACAAGAGCAGTGATATAAGCTTAATAAGATGCAAAAAACGCGCGGATTTTCCTACATTGAAATGGTGTTTTCGGTAGCCATGCTGGCGCTGCTGGCGGCAGTTGCAACGCCTTATTTAGAAAAAAATATTCAGCGTAAAAAAGAGACTGAACTTAGGCAAAATCTACGGCAGATTCGCATGGCGATTGATAGTTATAAAGCGGCGGCAGATGCTGGCAAAATTAAAAGAGCGGTAGGTGATAGCGGCTACCCGCCTAGTTTAGAAAGTTTGGCCGAAGGGGTTGAAGATATCTCTAGTCCCAATAAGCAAAAACTATACTTTATCAGGCGCATTCCAGCAGACCCTATGTTTCCATTAAACAAACTACCTGCAGAGCGCACACTTAATCCAGCCGATACATGGGGTAAACGCAGTTATGCAAGTGATGCGGATTACCCGCGCGAAGGCGCCGATGTCTATGACGTTTTTTCGCTAAGTGCCGATATTGCAAACAACGGGGTGGCATATCGTGATTGGTAATTGCACTATTGGTAATAGACCTATAAAAAAGAGTAAACAAGGCTTTACGTTTATTGAGCTGATGGTAGTGATGGCGATTATTGCCACCATTATTGCCATTGCCATGCCGCGCTATTTTGATGGCTTGCAACGCACAAAAGAAACCGCATTAAAGCAAAATTTAAAAGAAATGCGCGACGCAATTGATCATTATCATGCTGATAAAGGCGTTTATCCAGCAACGCTACAAACCATGGTTACCGAGCGCTATTTAAGATTTATTCCAGATGACCCCATTACTGAAACAGTCGATACTTGGCAAATAATCAGCACGCAAAATAGCGATAATCGCGTATACGATGTGATTAGCGGCGCCACTGGAGTAGATAGCAATGGCGTGGCTTACAGTAGCTGGTAACTTATGCGCGTTAAACAACAAGCTTATTGGCGCCACAAAATACAATTCCGCCAGACAGGCTTGGCTTATTTGGCGGTATTGTTTTTAGTGGCGGCAATTGCAGTGAGTATGGCAGTGGTTTCACAAAATGAAGATACAAAACTAAAGCGTGAAAAAGAGCAAGATTGGCTATACGTGGGCAAGCAATATGAACGCGCGATTGCGAGCTATTATCAGCTATCACCAAACGGTTTAAATGAATTACCTAATAAGGTAGATGATTTGCTACTAGATAAGCGTTTTGTGGCGCCTGTTCATCATTTACGCAAGGCCTATTTAGATCCATTAACCAATCAACATTGGGTGCAATTATTTAATGAAGAAAATCAATTGATAGGTGTGGTTAGTACATTGCAAAAATCTATATTGTCGTATAATATAATTAAAACTTTTCAAATAAATCAAATAGATACAATTTACAATTATAGCGATGTAAAATTTGAGTTTAAACAAAAATCTATTTCGTCACAAAATTTAAAAGAAGAGCAAATGCTAGATGATAATGATGGTAAATTAGCACAAGAAACAAGCAGTTTAAATGCCTTTCCACAAGAGTAAGTGGCATTTCAAATGCTAAAATTGAGGTAATAATTAAAATGACAATCAATGGTGCTAAGCAAGACGATAGTTGGCGCATAAAAATGCTAGAGCAAGGCTTAGCGCACCTGGGGCAGGCTTTAATTATTGTGTCTAGCCGAGCAGAGGTTTTATTTGCTTCTAATGCGGCAGAAATATTACTTAAAAACCAAAACGGTTTAACAGTCATTAATCAAAAATTAACCGCAGAATTATCGCCAGATAATCTGCGTTTGCAGCAAGCAATTGCCGCCGCGATTGATGCACAGCATGCTCAGGATAATGCGATTAGTATTTATGTTCATCGAACGCAACACCCAAGGCCCTACTATTTATCCATAAGTCGTATGCATAAACAAACAGATGAGCGGCGCGATGGCTATAGTGTGCTTATATTAATTAAAGACTTAAGTTTAAATTATGAGTTCTGGACAGAGCGATTAAGTGCAGAATTTGGTCTTTCACGGCGCGAAGTAGAATGTGTTGTGCTATTAACCGAGCGTAGAAGTGCTAAAGAAGTGTCAGAGGTAATGGGCATTAGCGCAGAAACCGTGCGCCAATACATTAAAAATGTATTTAAAAAAATGGATGTGCAAAAACAGCATGAGCTGGTGAGTTTGGCGTTGGAATATCGCAGAAATCGCTAACAGTTTATGGTTGATTGAAATATTTTACTTGTCAAGATTCTAGTTTTTCACGTATAATCCGCGCCTTTCTGCATAACCTTTTCTATTAAAGAGAAATATAGCTATGGTAGTGATTCGTTTATCTCGTGGTGGTTCTAAAAAGAGCCCATTTTACAATGTTGTAGTAGCTGATTCACGCAATCGTCGTGATGGTCGTTTTATTGAGCGCGTTGGTTTTTATAACCCATCAGCTAAAGCTGGTGCAGAAGGCTTGCGTATTGATGAAGCCCGCGTTACTTTTTGGACAGGTAATGGCGCACAAATGTCAGACACTGTTGCACGTTTAGCTAAAACGCATGCAAAAGGCCCAGAAGCTGCTTTAGCTGCTAAAGCTAAAGATGCTGCTAAAGCCGATGCCGCAAAAGCTAAAGCTGCTGCCTTAGAAGCTGCTAAAGTTAAAGCCGCTGCTGATGCTGCAAAAGCTGAAGCTGATGCTAAAGCTGCCGCCGAGGCTGCTAAAGCAGCTGAAGAAGCCGCCGCCGCAAAAGCAGCCGAAGCTGCTGCTGAAGCGCCAGCAGAAACTCCTGCAGCTGACGCTTAATTGGCTATTACCGTTGCTTTTGGACTGACTGTTTAAGGCAGTCATTAAGCAATGAGTCTGGTAACAACTAAGATAACATCAAATTCTCTGTCAAATAATTTGCCAGAGAATTTAGTAGTCATGGGGCGCATTGTGGCGCCCTACGGTGTTTTTGGATGGCTGAAAGTAGTGCCTGATACCGAGACAATGGACAGTTTGTTTGATTACGATACTTGGTGGGTTGGCAAAGACGATAACTGGCGCGAGCTAGATGTTGTTGAAGCAAAAATTCACAACGATGTATTAGTAGTGAAGTTGCAAGGTATAGATGACCGCGATGCGGCGTTTGCTTGCAAAGGTAAACAGGTAGCGGTACCACGAGATGCTCTACCTGCAGCCGCAGAAAACGAATATTACTGGTCAGACTTGATTGGCTTAACCGTTAAAAATCAGCAAGATGTGGTTTTTGGCCTAATAACCGATGTATTTGAAACTGGTGCAAATGATGTGATTGTGGTGAGTAGCAAAGAGGGGGCTGAAAGTCACGAGCGACTGATTCCTTTTACGGCACAAACCATATTAGATGTTAATTTAGAAGCAAAGACGATGCTAGTGGATTGGGATGCAGACTTTTAGTCTCTGAATTTCTAGACCCTGAAAAATGCGCTTTGAAGTCATTAGTTTGTTTCCTGAGATGTTTGATGCCATTACTAAGTTTGGCATTACATCTAGGGCAATAGAGCGGAAAATTTATAGTGTGAATGTGATTAATCCGCGCGATTTTACGCAGGATAATCACAAAACCGTAGACGATAGACCATACGGTGGTGGACCAGGTATGGTGATGTTAGCTGAGCCGCTGGCAAAATCGATTGAGTTAGCAAAACAAAATCAAGCGGCTATAGGTATCAAACCGCATGTGATTCACTTATCGCCACGCGGTGTTGCTTTAAACCACCAAAAAGTGATGCAACTGAGCCAGATGCAAGGTTTGATATTGCTGGCAAGTCGTTATGAAGGTGTGGATGAGCGCTTAATTAACGCGACTGTACATGAAGAAGTATCGATTGGCGATTATGTATTAAGTGGCGGTGAATTGCCTGCCATGGCGCTAATAGATGCAGTTGTAAGGCAATTGCCGGGTGTGTTAGGTGATGCAGATTCAGCAATAGAAGATTCGTTTGTGAACGGCTTGCTGGATTATCCGCATTACACGCGGCCAGAAGTGTATAAGGAACAAAAGGTGCCAGAAGTTTTATTGTCTGGCAACCATGCAAAGATTAGAGAATGGCGATTAAAACAATCGTTATTGCTAACAAGGGCGAAACGCCCTGATTTATTGGCCGCAAGGTCGTTGACGAAAG
>JAZKDM010000064.1:0-2253 GCA_040387535.1 Pseudomonadota bacterium | reverse complement strand
ATTATCCGTTTTTAACCGCTTAATACTAGGTCAACAATATGAAAAATCCTGCTGTAACGCAAGCACCAATCAACGAAACTATTGCCAATCGCTGGAGTGGTCGCGCTTTTGACTCTGCTAAAGCCGTTTCAAAAGAGCAAATAATAAGCCTATGCGAAGCGGCGCGCTGGGCACCATCTTGCTTTGGTGATGAGCCTTGGCGCTTTATGGTTTGGGATAAAAATAGCAATGCCGATGCTTGGCAAAAAGCGTTTGATTGTTTAGTGCCAGGCAATCAAGAATGGGTTAAAAATGCGCCAGTATTATTGCTTGTGTGTGCCGATACTTTATTTGGTCATAATCAAAAACCGAATCGTTGGGCGCAATACGATACAGGCGCAGCAGCTGAAAACCTATGCTTGCAAGCGGCCGATTTAGGCTTAATGGCGCATCAAATGGGCGGTTTTAATGTGGATGCCACGCGTGAGAAGTTTGCAATTCCAGAACAATTTACGTTAATGGCGATGGTGGCGGTTGGTTACGCGGGTGATGCGAATCAGTTGTCTGATGACTTGAAAGCGCGTGAATTGGCTGCGCGTAAACGCAAACCACTAGCCGATTTATTTTTTGATTCCGCTTGGAATCAGCCAATTTAAGCAGTGTATTGATGATGCAACTTAACTTAAAGCCGCTCGTCTGATAAACTTGCAGATTATTTAATTTCAACAAGTTCATTTAAGGCAAAATCATGGCAGTTGTCGCATTAACAAAAGAAAATTTTAAGCAAACGATTGAAAGTAACAACTTTGTTATAGTGGATTTTTGGGCGCCTTGGTGCGAGCCATGCGTGGCGTTTACGCCTACTTTTGAGGCGGCTGCTGCTAAAAATACCGATATCGTTTTTGGTATGGTGAACACAGAAACCGATCCTGAAATTGGTAATTATTTTGATGTGAATCAAATTCCAGGCATTTTAGTCATTCGTGAGCAAGCGGGTATTCATGCGCAAGTGGGTGAAATTGGCGCGCCAGCGTTTGATGAAATTATTAAATGGGCACGCGAATACGATATGAGCACAGTGCATGAGTTTTACAAAAACGAAGAAGTACAAAAAGCCATTAAAAAATAAATCACTTAATAATTTATCAGCCAATAAAAAAGCCGCTTAAGAGCGGCTTTTTTATTGGCTATTTCTTTTTAAATTAAAAACCACCTGTTGTTGCAAGGCGGAACACATAGAATGCACCGATTGCCATCATAAGATACATGGGTAAATCGCCACTTTTTTTCTTTTCACCTTTGGCAGCAGATGACATCCAGCGATTTAATAGCCACAACACAAAAATAATCACAGGGATAAACATCATGTGCGTGGTGGAATCAAACAACCAAGCCAATGCGGTTTTTAGCCAGCCTTCATCTTTAAAAAATTCCATTGCAATGCCAATTAAACCAATCAGCAGTAAAACCATGCCACCAAACGAGATAATGGTTTTAAGCGGCGTATCGGCTTGAATGTCCGCGTTTTTGCTATATTTATTAGGGTCTTTTTTTTGCGGTGCTGCCACGATAATCTCCTAAAGCCAGTGTATGTGATTGAAACGCTTGCTGATATCAGTAGAAATTAATTTTGGTTCAAATAGCGCGCTGGGTCAACTGATTTCCCTAAACGCCTGATTTCAAAGTGTAATTTAACGCTATTAGAGTCTGTATTGCCCATTTCTGCAATTTTTTGGCCAAGTGCCACAACCTGACCTTCTTTAACGATAATTTTACTGTTATGTGCGTAAACCGATAAATAGGTTTTGTTGTGTTTAATAATCACCAATTTGCCATAACCACGTAAATCTGAGCCACTGTATATCACTTTACCGCTACTAGCCGCATTGATAGCTTGTCCAGTGCTGCCAGCAATATCAAGCCCTTTGTTGGTGGCTTCGTTAAAATTCGCCACTACTTTTCCCTGTGTAGGCCAAGCCCAAGCAATAGATTCTTCATCACCTGCTTTTGCTTCACCTGCTTTTGCCTCACTTGGCTTAGTCTCAGTTGCTTTGGTTTCAGCAGGTTTTGCCTCAACCACTTTATTGGTTTCTGCCACCTTATTTTCGGCTATTTTAACAGCAGCTGTTTTATTAAATGCCTCTACGCTATACGTTTCACGCAACGCTTTTGGCTCACTTAACACTGGCGTTACTACAGATAAAGTCGGCTTGGTTTCGGTTGGTTTTGTCTCTGGCGCCTTGGTTGCTACAACGGCAGTTTCTGCGCCAATTG
>JAZKDM010000063.1:6875-16679 GCA_040387535.1 Pseudomonadota bacterium | reverse complement strand
ACAGCAGGATTTTTCATATTGTTGACCTAGTATTAAGCGGTTAAAAACGGATAATCAGTGTAACCTTTTTCAGTGCCGCCATAAAACGATTTAGAATCTGCTTCGTTTAATGCTGCATCTGTTTTATAACGCTCTACCAAATCGGGGTTAGCAATAAATGGTACGCCGTAAGCAATCACATCGGCATGACCACTCGCAATAGCTTCGTTACCTCGCGCTTTGTCGTAGCTTAAATTGGCCATGTACGCGCCCTTGTAAAGCTTACGCATTTGTTCAAAATCAAACGCATCGGCTTTACCACCGCCGTGAATACCACCTTCAACAGCGTGCAAATACGCCAAGTTAAATTGATTCAGCTGCTCTACGACATAATTGAATAGCGCTTGTGGATTGCTGTCATGCATATCGTTAAAAGGGTTTACTGGTGAAATACGAATGCCTACTTTGTCTGCACCAGCCGTTTCAACCACGGCTTTAGTCACTTCTAACAATAAACGCGCGCGGTTTTCAAAGCTGCCACCATAGTTATCCGTACGTTTATTGCTTCCGTCGCGCAGGAATTGGTCTAATAAATAACCGTTGGCAGCATGGATTTCTACGCCGTCAAAACCTGCTTTTAATGCGCATTTGGTTGCATGCACATAATCTTGCACAATGGCGGGCAACTCGCTTGCGTCAAGTGCGCGTGGCTCTACATAATCAACCAAGCCTTGATAGGTAAAGGCTTTGCCTGCTGGCTTAATGGCAGATGGTGCAACTGGCAGTTCACCATTAAGCAGTGTTGGATGCGAAATACGGCCCACATGCCATATTTGAATCACAATCTTTCCGCCCTTGGCATGCACGGCATCGGTAATTTTTTTCCAGCCAGCCACTTGCTCATCGGTATAAATACCGGGCAAAGCAGGGTAACCATGACCCATTGCTGAAATCGGTGTTGCTTCAGTAACAATTAAACCAGCACTGGCGCGCTGCTCATAATAGGTTACGTTTAAATCTTGCGGCACGCCGCCCTCACCTGCTCTATTGCGAGTCAATGGTGCCATTACGATGCGGTTTTTTAGTGCAATTGAGCCTAATTTGGCTGGGCTAAATAAATCTAATGCCATGCTTTTCTCCACTTTTAAACATAAAATTCTGTAAATGCTAAATAAATTTAGCGCGTTCCTTCGCCATTATTACTTGGCTTTGATGCCTTCAATTAGCAAGGTGATTTCAATATCATCACCCACTGATGCGTTCGGTTTTGTGCCCCAACCAAAACCAAAGTCACTAGCCTTTAAACTGGTGTGCGCTTCAAAGCCGCTTCTGTAACCGCCCCATGCGTCGGCGCCAAAACCTAATACTTTAAATGGGAATGTCATTTCTTTTGCAACGCCATGCAGGGTTAATACGCCTGTCATTACGCCCTCTGTGGCAGATGTTGCTTCAATTTTTTTGCTGACAAATGTCATCTCGCCGAATTTTTCAGCATCCAAATACTCCACTTTTTTAATATGTTCATCACGTTTGGCAAGGCTGCTGTTTACGCTTAATAAATTGATTTTTGCATTAACCGATGAATTGGCTAGGTTGCTTTTATCAATTACCACAGTACCTGTTACATCGCTAAACGTACCCGATGTTTTGGAAACTACATGGCGCACGCTCCAATTGGCAAAGCTGTGTTTATTATCAATATTGTAGGTTTCTGCCTCTGCAAAAGCTTGGCTGGCAGCCAAAGTAAATACTGTTGCCAGTGCGATTTTTTTTAATAAAAATTTCATGCTTGTTCCTTAAAATAATGGTTCTAAAAATAATAATTCTAAATTTTTTTCTGATTGCTTAAGGCAAATCAAATAGCAACACTTCTGCGCTTCCAAGCGCCTTAATTTGTATTGCTTCATCTGTGTCAAACATTGCGGCATCGCCAGCTAGCAAGGGTTTACCATTCACTTCGGCGCTACCCAAGGCCATTTGCAAATATGCGCTGCGATTAGGCTTAGTGTGATACGTTAATTCATGCGCGTCTGTTAGCTGCGACGCATATAGTGCGATATCTTGATGAACAATTAATGAATCTTGCGCACCGTCTTGTGACGCCAACAAACACCATTGGTTTAATTTTAATGCTGGGTCAAAAAATTTATCTTCATAGCCAGGCGTTAAATGCAATTGATTCGGCATAATCCAAATTTGCAATAAATGCACAGGCTCAGTAGCAGACGCATTAAACTCACTGTGCGAAACGCCTGTGCCCGCCGTCATACGCTGCACATAACCTTGCTTGATAGTTTCTACGTTGCCCATGCTGTCTTTGTGCGCCAACTCACCTTTTAAAATATAGGTGATAATTTCCATATCATTATGTGAATGCGTCCCAAAGCCTTTGGCCGGCGCAATCACATCTTCATTAATGACGCGCAACGCAGAAAAGCCCATCCAGTTTCTATCGACATAGCGGCCAAATGAAAAGGAATGATAACTATCTAACCAGCCATGATTAAAGTGGCCGCGTTGATTAGATTGACGAACTTGCATCGCAACATGCTCCTAATAACAGCAATAATAGACCAGTTTACTACAAATTATAAATATTCATGACACATTTAAATCTATTCAAGCTTATATGTGGTTAAATTATTGTTAATCAAGTTTTATTTTACTTCAAATAAAGGGCCACTGATGACACAAGATCAATTACCACGCGAATTTGAACCCCTCAATCGAATCGCCGTCAAAGCGATGCTTTGGCTAAATGGCTTTGCCCACATTATTATTGGTTTAGCGTTAGCGACATCCGTTGTCATGTTCACCTGGCTGTTTTTTAAAGACGTACAAAAAGCCGCCTATGCACATAATTTGGTACATGGTTTTTTACATGCGCTGGGTACCTTAATGCTGCTATGGTCAATTTCGGCGCTTATTTCGGCTGAAATACGCTATTTATTGGGTAGCAAGTTATTGGTAGAAACGTTTATCGAAGTGGTGCTAGTGCTGTTTTTACGCAAGCTAATTGTGTTGCCCGTGCAAGACGCCTCACCTACTTTTGAAGAAATCAGCATTTGGGTAGGCGGTGCTTTTGTGATGGGATTAATCTATGTAATGGTGCGCTGGGCAGATAAATCTGGGCAAGACCGATAAATTGGCATCAAGAAGCCAGCAACTCTAACCTTTTAAAATAAATAAAAACTCATGCAAAAAACTATTCAAGCCATTCTGCAAGCAAGCTCTCAAATTATTTTAGGCAAGGAACAGCAAGTGAAACTAAGCCTAGCCTGCTTGCTGGCAGGTGGGCATTTGCTAATTGAAGATTTGCCAGGTATGGGAAAAACCACGCTGGCGCATACTTTGGCGCAAGTGCTGGGCTTAAGCTTTAGGCGCACCCAATTTACCAGCGATTTATTACCGGCTGATATTATTGGTGTATCGGTTTTTGACCGTAACACTTCTAACTTTCAGTTTCACGCAGGGCCTATATTTACCAATGTTTTGCTGGCAGATGAGATTAATCGCGCCACACCAAAAACGCAAAGCGCTTTATTAGAGGCCATGGAAGAGCACCAAGTGACGGTAGATGGCAACACGCATTTGTTGCCACAACCGTTTTTTGTGATTGCCACGCAAAACCCAAAACACCATATCGGCACTTTTGCCTTGCCCGAATCGCAACTAGACCGCTTTTTAATGCGCATCACCTTAGGTTACCCTGATGCGCAATCGGAGCGTGCGCTACTTAAAAACCAAGGCGGGCGGGCTAATGCAAACAGTATTCAAGCGGTGTGCGATGCCGATAGCTTATTAAAACTGCAACAACAAGTGCACCAAGTGCATGTGTCCGATGCGCTATTAGACTACTTGCAGGCACTCATTCAATATACGCGCACGCAAACCGCAGAGGGCTTATCCCCCAGAGCAGGCTTGGGCTTGAGGCAATGTGCACAAGCTTGGGCATTGATTGATGGTCGCGATTTTGTGACCCCAGAAGATGTGCAAGCGGTATTACCAAGCGTGGTGGCGCATCGCTTGGCGCAAGAAAGCAATATGGCCAAGCAAATACTTGAACAAGTCGCTATCCCTTAATAACAACAACTATGCTTGATAAAATCTGGCCATTCACGTTTTGGAAAATAAGCTATTGGCAACAATGGTTTAGAGTGGCAAAAACGGCTAATAGCATTGCCATCCTTAATCCGCGTCAAATTTACATTGTGCCTACGCGCTGGGGCTTGCTTTATGCCACTATGCTCATTGGCTTGCTGATTGGCTCAATCAATTATTCACTGAGTCTGGGCTATTACGTCACTTTTTTGCTGGCATCTTTGGGCAATATTGCCATGCTACATACTTGGCGTAATTTGGTGCATTTGCAGGTAGCCGTTTTGGGTGCCAAGCCTGTTTTTGCAGGGGATACGGCGGCAATCAGTCTTAAATTAGCAGAGCCTAAAAATCGGCCGCGCTATGTGATTGGCGCCTATTTTAATCAGCAGGCAGAAGTCATTGTCGATATCAACGCCAATGATGCGCAATTTGTTGAGGTACCGCTTGCCACACAAAAGCGTGGCTGGCAAAACTTGCCGCGCTTAACCCTTTACACAGAATTTCCATTGAGTTTATTGCATGCATGGGCGGTAATTGAAAACCCATTTCAATTTTTGGTGTATCCAAAACCAGCCGACTCAAGCAATCCAAATACCTTATCGGCCGATGCCAGCGCGCAAGGCAGTAGCCAACTAACAAAAGGCGATGATGACTTTAATGGGCACAAAAATTATCAAGTAGGCGATTCGCCAAGCCGCGTTGATTGGAAGGCTTCTAGCCGCGGCATTGGCATGTACACCAAGCTTTACAGCGGCGCAGGTGTTCATACTCTATGGCTGGATTGGACAGATACCGTTGGCAATAATGAGTCCCGCATTTCGCAACTTACTCGATTAGTAATTGACGCGCATGCTACTCAACAAACTTACGGCTTAAGATTGCCAGAAACCGAATTAGCACCCAACAATACGCAAGCGCACTACCATCAAGCGTTAACCGCTTTGGCATTAATGAGCTAATGCCATGAATAGGCTCTTAAACCCCCAACATCTAAAATGGCTGCTCATTTCATTAGCCGTAGTGCTGGCTACACACATCCCCAATTTGCCTATATGGGTGATTATCGCCAGCATTGGTTTTGGTGCATGGCGCTTTTTGTTGGATAAACAGCAATGGCCTATGCCCAAAATTTGGGTTTTGCTGCCAATCACCTTATGCATCTGCATAGGTATTGTTTTTACATATAAAGGTTTTTTTGGGCGTGATGCCTCACTGAGTTTATTGGTGGTGATGTGCGCTCTTAAACTGCTAGAAACCAAAAACTTGCGTGATTACATGTTGGTGATTATGTTGGCTTTCTTTTTAGTCGGCAATTTGTTTTTGTTTAACCAAACTATCGCGACATTTGGCTTAAGCATTTTGCCACTCATCATGCTAACAGCTACCTTAATCAATATCAGCTTGAAAGACACCGTTCAATCGAAAGGTATTAAATTCACAGCAAAGCTAGCAGGGCAATTATTGTTGCAAGCGGTGCCTGTGATGCTGATTTTATTTGTACTGTTTCCTCGTATTCCAGGACCTTTTTGGGGCTTGCCGCAAGATGCCAATAGCGGCATGAGCGGCTTGGGAGACAGCCTAGACTTTGGCAAAATTAGTAATCTGACTAAAAATAGCGCCATTGCTTTTAGAGTGCAATTTAAAGGTACGGCGCCAGAGCAAAGCCAGTTGTATTGGCGCGGGCCTGTATTGTGGCATCAAGAAGACCGCAGTTGGACCATGAGCAGCAACAAAATAGGCTTGCAAGCCGAATCGTTAGAAGTATCTGGCGAGCCAATTCAATACACCATGACGCTTGAGCCGCATAACCGCTTATGGATGCTGATGCTGGATATGCCAACACTGATTCCGAACGGTACAAAGCGAACACACGATTACTCGGTAGTTGCCGAAAAACCTGTGCGTAGCCGCATACGCTACGATGGTGCATCTTACAGCCGTTATCAATTGGGTGTTAATTTAGGTGAGCGCGAACGTCTGCTAAGCCTACAAATCAATGAAGGTGAAAATCCTAAGACTGTGCAATTAGCAAAAAGCTGGCAAGGCTTGAGTGCTGAAGATAAAATCAATAGCGCCCTGCAACGCTACCGCCAGCAACCTTTTGTGTATACCTTAAAGCCACCCATTTTAGGCGAGAACCCTGTTGATGACTTTTTATTCAATACCAAGCGCGGATTTTGTGAACACTACGCCACCAGCTTTGTGTATTTGATGCGGGCGTCGGGTGTGCCAGCACGCATTGTCACTGGCTATCAGGGCGGCGAATATAATCCTAATGGCGATTACTATATTGTGCGTCAATCCGATGCGCATGCATGGGCTGAAGTTTGGCTGGCAGAAAAAGGCTGGGTACGCATAGACCCAACCGCAGCCGTTTCGCCAGAACGTATTGAGAGCGGCATTAGCGATGCGCTAGATGAAACCGACGAGCTACCGTTAATGGCGCGTGCTGATTACCCTTGGCTTAAAAAAGCCTATTTAAATTGGGATAGCGTGAATAACGGCTGGAATCAATGGGTGCTGGGCTATGACGATAAAAAACAACTCGATTTCTTAAAAAAATTGAGCGGTAAAAATCTGAACCTACAACAAATGGTGATATGGATGGTAGGCATTATTACGCTGATAATGAGTATAACGACCTACTTTTTAATCAGGCAACAAAAAACCAAATTAAACCCAACGCAGCACTTGTATGCCCGATATTTAAAGCAGCTAAAACGCGCAGGACTCGCGCCCAATAATGGCGAAACGGCTTGGGATTTTGCAACACGCGCGGCAAAAGCGCTACCTAATCAACAAACACAGATAATGCGTATTGCTCAAGGCTATAATGTCATTACCTACAGCAAATCGCCTAACCCTGCCTTGCTACAAGAACTAGCAGAACACATTAAGCAATTAAATATTCCAAAACAATCATGACCACAATGACCGATACCGATTTTATGCAGCTGGCACTAGATTTAGCCAAGCAAGCCGCCTTAGTGGGTGAGGTGCCTGTGGGCGCTATTGTGGTAAAAGATAATGTGGTCATTGGTCGCGGCAGCAATGCGCCGATT
The DNA here is from genome assembly GCA_040387535.1 of Pseudomonadota bacterium. Lineage (GTDB taxonomy): Bacteria > Pseudomonadota > Gammaproteobacteria > Burkholderiales > Methylophilaceae > Methylotenera_A. The sequence goes on along the minus strand of JAZKDM010000063.1, from coordinate 9,537 downwards.
GGTTTGCATGATCCAAGCGCACACGCTGAAATTATGGCGATGCGTGAGGCAGCCACTTATTTGGGCAATTACCGCTTAGTGGATTGCACCTTATATGTCACTTTAGAGCCCTGCGCCATGTGTAGCGGCGCCATGCAACATGCACGTATCGCAAAACTAATCTATGGCGCCAGCGACCCTAAAACAGGCGCTTGTGGCAGTGTGATTAATTTAATGGCTGAGCCCAAGCTTAACCATCACACAGAAGTTATTGGCGGCATACTGGCTGTTGAATGTGGCGCGGTGCTATCTGAATTTTTTAGGCAACGTAGATTGGTTAACAAGCAATAAAAAAGCCGACATAAAGTCGGCTTTTTTGTGAGGCTATGAGCTGTGAGACTAAGAACCTAGTCGTTATTACCCATTAAACCCATCAACAAATGTAACAAGCTAGTGAATAAGTTATAAATACTCATATACAAGCTTAATGTTGCCATCACATAGTTGGTTTCGCCACCGTTCACAATACGGCTTACATCATACAAAATAAAGCCTGAGAACAAGATAACGCCAATGCCTGACAACGCTAATGCCATGGCTGGGATTTGAAAGAAGATATTAGCCAGTGACGCCACAATTAACAAAATAATACCGACCATCAAGAATTTACCCATAAAGCTAAAGTCTTTTTTGGTTGTAGTTGCAATGCCTGCCATTGTCATCAAGATAACGCCTGTGCCGCCAGCCGCTAAGCCAACGATTTGACCGCCGTTGTTTAAATTAAGCGCGTGCTGCAAAATTGGGCCTAACATTAAACCCAATAAAAACGTTAATCCCAATAATAAAACAACGCCAATGCTGCTATTGCGGTTTGCGTTAATAGCGGCAAACAAGCCGTACATCACTGCCATTGCGCCAATTGCAAACATAAATGGATGCTCGGCCGCAAAAGCGAAATTCATTTTCATACCAACCAATGCACCAATCACGGTTGGAATCATGGTTAAGCCAAGCAAGGCATAAGTATTACGTAATACCTTATTTTGTGTTGTAGATAAACTACCTTCACGACCTAATACTTGCATATCATCTAACATGTTTATTTCCTTTAAAAAAGTTGCCAAAAGGCAATACTTATAAGATAGCGACTTTAGTCTTAAGTTTCAAGTGACAAATTGTTAAATTCAATCTTGTGTCAAAAACTAGTCCAAATTAACCAGCTTAAATCATAAAACCTTCATAATGTGCGCTCGCGTACAGACGAAAAGCTACTCAACTCATAATATCTGCTTCAAGTACCAATTTTTATCACCTCAAGGAGTTATTATGAATAAAACAAGCCGAATTACTTTTGCAAAAATTTCAGTCGCCATTTCTTTGTTTTCTGTGTTGGGCGTTGCTCAAGCCAATATTTTAAGCGTATTGGGATCATCAGCAATCTCATTCTCGGGCTACGATGGACAGCCTTCAACCACTACAGGTAATTATTCAAGCGGCTTTTTAGGCGCCATCTCAGCTAACCAGCCTGGCACTGTGAGTTTTACCTATTTAGGCAGTGAAAGTGGTTACAACAATACATTTTCATTCTTGGGTAACACCTTAACGGAAAGCAATGCCATTGGTGATGTTACTGCGCCAGTATCTATTGATGCAGGTACACTTAATTTTACTTTTAGTGATGACCAAGGTGGTTCTTTTACTAATGGTGCGGCTGCAACACCAACTCTTGGTTTTGCAATTTTAGATGGCAACCTAGCACCGACAAACGGCATTAACTATGGCCCATTTGACTATGTATTAGGTTTTAATGATAGCTCTACTGGTGATGCAGATTACGATGACTTTGTTGTTGGTGTGAGTTTTGTTGCGGCACCAATCAGCGCGGTTCCATTACCAGCCTCACTGCCGTTAATGGCTTTATCTTTAGGCTTATTTACGGCAACAGCTGCACGTCGTAAAGTTTAAATTAGCATTAGCGCAAACTTTATCCCTTTAAAGTTTGCGTTTTTTAGCTAGGTAAACAATTGGGTCAAGCGAATAACTCGCCCTCTTGTTTGCCTACTAACCCCACTCGTTTTACAGCAGCAACAAATTGGGCATTTTCATGCAGACCGTTTGTATCGGCGGGATGATGACCACCGTGCATGCGCGCAAGCCTTAATATACTAAGCGCCGACATTTTCCATTCTAATTTCGCTAACAATTCATCGGCCAAATCAGGGCGATTGCACAATAACACCATATCGCAGCCCGCATTGAGCGCAGCTAGGCTACGCGTTGTCACGTCACCGCCTACACTAGCACCTTCCATACTTAAATCATCGCTAAAAATTACGCCGTTAAAGCCCAAGCGCTCACGCAATACTTTTTGCAGCCATTTGGGCGAAAAGCCAGCTGGCTTATCATCCACTTTTGGGTATATCACATGCGCAGGCATAATCGCCGCCAAACCTTCATCAATCATTTGCTTAAACGGCTGCATATCGTTAGCGGCAATTTCATCAAAACTGCGCTCATCAATTGGAATGCTTACATGCGAATCGGCCACCACAAAGCCATGACCAGGAAAGTGCTTGCCAACGGCTGACATACCGCCTTTTTTAAGGCCCTGCATCAGGCTAAAAGCTAATTCATTAATCGCTGTTGCGTCCTGATGAAACGCCCTATCACCAATCACCAAGCT
>JAZKDM010000063.1:4530-6775 GCA_040387535.1 Pseudomonadota bacterium | reverse complement strand
GTGCCAACAACATCCAGCATGACAGGCCCTAAACTCATCATCTGTCCTTAAGTAGATTAAATTGGTTTCAAACGATAAAGCGACGTGATTTCTTTTACCCGCGCAGCATATAGCGGATCAGATTGGTCGCTACTTTTAGCGTGTTTTGGTGCAATGTCCAGTTTTTCCACTACATTTAAACCCGCATCGGCAATCCATTTTTGCAATTCCTCTGGCGTGCGTAAACCCAGATGTTCGGCCAAATCAGACAAAATCAGCCATGCTTCGCCATCATCATTCAAATGCGCTTTTACACCGTTTAAAAAGCCTTTTAGCATCGCACTGTTTGGGTCATAAATCGCATGTTCAATCGGCGCATTGGCTTTGGCTGGTAGCCAAGGCGGGTTACACACTATCAAATCGGCTTTTTTATGCCCGCTTGGGAACAGATTAGCTTGCTCAACCGTGATATACGATTTTAGATTCAGCTTTTCTACGTTATCAGCCGCGCAATTTAAGGCACGCAGATTGTTATCAGTGGCAATCACCGCTTTAATGCCGCGTGTGACCAAAATGGCCGCAATCACGCCAGTGCCTGTACCAATATCAAAAGCGGTTTTGGCGTTGCCCAATGAAGTTGTGTTAATCAAATCTAGATATTCGCCGCGAATAGGCGAATATACGCCGTAGTGCGCATGAATATTGGCTGGTAGCGCGTCGACAGGCACGCCTTTTTTGCGCCACTCATGTGCACCCACCATGCCCAATAACTCTCTTAAAGACAGCACCATTTTCATTGGCACTTTATCTAACTTGGCATTAACGATTAACGCACCTGTAACCGCTTCTTTTACATCAGGTGCACGTTTTAAATCGCAGCTACCATGATTCAACTCAATCAGAATCTTGTTGGTGATATTCGCGCGTTGAATTTGCCTTGCGCGGTGCTGATGAAACGCTTGTGTGAGGTTCTCTGCTGGCTTGATAGGCTTAATATCAAACTTGCGCGTAATGGCTTGCAGCATCTGTTTGGCGTTTTGAAAATCGCCCTTATATAAAAAAGCGGTGCCCTCGCATATCAGCTTGTAAGCGTCTTTTGCGCTAGTCGTGTCATCTGCGATTTGTATACTTTTAGGTGGCGCGGCGTTCGCCTCACTTTGCCAAACAGCTTGCTGCGGCTTGCCTTTTTCTTGCCATGTTACGTTTAATGTTGCGTTGGTTTCAGTCAATGAAATCTCAATTAGTTATAATTTAAAAGGGTTAAAATTCGTATGTTTGTCGTAATAGTCTTCATTTTCGACGCGTTTTAAAAACGCCACAATTTTGTAGACCGCTGGTGTAAATGCCACCTCTACCCCGATTTTGGCGATAATCTGTGCGCCAATAATCAAAGGTATTTTATCGTTAGGAATAATGCCTGTATTCCAAAACGCCAGTGGCACAAACATCACGGTATCAATCGCTTCACCAAAAACAGTACTGGTAATGGTGCGTTGCCACAGGTGTTTGCCAGCAGCAATTAACTTCATCTTCGCCATTATAAAGCTATTTACAAATTCGCCCACTGCAAATGCAATTAAGCCTGCCAGCGCAATACGCCAAGTGCTGCCAAAAGCCACTTCATATTCGGCTTGATTGTTCCAAAATGGCGCAGGCGGTAGCGCTACAATCATCCACGCCATCAAGCTGGCAAAGGCTAACCCTGCAAAACCCGCCCAAATCACGCGGCGGCTGGCTGAATAGCCATACACCTCGGTGAGGATATCGCCAAAGATAAATGAAATCGGGAAAAATAAAACGCCAGCGCCAAAGGTTAATGTGCCTAGTAGCGGCGCATCGATTTGCGTCACTTTAGCGGGGCCGATTAAATTGGAGCAGACTAGCACCGTGACGAACGCCGCCATGATGAAATCGTAATATTTGTACTGCTTGGTCATTGCTCTACTCTCACATCCAGCTTATCTCTGAGATAGTCACCACCCAAATTAATCGCCAGTATCAAACTCATTAGACTTAGCCCCACCACCAGCACATAATGTGGCGCAACCAGCATATAGCGTACGCCATCGCGTAGCATTGCGCCCCAACTGGCATCCGGAGCTTGAATGCCCAAGCCTAAAAACGAAAGTGATGCTTCTGCAATCATTACACTGGCTAAGCTATAGGTGGCTTCTACCATTAATATAGAGCCTAATAAGGGCAAAATATGCCTGATTAAAATGCGTGGCACACTGGCGCCTAGCGATTCTGCCGCAATCACATGTTG
>JAZKDM010000063.1:0-4430 GCA_040387535.1 Pseudomonadota bacterium | reverse complement strand
TGAATACCCGCCAAAACCCGCGCCAAAATATCGCGGCCTAAATCATCTGCGCCTAGCCAATAGTGCGTATTAATCGGGGCTAAAATCGCCTCTAAATCAATTTGATTAGGGTTTAACTGAAACAGTTTGCCTGCAATAACCGCCAGCACCCAAAACACTAAAATACTAATGGCAAATTTTTTCATGAATTTGCTCTGACACGTGGATCTGCAAACCGATATAAAATATCGGTAAACAAATTGACCAACACATAACTTAAAGCCACTACCAGCACACACGCTTGCGTCACAGGGTAATCGCGCTTTTCAATGCTCTCAACTAGCAGGCGTCCTATGCCATCCCAGCTAAAAATGGTTTCAGTAATCACAGTGCCGGCCAAAAGGCTACCCATTTGCAAGCCGACAATGGTAATAATCGGCAACAACGCGGCGCGCAAAGCATGGCGGATAATGACTGTAGGCTCAGACAAACCTTTAGCGCGGGCGGTGCGTATATAGTCATCACTCAGCACTTCAAGCAAACTGGTACGCGTCATGCGAGTGAGTATGGCGCTTAAACCGAAGCCTAAAGTCAGCGCGGGCAGAATAATGGATGTGTTTGAATCCATGCCACTAACAGGTAACCAGCCCAGCCATACCGCAAACACCAACATTAATATTGGTCCCAGCCAAAACGCAGGCATGGCGGACAAACGAACACTAACCAGTGTAACGACTAAATCTTGCCAATGCCCTGTCTTGAGTGCGGCGTATATGCCTAAAGGGATGCCTATGCTTAAGCCTATGCACAGCGACAATAATGCCAACTTTAGCGTTGCGGGGTAGCGCGCTTTTATCAGCTCAATAATCGGTGTTTTTGTATGAATGGAGCTGCCAAAATCGCCACGGGATAATGCGGCTAGATAGTGGCCAAACTGTTGAATTAACGGCTGATTTAAACCCAAGTCGGCACGCAAAGCCTGTCTATCTGCCACACTAGCCGATTCACCCAGCATCACTTCAACGGGGTCGCCAGGTACGGCATGTATCAGCAAAAAAGTAAGTAATAAAACGCCAAAAATCACAGTGGCAAAACTTAGCGCATGTTTCAAATAAGTCATTAGCTAAGTTTGCCAGTCATTCTAAAATCAGCACTGATGTGCCCGCCTCAACCAACTCAAATAATTCGATGATGTCGCTATTACGCATACGCACACAGCCATGCGAACCAATTTTGCTCATATCAGTAGAATCTGGTGTGCCATGAATGTAAATATAACGCTGCATAGTATCCACATTGCCCAGCCGATTAAAACCCACTTCTGTGCCAGAAAGCCACAAGATACGTGTCAGAATCCAATCGCGGTTTGGAAATTGCGTCATTAATTCTGGCGTGCAAATTTCACCTGTGGGTCTGCGGCCAACAAAAACCGTATTCGGCAATGACCCTGCGCCAATCTTGGCACGGATGATGTGGCTGCCAAGTGGCGTGCAGCCACTATTTTTTTCGCATCCCACGCCATTAGCGGCAGTAGATACGGGATACTTTTGCTTAACACCGCCAAAATCATCCAGCAATGTTAAAGTTTGGTGTTGGATAGAGATTTCAATTCGCATGATGCGTTATTGTAGCCGAGCTTTTTGTTGCTGACTTTGCAATAGTCGCCAAATCGTCCCAATTTCCATCAGGCTTAGGCGAATATTGACTGATATTTTTGCCCATCGCGGCAAACTGCCCTTCATACCATAGCGGTATATAGGGCAATTGTTGCTGAATACGTGCCGTTGCGGCTGGCCAGTTTTCGGCAGCTAGCAACTTATCTAAATCGCTGTCAGCGTATCTGCCCCGATTAAAACCATTAGGCGGAAAGTTAGCGCTGCCAAACGCTTTTGCGTAGATTTCTGGCGTTTTAATACCCACCCAAGTTAAGCCAAATAGCTGAAAATTACCTTGTTTAACATCCGCAAAAAAAGTACCCCAATCCAAACTCTTAATCTGCAAATCAATGCCCGCCCTAGCCATTTGTGCTTGCAGAATAGTGGCAAAGCGCAAGCGTTGTGCATCAGTGCTGGTTTTGTAAACCAGCTTTAATGGCAACTTTATGCCTGCCTCATGCAGTAGTTGTTTGGCTTTTTCAGGATTGTAATCGTAAGTTTGTAAGTGGCTATTTGCGCTGGTACTATTTATATTTGTGTAGTGCTCAGGCGGCAAAATAGCGCTGGCCACACGCGTATGCTGAACCATCACTTGCCGAATAATCGCTTCACGGTCTATGGCATAGGCAATGGCTTGGCGAACTTTTAAGTTCTGCAAAGTGGCATCTTGCATATTTAAACCAAGATAAGAAAAATTAGCACCCACCGTGGTTTTAACCTTAATTTCAGGCTGTTTTTGCAAATGCTTAACCAATTCTGGTGGCAAATCACCTTGAATCAAATCGGCCTCGCCGCGCAACAATTTAAGCACACGCACGGTTGGGTCTTTCACCTCAGTTAGGGTGATTTTTTGACTATCCTTAACGCGCTGCAACACCAGCTTGCTATCCCAACTCACAAATTTTAGCGCACCGTTACCGATTGGCTGATGCGCAAAATCGTGATTTTTTTCGATTAAATCAGCAGGCAAAATGCCAATAATCAACTTAGATGGGAAGTGGCTATCGGCTTGTTTTAATTCAAATATTACAGACTCATCATTAATTATCTTAATGCTTTTGATATTGGCGAACTCTGCCGTATGCGGCGAATTTTTTAAACGCAGAATCGAATCATAAGTAGCTTTCACATCCAGCGCACTTAGATTAGCCTGATGATGAAATGGGGTGCGCTGCGGCACTAGCGTAAATTGATATTGCGTTGGGCTAATCAAAGCCCAAGTCGCCAATACTGGCACAGGCTTTGAAGCCGCATCAAAATCCACCAGCGGTTGATAAATCAACCGGTTCACCCGCTCCGATGCGGCATCGGTGGCGTAGCGCGGGTCTAAATTGAGAGGGGCTTGGGCAATGGCAAAATTGATTTCTGCGTGGTTATTTTGCTGGCTACAACTAGCAAGTAAGACCACAGCAAAAATAAATAGAAGCCTTTGCAATGATTAGCTTTCTGGGCGCACAAACAAAGCAATGGATTCCACATGACTGGTATGCGGGAACATATTAATCACGCCTGCTGCGCTTAAAACGTAACCTTTTTCGTTCACCAGCACACCCGCATCACGTGCCAGCGTGGCAGGGTTGCACGATACATAGACAATCGTTTGTGGTGCGGTGTTGGTGTCAATCGCTTGCACTAACTCATAGGCGCCATCACGCGGCGGGTCGATTAGCCATTTATCAAATTTGCCTAACGCTAACAATGATTCAGCGGTCATTTTAAACAAATCGGCTACGCCAAACTTTACGTTTTGAATAGTATTAAGCTGCGCGCTTTCATTGGCTCTATCCACCAAATTAGCCAAGCCCTCTAAGCCCAGCACCGCTGCACCACTACGCGCGATAGGCAAAGTGAAATTGCCAATGCCGCAAAAGAAATCGGCGATTTTTTCATTCGCTTGCGGATTTAATAATTGCATGGCGCGGCGAATCATCACTTGGTTGATTTGCGGGTTCACTTGTGTGAATTCGTTTGGCTTAAAAGGATAGCGCAAACCGAATTCTGGCAGACTATAACTAAGTTCAGATCCATTTAAAGGCCAAAACGGCTTGATGGTATCGGGGCCTTTAGTTTGCGTCCAAACTTGCACTTTGTGCGCATCGGCAAAGGCTTTAAAGATGGCTTCATCATCAATGGTTAGTGCATCCATAATGCGGAAAATCAACACAATCACACTGCCCTCGCCAACGGCCAGCTCAATTTGCGGTAATTTATCGCGAATACTCAACTGCACAATCATTTGCTGCAAAGGCGCAATTAAAGCCGACACTTCTGGCACTAATACTTCACACGAATCCATATCCGCTACATAGCGTGTGGCTTTTTCGTTAAAACCCACTAATACTCGTTGCTTTTTCTCTACATATTTCACGCTTAAGCGCGCTTTATGACGATAACCCCAAGTTGGACCGTACAGCGCTGGCAGCATATTGTCTGGCTTTACTTTGCCAATATGCCATAAGTCATTTTCCAGCAAACGCTGCTTGGCTGCTACTTGTGCGTTGGCATCTAAATGCTGTAATTTGCAGCCGCCACATAAACCAAAATGTGGGCATTTTGGCGTTACACGCTGATTGGATTGCTTGAGAATATCGATGACTTTAGCCACTTCGTAGCTAGGCTTGATCTGCTGTGATTGATAAGTCACACGCTCATTTGGTAGCGCACCATCAATAAAAATGGTTTTACCATCAACATGCGCAACACCGCGCCCCTCTTGGTCTAGGGATTCGATAGTGGCGGTTAAAATGGGGTTTAAGCTGGGGTCTTGACGACTTTTATTGCGGTTTCTTCTCATGC
>JAZKDM010000062.1:0-4434 GCA_040387535.1 Pseudomonadota bacterium | reverse complement strand
CGTCACGGCTTTGGTCAACATAAGCCAATTTAACGGTTTGGCCAATATTCACTTCACCGCTATCAGGCGTTTCTAAGCCCATAATCATTTTAAATAACGTCGATTTACCCGCGCCGTTGGGGCCGATAATGCCAACAATCGCGCCAGCTGGAACGCTGAAGCTTAAATTATCAATCAATAAGCGGTCTTTAAATGCTTTGGTAACATTATTAAATTCAATCACCTGATCACCCAAACGCTCACCTGCAGGGATAAAAATCTCCTGCGTTTCATTGCGTTTTTGGTATTCGGCGCTGGCTAGCTCTTCATAGCGCGCAATACGCGATTTACTTTTGGCTTGGCGCGCTTTTGGGTTTTGACGCACCCATTCCAACTCGGTATTCAAGGCTTTACGGCGTGACGATTCTTGCGATTCTTCAAGCGCCAAACGTGCTTGTTTTTGGTCTAGCCAGCTGGAATAATTGCCTTTCCAAGGAATACCGTGGCCGCGGTCTAGCTCTAAAATCCATTCCGCGGCATTATCTAAAAAGTATCGATCATGCGTAACCGCTACCACTGTGCCCGTAAATCGCACTAAGAATTGCTCTAACCATTCTACCGATTCTGCATCTAGGTGATTGGTTGGCTCATCTAGCAGCAACATATCTGGTTTGGATAATAGCAATTTGCATAAGGCCACACGGCGTTTTTCACCACCCGATAATGGGCCGATTTTGGCATCCCAAGGCGGTAAACGTAGCGCATCGGCAGCAATTTCTAGTTGCGTGCTTAAATCGCTACCACTGGCGGCGATAATGTTTTCCCACTTGGCTTGTTCTTCCGCCAGCTTGTCAAAATCCGCATCTGGCTCTGCATAGGCCGCATACACAGCCTCTAGCATTGCCTGTGCCTGCATCACTTCACCCATGCCGCTTTCCACTTCTTCGCGCACAGTTTTTTCAGCATCTAATTGCGGCTCTTGCGGCAAATAGCCAATCGTCATATTGGGCTGCCATTGCACTTCGCCTTCAAATTCTTTATCGGCATTGGCCATAATGCGTAACACGGTCGATTTACCCGATCCGTTTAAACCCAGCAAACCGATTTTTGCACCAGGAAAAAAAGATAAAGAAATATCTTTGATGATTTGCCGTTTTGGCGGCACGATTTTGCTCACGCGGAGCATAGACATTACATATTGAGCCATAGCGATAACTTACACATTTGAAAGAATGAAAGCTTAACAGAAAGCAGGCTTAACTGGTAAGCAGGGCAAGCGTCTGTATAGGTATAATGCATTCACTTTAATAATTTACGATAGCACTTGCGATTACATTATGGCGCTTAAATCTACCATCTATAAAATTGACCTGAATATTGCCGATATGGACAGGCAATATTATGCGCAACATAGCTTAACGCTGGCCAAGCACCCATCCGAAACCGATGAGCGCGTTATGGTACGGCTAATTGGTTTTGCGCTTTACGCCACAGAATCGCTTATTTTCGGCAAAGGCTTAAGTGATGACGAAGAGCCAGACTTATGGCAAAAAGACTTAACTGGCGCAATTGAGCTATGGATGGACGTTGGCTTGCCAACAGAAAAAGACATCCGCAAAGCCGCAGGCCGCGCCAAACAAGTGGTAGTAGTTTTATATGGCGGACGTATTGCCGATATGTGGTGGGATCAAAACAGTAAAGGCTTACTGAAATTAAATAACCTAACCGTGATTAATCTACCCGAAACGCAAGAGCTAGCCAGCATCGCCAATAGAGGCATGCAAATCAGCTTAACGATTCAAGATAAGCAAATATTGGTCAGCAACGATAATGGTAGCTTTGATTTAACACCTATCTTTCTCAAAGAACCCAGCGCCTACTGATAGCCCTGTTATCTGACAAATTTATAGGACATACACCGATGAAAGGCAGCAATCAAATCTTGTTTAATAACGCTTAGGATATTTTTCCTTAACAGTATTGGAGAAGAACCATGATTAATGCAAACACGATTAAACCTGATATGCCTGTTGTCTGTTCACTAGACGGCCAATTTGCCGAAGTAGATCATATGGAAGGCTCAGACACCATCAAACTGAAAAGAGATGATGCAGGCCATCATCACTACATCCCTTTAGATTGGGTAGTTTCAACCGTTGATGGCAAAGTAAAAATTGACCGTTCTGGCGAAGATGCCATGCAACAATGGTCAACAACAGCGAATTAAGTTAGCTATTAATTCAAATAAAATGCCCAACTAATTAGTTGGGCATTTTTGTTTTGAGAATAGCTAAATAACAAAATTCAAAATGGATTCCCGCCTGCGCGAGAATGACGGCGCTTAGATGGTTTTGACTTCCAATCCCCTGATGCCATGCCGAGCAGCACAGAAAAGGCGGGGGATTTCAGCGAGGACTGTCTGAGAGCTTTAGCCCGAGTTCCGCAGCTGCCCGACTTTTTGAGCAGCGCAGGGAAACCGAAGGTCATAGCATGGGGTGTCGTTTACTTTGGTTACTTTCTTTTGGACAAGCAAAAGAAAGTAACTTGCCGTCGGGCAACCCCGACTAGGTTAAATCAAATATGCATGATTAACTAAATCGTTAAAATCGCTTTCTTGAATGATGCGAATACTTAAACCTTTTGCAATTAACTGTTCGGCTTTAATATGTTTCGCACTTTTTTCTTTACCAGCAAGTCTACTAATATCTTGGTCACCAACAACAAGTAAAGTTGTTTCTTTAGTCACGTTAGAGGCAACATTACATCCAATTTTTGAGGCTAAATCTGCAGCCTCATTTCGAAGCATTTGTAATGCTCCAGTAAAAACAATTACTTCGCCATGTAAATCACCCTCGGGATTACCAACTCTTTGAATCGCCGCAGCTTGAGATGAGTGCTCAGGGTTAATAGGTTGCTTCACCCTTTTAAGCCACATATCTACATCTAATTTGGATTTTTTAATAGCAGCTATAAGTACTTGTCCAGATGCCTTTGCATCTTCTAGCGCATCATGATGATTAAATTCATATCCGATTTTTTGGCACACATTAGCTAATCCATAATCTGACCAAGCGAACTCTTCCCACGTCCTTCTTGCAACGCGGGCTGAATCAAGCCAATAAATATTGAGTGGTTGAATCGAATATTTTTGAAATGCTTTTGCAATTGATACTCGATCAAAATGCGTATGGCAAACACAAACTGCACCGTCTAAAAAATACTTTAAATTATCTAAAACTTCAGAAAATTTGGGCGCATGAGTAACATCACTTTCATCGATTCCGTGAATATCTACATTTATAAAATGAAAATAATCTTCTGGGTTTACTAAAGAAACCCACTCTTCAACCAAAATACCATTTTCAAACTTAGCAATTCCAATCTGACAGATTGAAGCCATATCTGAATTTGCAGTTTCGACATCAATGGCTACAAAATTCATTTGATTAGCTTTCTAACTCTTCCTGTTTTGATGTCTCATAACTTAATAATTTAGATGTAAATAAAACTTCAACCTGTGTTCTTGAACAAATTAATGTTATTTCTTCTTGTAAATTGATGTTTAAATCTTCGCCACGCAAACCTTTCCATGTAGCAAGATAAAATAATGAGCCATACTTTTTGCCCTTTATCTTTTTATCAACGCCACCTTTCCATGCCAACACAGGAAGGCCTCCGCTTTTACAAAGTTCTACTAAGTCTGAATTATCCACTGCTTTTAATCTGCCTTGCTCCCAACAAGCAATAAGCCCATTATCGGAAGCCTTCCAAAGCTCTTCCCAAGTAAGCGCTTTACGAATAGGCTCCTCAATAGAACGGTAAAGATTATCTGCCATGATTACTCAACCGTAACTGATTTAGCCAAATTCCTAGGTTTATCCACATCCGTTCCCTTCAACAAAGCCGCATGATACGCCAGCAATTGCACCGGAATGGTATGCAGAATAGGGGATAACACGCCCACATGGCGCGGGGTGCGAATCACGTGCACGCCATCGGATTCGGTAAAGTGGCTATCGGCATCGGCAAATACAAATAGCTCGCCACCGCGTGCTTTTACTTCTTGCATATTGGACTTCACTTTTTCCAGCAAAGCATCGTTTGGCGCAATCACTACCACTGGCATATTGTTATCCACCAGCGCCAATGGGCCATGTTTTAATTCGCCTGCTGGGTATGCTTCTGCATGGATATAAGAGATTTCTTTAAGTTTTAGCGCGCCTTCCATAGCAATGGGATAGTGCACACCTCGGCCTAAGAATAGGGCGTGTTCTTTGTCACCAAAGCGTTTTGCCCATTCACGAATTTGCGGTTCTAAATTTAAGGCAAATTGCACACTACCTGCTAATTGGCGTAATGCGCCCAAATACTCTTGCTCTTTTTCGGCACTTAACAAGCTTTTTTGTTTAGCTAAGGTTGCCGCCAAAACAAACAAAGCCACTAATTGAGTAGTAA
>JAZKDM010000061.1:0-11507 GCA_040387535.1 Pseudomonadota bacterium | reverse complement strand
AAAAAATAATCACTTACTAAAATTTACGCTTAACAATTTTTAATAAACTTTACAAAAATTTACATAAGCAGTAGGAGTTATCCTACAGCTAGTTATATAAATATACACCCCCCAAATGGGTTATTGACAAGGTTTTTGGCACAAAACTGCTAAAATGTGTTAGCCCATTAGGGCTAATCGACCTTTTTTGCCACATTTTCAATAAGTTGTATGAATTATTTGTTAAAAAAATTAGATAAATTTTAGTTGTTGTCAATAGGCTGATTTTTTGTTTTTTTACATAAATACCTCCCTCGATTAATATTATTTATGCAAATTTTTTAATTAAATGGTCCATACTTAATTTGCCTGCTCCGTTTAAAAGTAGCGGTATCAGCATTAAAATGTATAAAAGTGGTAGTTTGTAGTTACCAAAGCCATCTTGTTCTGGGTCGGTAATGCGGTAGCCTTTTAGCAACTCCGATAAACTGCTCCATTGCTCTGGCCAGTGCACGGCAGCGATTGCAACGATGGTTAATATAATGAGCGAGATTGAGAAAAAGCGTGTTGCCAGCCCAAACGCTAAGGCAAAGGCGCCAATAATCTCAAAAAAGGTGGCTATGCCCCAGCTGATATCGGGTGGTAATAAATTGAAGGGGAATGGGAAGGTTAAGTTGGCAAACCAGTTGGTGCCATGTAGTTTTTCAAAGCCTGCTTCGCCAAACTCCCAGGCGAGAATTAGCCTTAAAAAGAGCTGTGGTAGCCAAGCGCCTAAAGCTTCGAGTTTTTCACAGATGAATTGGTAAAACTGGGCAAACTGATTGAATAATGACATTTTTGACTCCCTTTAGTGTAAGTAAAGGGTTAGTCGTGCCACATTAGTAAGCCTTACATGGCTTTGTTGATTTGCATCTCGGTATTGGGTGAACGTGTTTTATTGGCTGGTTTGGTGTGCCCATATTTGTAATACAGCCTAATACCCAGCAACATGACTAAAGCCGCTGCGTAATAAAATGGTTCTGTGACATCTTTTTTTACCAACCACCAAAAATGCAGAATCGCTAAAATGGCAATTACATAAACCAGTTGATGCAGCTTTTTCCAGTTGGTTTTTAGGCGCTTAATCATATAGCTGTTTGAGGTGGCGGCTAAGGGAATAGTCAGCATAAATGCCGTAAAACCTACAATCACGTAGGGGTGCTTGATGATATCTTTTACAATATCACCCCATAAAAACGAATAATCTAGCCAAACATAGGTGGTGATATGCAGGCAGGCATAAAAAAACATCCAAAGCCCCAGCATGCGTCTTAACTGCACTTGCCACACCTGCCCTGTTAATAAACGTATGGGGGTCATGCTAAGGGTAATTAGCAAAAAAACCAGTGTCCAAGTGCCGGTTGAACGCTCTACGAATTCGACTGGGTTGGCACTTAAATCATCATGCATGCCAAGCCATACAAGGCGCGCTAGCGGCAAAAGGGCCAATAACCAGATTGCCGCTTTAATAAAGATAACGTGCTGTTTTTTGATTGCCATAAAGGTCATTAAAAATTTCTGGTTAAATCCATGCCAGCGTACATTTGCGCCACTTGCTCGCTATAGCCATTAAACATTTTTGTTTTAATGCGCCCACCAAATAAGCCGCCGCCAATCGGTTTTTCAGACGATTGTGTCCAGCGCGGGTGATCGACATTAGGGTTAACGTTAGCATAAAAACCGTACTCAGATGGCCCTGCTTTTACCCAAGTGGTTAAGGGCATTTTTTCTACAAAGCGAATTTTAACAATGGCTTTGCCACCTTTAAAGCCATATTTCCAAGGCATTACCAAGCGCACTGGTGCACCATTTTGATTGGGCAAATACTCACCATATAAACCAACCGCTAATAAGGTCAGCGGATTAGTCGCTTCATCCATGCGCAAACCTTCTGTGTACGGCCAATCTAGCACTGGCGAGCGCACACCTGGCATGCTAAGCGAATCATTGGCAGAGATAAATTCAACGAATTTGGCATTGCCTGTTGGCTCGGCCCATTTCACCAAGCTTGCTAGCGGCAAGCCAACCCAAGGAATTACCATCGACCAGCCTTCAACGCAGCGCATACGATAGATGCGCTCTTCTAGTGGTGCTAGTTTTAGCAAATCTTCAATGCTAATGGTTTTGGCTTTTTTAACCGCACCTTCAATACTAATTGTCCAAGGGCGTGGTTTAAACAGCGTGGCTTGCACGGCGGGGTCGCTTTTGCCTGTGCCAAACTCGTAATAATTGTTATAGGTGGTCACGTCATCATATTGGGTGAGTTTTTCACCTGCGCCATAAGCGGTTTTAGTGTAGCCACTTATTTTTTGTCTTGTGCCCGCTTTAAAGGCTACTTTTTCTGGTGCCGCTGGTGCATTTGCACGCCCTATTAATCGGCCTGCACCTTCCGTCACTCCGCCAGAGATATTCACGGCAGCACGTGCTTTACTAGATAACAACAAAGCAGAGCCTGCTGCCAAGCCAAAACCAGCCGCTTTTAAAAAGTCGCGCCTATTATCAAATATGTCACGCGGCGTGATCTCTGATGGCTGAATATTGCTGGGATTTAGCTTGGATTGGTTGAGAATAATCATGTAAAAGTCGCCCTAATGTGAACAGATATCAATATAAAATACAGATTTAGTGCTAATTGGTCGTCTTAACTATTATTTCCTTACAGTTTTTTGCGGTAAAGATTCAATTATTAATGGCTGATTAATTAAGCTTAGCCAATGCTGTATTCACTTCCGCCGTTAAATCATCTGCACCAACCGTTTTGGCCAATTTTTGCGCGTTGATTAATAACGTTTTAGCTGCAGCGGCATCACCTGCGGCTAATTTGGTTTGTGCCAAGCCCATATTGGCTTTTACTTCATAATAAGTGCCGCCGTTCTCTTGGCTAAATTGCACTAATTTGGTGTAGGTTCTTTCGGCATTTTGCAATTCTTTAGCGGCAATATAAATACGCCCCATCTCTAGGCTGGCATTAGCATACTGATCTAAAGTGCCTGATTTTTTTTGCATTAAAATCGCTTTAACCTGAAACTCAATCGCCTCGTTATGCCTACCCAATGCGCTATAGGTAGTGGCTAAGCGCTCATAGCTATCAGCACGCTCGTTATCGTTATAAGCCAGCTTTTCGCCCGCCACATAATTCGTTAGTGCCGCGTTAAAGTCTTGTGTATTTGCATACACTTCGCCCATTAAATTATGGTTAATGCGGGTAAATTTGTCGTTTTTTTCTTGCTTAGAAATACCGATGCTTTTTTCGTAGCTGGCAAGCGCTTCCGCATTTTTCTTATTATCTTTATGTAAATTACCAATTAAAAGATGGGAAATAATGGCATCAAACCCAGTTGCCTGTGCAAGTGATTTTTCTAGTGGAATTAAGGCCTCAGCATACTTGCCCTGTGCGGCAAGTGCCCTGCCTTGGCATAATAAGCCATCTCTATTTTTGGCATCCGCTTTTAATATTTCGCTAGCAACTTCAACCGCTTTAACCAAATTGCCTTGACTTAGCGCTTGCGTGCAACTGGCAGACTGTTCTGAAAGCTCTGCTGAATAAACATTAAAACTGAATAAAAACAATGCAGTAAATGATGATATTAATGTTTTTTCTAGTTTCATAATTTTTTGGTTTTTTAAATATAAGGTTGAAAAAGTAAATGCAAGAGTACTGATTAAAACAGCGTAGTTTGTATTATCTGTGTGTCTGACGCATCGCTGGCTGAATTAGTTGCTTGTGATGTATCTAGTAATAATTGTTTCAAGCCATCTTCATCAATAACAGCCACGTTTAAGCTTTGCGCTTTTTCTAATTTGCTGCCCGCTTCAGCGCCTGCCACTACAAAATCGGTTTTTTTAGAAACACTGCCGCTAACCTTGCCGCCAGCCGCTTCAATCATGGCTTGCGCCTCATCGCGTGATAAACTGGGCAGGGTGCCAGTGAGCACAAATACTTTGCCAACCAAGGCGCCAGTTGCCGCTTGTTTGCCTGCATGCTCTGGCCAAGTGAGCCCTAAATTACGCATTGAGTTAATCACATCGCGGTTGTGCGGCTCACTAAAAAACTGCAAAAGCGAATCAGCTACAATTGGGCCAACATCGTTAACTTGCAGTAATGCCTGCAAATCGGCATCTAGCAAGGCTTGCAGGCTGCCAAAATGACTGCTTAAATCCTTAGCAGTAGCTTCGCCTAC
Source organism: Pseudomonadota bacterium (assembly GCA_040387535.1). GTDB lineage: Bacteria > Pseudomonadota > Gammaproteobacteria > Burkholderiales > Methylophilaceae > Methylotenera_A. The sequence goes on along the minus strand of JAZKDM010000061.1, from coordinate 7,308 downwards.
GTTGCGAATACCCAAACCATAAATAAAACGCGCCAGGGTAGTTTGTTTGCTTTGTTGCAAGGCCTCAATCACGTTTTGCGCCGATTTTTGCGCCATGCGCTCTAAATTAGCCAAAGTGCTTACGTCTAATTTATAAATATCATCTAATGATTTTACTAAATTGGCTTCTACCAGCTGGTCGGCCAGCTTTTCGCCCATGCCTTCAATATCCATGGCCTTGCGTGAGGCAAAATGGGTAATGGCTTGTTTGCGCTGTGCTGGGCAGAATAAGCCACCTGTACAGCGCGCAATGGCTTCATCCAAAGGGCGTTCAATATGTGAGCCGCATTCAGGGCAATGGCTTGGCATATTAAATAATTGGGCATTATCGGGCCGTAAATCCAGCAAAACAGAAACCACTTCTGGAATCACATCCCCTGCCCGCCTGACAATCACGGTGTCGTTAATGCGAATATCTTTGCGGCGCAATTCGTCTTCATTATGTAGCGTGGCGTTGGTGACGGTAACGCCGCCTACAAACACCGCCTTGAGTCTTGCTACTGGCGTGATTGCACCAGTGCGGCCCACTTGCACGGTAATGTCCTCTACAAGGGTTTGTGCCTCTTGTGCAGGATATTTATGTGCAACGGCCCAACGCGGCGCGCGAGAGACAAAGCCCAATGTTTTTTGCTGCTGAAATTGATTCACTTTGTAGACCACGCCATCAATATCAAACGGCAAACTTGCACGCTTTTCGCCAATATCAAGGTAATAATCTTGCAAGCCACTTGCGCCCAATTTAACAGCACGTAAATCACTTACTGGAAAACGCAATTCAGCCAAGTAATCCATGGCTTGTGCATGTGAATCTAGCGGCGGCACGCCTATAGCCTCCCCCAAACCATAGGCAAAAAAGTGCAAGGGGCGCGTTGCTGTAATTTGCGGATCAAGCTGGCGTAGGCTACCTGCAGCGGCATTACGCGGGTTGGCGAAAAGTTTAGCGCCGCTTTTTGCTTGAGCTTGATTTAAACGCTCAAAGTCGCGCTTTAGCATAAGCACTTCGCCACGGACTTCTAATAATTGCGGTGGATTTTTTAGTGCTAATTTGGTTGGGATGGCGCGAATGGTGCGCAGATTATGGGTAACGTTTTCACCTGTGTAGCCATCGCCCCGCGTGGCGCCTTGTGTAAAAACGCCATTCTCAAAGGTTAAGGTAATAGCCAAGCCATCAAACTTAGGCTCTACAGCGTACTGCACTTGCTCAACGCCTAAATACTCACGTACACGCTTATCAAAAGCCAATAACTCATCATCGCCAAATGCGTTGTTTAGTGACAGCATGGCTTGACGGTGCGTCACGCTAGTAAAGCCGCTAATTGCGCTGCCACCAACGCGCTGCGTAGGTGAATCGGGTGAAGTTAATTCAGGAAATTGTTGCTCTAAGCTAACTAACTGTCGGTATAAGCCGTCATATTCGTTATCAGAGATGGTGGGCGCATCTAGTACATAATATTGATAATCGTGCTGTGCAATGGCGGCAACAAGTTCAGCGACTTGCAAACGCGCAGATTCTAAACTTGCCATGAATTTAAACGCATGAATTTAATCGAAAGATGCGTTAATTAAACAAACGCATGCTGGCTACACTGCCAGGCATCACACCGCGCGCCACCATAGTTGCGTGGATAATTTTAAGTTGCTGCCTGATTTTTTCTATCTGCAAATCGCCCAAAGGCTTTTGATTATCATCAACTATCTTTGCATTTAAGCTGGTGCTTAATTTTTGTGCAACATGAATCATTTGATTAAACGCTTGTTCGCAATTAGGTACTTTTGGGATTTCTAGCTGAAACGTGACGGCTTTTAATACATTATTACGCAGGCTATCTGCCGTAAACGCTTGGTGATTGGCTTCTACAACGCAAAACAAAGGCGTTTTCTGTGCGCTGCTATCACTGGCATAGTAATGAAAGCGACCATCTTCACTCAACACCATGCCACTCGCCTCGGCCAAGCCTCTAAATTTTGTGCCGTGAATCGGTAGCTCTCCCTGCGCAACATGCACATTGATTAATTGATCCACCTCAATACAAAATTGATCTAGCTCAAGCGCGCGTTGCAATACATCGCCACTACCCTGCCACTCAACATGTGCGTTTAATTCTAAACCCATGTTTTCAACAGCATACTGAAACTTATTCAAAGTACTCTTGGCAATTGGCCCACCACGATCGGCCAATTGCAGGCTGCAAGCGGCTTGTTTATATTGTGTGTCAGCTGTGTTGGCGAGTGTTTGATCTGACTGATTACTTTGTACTAAATGCCATTTGTCATGGCTATCTAAACCAAAAATCATCATCGGCAATCTGATTTCGTTCACGCTCTCCGCCATATCACACAAGGCTTTGTGACTGATTTTTTGATTAGCGAATAACATAGCCGCTAAATCGATATGCGTATGCACAGAATCTGGCAATGGCGACGGCATTATCTCAGGCATGCTCTGCGCTACTGGCGGCAGTTTGGTGGCCGCAGTTGGTGTATGAATAACGGGTCTTTCGTCCTCAACTATTTTTCCATTCGCAGCGCTACTAGTTTCATCTGAATATTGATCCACGTAAGCAGTGGGGATGTCAGAATAATTAACAGTATCATCTAGCTCAGCCTCTGCCATTTGCGCTAATGGCACCGTATCGCCTGCTATATTTTCTTTTCTAGATTGAGCAGCGCGGTTTGAGTTGGATTCATCAAAGATAGGTTGCTTAAATTTTTGCGGCACTTCCGCCAGCTCTTTTTCAACAAAGGCATCGGTATCAATATAAAAGTCTTCTGCCAGCACATCTTTTTGCGGCACAATAAATTCATTCATTACCTGATTCTGCAATTTTCTTTCTTGCAGCCAGTTGTACACCACAACGCCTGCAATGATAAATGCACCCAGAATAATAAGTATGATTTGTAAATCTGACATGTATAGTGATTTGTATTTTAAAGGTTTTTAAGGCTTAGCCGTTGTTCAAAAATTTTAATTCGTTTTAAACATGTAACTATTGTCTGTTTTATTAATGAATAATTCAAGCTTGTATTTGTTACGCCTGCATTGTAAGCGCAGCCTCAATATCCACGTCTACTACGCGCGAAACACCAGACTCTTGCATGGTAACACCAATGAGTTGCTGTGCCATTTCCATGGTGATTTTATTATGGCTAACAAATAAAAACTGGGTGTTTTCGCTCATTTTTTTTACCATATGGCAAAAACGCTCAGTATTGCTATCGTCTAGTGGCGCATCAACTTCATCCATTAAGCAGAATGGCGCTGGGTTTAACCTAAATAAGGCAAACACCAAAGCCAACGCCGTTAAGGCTTTTTCGCCGCCCGATAATAACTGAATAGTGGTATTTTTCTTGCCAGGCGGCTGCGCAAACACTTGCAAACCAGTATCTAAAATTTCATCTCCCAGCAATTCCAGCCTTGCTTGCCCACCGCCAAACAGCGTTGCAAATAGCTCACCAAAATGCTGGTTCGCAGTATTGAACGTGTGCATCAATTTATCACGCGTTTCACGGTCAATCTTGCGAATCGCATCTTCAAGCGTATCTGTCGCTTGTCTTAAATCCAACATTTGGCTATCTAAATAGGTTTTGCGCTCTGTTTCAGTGTTTAATTCTTGAATTGCCGCCAAATTAACAGCGCCTAGTGCATTGATTTCTTGTTGAATTTGGTTGGATTTACGCGCCAAATCACTCACCTTTGCTTGCTCACTTAAACTAGTCGCTAGCATTTGCTCATCTTGACCGTTTTCAAGTAAACCTGCCTGACATTGCTCAAACGTTAAGCGTGCTTCTTGCTCATTTAAACGGTGTTGCTCTAAGTTGTCCCGCAAAGGATGCAGTTGTTGCTCATTCTGCATGCGCGCACGCTCATTAGTTTGCAACACTTGCTCTTGCTCAGCTAAATGGTTGCGGGCGTTAGCCAAAGCCGCATCACAGGCTTGCTTGTTGTTAATGGCTTCAACCAAATTCGCTTTTAAGGTATCCATTGGCGTCAGTGACAATACTTGCTCAATTTCTTTTTGGCGCAATTCAATGGCTGTTTTATCTTCAATAGTTACATTAATTTTATTGTTTAACTCTATGATTTTACTATTGATTAGTTTTAAATTAAATCCAGATTCTTGATGCTGTTTTTCAGCTTGCGCAATGGTATCGCGCGCCGTTAAGTATGCTTGCTCTGCCTGTTGTTTGGCAATCGCATCATTATTTTTAGCCAAGGTAAGCGCCTCAATCTGTGCAATTGTGGCATCTTGTAAAGATTGCTTGCCCTGACTGTCTTGCAATAATTGCGCTAACTTTTGCTTAGTCGCGGCTAAGTCTGTCTGAATACTTTTTTCACGCTCTAAGGCATTTTGTCGTGATTGCTGCAATTGCGATAATTTTAGTTGTAGCTGATGTTGGTTTTGAGTGGCTTGGCGCAATTGAGCCGCCTCTTGTTGCTGTTGCTGGCGCACAAGCTGCAACTGGCTTTCTGCATTTTTTAGCTTTTCACTAATCACGTTTAAATCATTTAATAAATTTGGCTGATTTTTTTCAAGTTGCTCTAATTGGGATTGTCTTTCTAAAACCCCATGCAAGCTAGATTGCGCGCTGTGATACGACACGCTGTGACGACTAAAGATATCGCCATGCTGATTGACTAATGTTTCACCTAATTCAAGCTTGGCAATAGCCGCTTCAAGCGCCTCATCCGAATTGATTAAATAAGTACCTTGCAGCCAATCGGCCAATACAGGCTTTAAATCAGCTGCGCACTCTTCAATCATCTGCAAAAGCGGCGTTAAATTAGCATTTTGCGCTAACGATTTAACATCTGCTAAATTATCAAACCCTAGCACTAAAGCGGCTGGTGGCCTATGCTGAGTTTTGCTGTAGGAACTTTTATTAGCAATAAGTGCATTTAATTTCGCCCCTAAAACTGCTTCTACCGCTACTCGCCAGCTGGCGTTGATTTTCATCTTTTGCCAAACATAAGCGCTGCCATTTAAGCCATATTGGGCTAACCAGTCATTTAGTTTGGATTCTGAGTGTAGCGATTGCTGCATTTTTTGCAGTGAGTGTATTTCCGCATCCGCTTGGTTTAAAGCACGCTGCGCTGTATTGTGTGAAGCGCGCCACTGCGTTATTTCTGTTTGATAAGCCGATTCATTGGTGCGTAAGTTTTGACTACTTTTTTCAATTGTAGCCACCATGCTTTGAGCTTGCTGTATGGCCGCTTCTGTCGCCGTTAATTCAGACTCATCGGGTAACGTTATTCTTGCTAACTCACCTTCAAAACGATTAATACGCTGTTGATTTTCTTGAATATTCTGATTGATAAATTGAATGTTATTACGCTCAACTTGAATACGCTGATTGGCTTCGTTTAATGCCTGCTGGCTGGCCTGTGCTAACGTTGTAGCGGCTTTTAGCAGGGATTCTTTCTCTGGTAGCGTAAGCTTTAATGCAGCTAACGCGGCATTCGTTTGCTGCTCGTTCGATTGCGCAAGCGCTAAATCATTATTTAATTGCACTAAATTTTGTTGCAGAGCGGCGCTATTGCTGGCGTTACGCTCAAGTGATTGTGTCAGTTGTTGCAACTGCTGCGCCATGCGCTCACGCGCTTCAACATTCTGTTTTACTTGATTCTCTAAGTTGGATACAACCGCATTAGCTTCATAATAAGCGGCCTGCGCAGTGTTGATGCCTTCTGAGGAGGCGTAATGCGCTTGGCGACTTAGTTCTAATTCAGATTCACTTTTACGCAATGCCGCCGTTTGCGCTTCCAATTGATTAACCAATTGCTCAACCAGTAACTTGGCCTTTTCCCAGCCACGGCTGGCATCACGTTTTTTTAGCAGCCACAATTGCCCTTCTGCTAACTTATAGGATGCCTGCAAGGCGTGATATTGCTGTGTCACCACGGCTTGTGATTCTAGTTTGGTGATTTGCTTTTGTAATTCGCGGCATATATCTTCTACGCGTGTCAGATTTTCGCGTGTATCGCGCAGCCTTAATTCAGTTTCGCGGCGGCGCTCTTTATATTTGCTAATGCCTGCGGCTTCTTCTAAAAATATGCGCAACTCTTCTGGCTTGGCTTCTACGATGCGCGAAATGGTGTTTTGGCCGATGATTGCATAGGCCCTGCCGCCTAAGCCTGTACCCAGAAACAAATCCGCCACATCGCGCCTGCGTACGGCGCTGTTGTTAATATAGTAAGTAGAGCCTTTTTCACGCTCAATAACACGCTTGACAGAAATCTCAGCATATTGGCTCCAAGCCCCCGCCGCACCGCCTAAGCTATTATCAAAAATAAGCTCAACTGATGCGCGCGATATGGGCTTACGATTGCCAGAGCCGTTAAAAATCACCGCATCCATGGCGTCTGCACGCATTTCCTTGGCAGAAGATTCGCCAAGTACCCAGCGCACCGATTCCATCACATTCGATTTACCGCAGCCATTAGGCCCAACCACCCCTACGCGCTGACCATGCAAATGAATGGTGGTAGGGTCTACAAACGATTTAAAGCCGGCAAGTTTTAAGTGAGTTAAGCGCAAATGAATGTTTTATTATGATTAAGGCTTATATTATGAGATGACACGTTTTATAATATCGCTATTATTTGATATGAATGCCAATATGTCTAGCACCAACTTACACGATAGCGTTACATTACTGGGCGACCTGAGTGCGCAACCTTCTAAAACGCTTGAAACCTTCCCAAATCCAAACCCAAATCGCGATTTTCATATCCACATGGAAATCCCGGAATTTACTTGTTTATGCCCAAAAACAGGCCAGCCCGATTTTGCGGTGATTTATTTGGATTACATTCCCAACCAGCTTTGCGTGGAGCTTAAAAGCTTAAAACTATATACCGTTTCATTTAGAAACGAAGGCTGCTTTCATGAAGCCGTAACTAATCGCATCTTGGATGATTTAGTAGCAGCAACCCAGCCAAAATTTATGCGCGTAACCGCTAAGTTTTACGTGCGTGGCGGCATATTTACTAATGTGATAGCAGAACATCGCCAAGCCGGATGGCAACCGCTACCAAGAGTGGACTTGCTGGCGTTTGAATCACAAAGCAATACGCGCGGATAAATATTTATCGTTAGAAATACGCGCAAATGCTAACTAGTCGTTGACAATTAGCCTTTGCGTCATTAATATGGCGCCTTCTTTGAGTTACACGAAATAGCAGTGTTTTTTCAAAGCCCAAATAGTGGCAGTAATGGGGGTATAGCTCAGCTGGGAGAGCGCTTGCATGGCATGCAAGAGGTCAGCGGT
>JAZKDM010000060.1:0-1641 GCA_040387535.1 Pseudomonadota bacterium | reverse complement strand
CTTCGCTTTCAACAGGCAAGCCAGTCAGCAATGCAGATGTGACTTTGTATGATTGTAATAACGCATCCATTTGGCAGGCCAAAACCGACGCGCAAGGCATTGCTATATATGAGCAAGAGTTGCCAGAAATGACCAATTGCAGCAGTCGTTATAGCTATGTAGCCACGGCGACCAAGGGCAATGATTTTTCTTTTGTGCGCTCTGATTGGCAAAACGGCATTGAGGCATGGCGCTTTAATGTGGATACTTACAGTCAGCTTGATTCACCTAAAATTCATACCATTATCGACCGTAGCCTGTTGCGCGCAGGCGAAACAATTTCGATGAAACATATTGCGCGTGTGCCTAATTACAAAGGTTACGCCTACCCCAATACAAAAAATCTAAAGCAGCCCTTGCCAGACCATATTACGGTTGAGCTGGTTGGTGGCGAATTTACGCTGGATATTCCAGTTGAATGGGATGCGCGCGGCGTGGCAACCAGCACATGGAAAATTCCGCAAGACGCCAATATTGGCAGTTATTACATCAAAGTCGGTTCAAGCTGGCGCGAAACGGCACAATTTAAAGTGTCCGAATTTAGGTTGCCCGCATTCAAAGGTAGTATTTCAGCTGCCCAAAATAATCTAGTGGTCAATCATAAAAGCGCAGCCAAAATCCCTTTTAACTTATCGCTGGCTTATTTAAATGGCGGCGGTGCTAGTGGGCAACAGGTCAGCGTTTCTGCTTTATTAACGCCAGCATATCCACGTTTTGAAAACTACAGCGAATTTAGTTTTAGTGAGCAAGAGCCGCAATCGCTGAATGTATTGCTAGCGGACAAAACGCCAGCTACATTGGATAAGCATGGCATTGGTAGTGTAGATATTCCATTAAAAGCAGTTAAGCAGCCAGCGCATTTGGCGACTGAAATGACATTTACAGACCCCAATGGCGAAATCCAAACTATTCACGGATCTGCAGAAGTTTGGCCTGCCAATATGGTTGTAGGTTTGCAAGTAAAAGATTGGGCAGGGCTAACTGGCAAGCACAAAATTCAAGCGGTGGTGCTTAACACGCAAGGTCAGCCGCAAGCCAATGTGCTGGTAAAAATCGATGGCACGCGGCATTGGGAATATGTACACCGCAAACGTGTGATTGGCGGGTTTTATAGCTACGAAACCGACAATAACAAAGAACCGCTTGGCCAATTGTGCGAAGGCAAAACCAATGCACAAGGCTTTTTTAATTGCGAAGTCACCGTTAAAGATTCAGGCAATATTCAATTAGTGGCCAGCGTAAAAGATAGCCAAGGTGGCATTAGCCTGGCGGGCAGTGGTTTTTACAGCAGCGAAAGTGGCGATATCTGGTTTGGGCAAACCGATGAAGATCGTATGGAAGTGGTGCCAGAAAAGCGGGAATACCAGCCTGGTGAAAAGGCGCGATTCCAGGTGCATTCGCCGTTTTATAATGCCACTGCGCTGATTGCAGTAGAGCGCGAAGGTATTTTGAAAACCTATGTACAACCCTTGCAACGTAAAGACGCCACCATTGAAATCACTATTGCGGAAAACTGGGGGCCAAATGTATTTGTATCGGTGCTAGCGGTGCGCGGACGCCTGACAGACGTACCTTGGTATTCGTTTTTTCAATGGGGCTGGC
>JAZKDM010000059.1:0-8278 GCA_040387535.1 Pseudomonadota bacterium | reverse complement strand
TCGTTTGCTTTGTTTACACAACTGCATAACGTGAATTGAATATTACGCTTACTACAAAATTAGCCACTATCTAAAGCACTTAAAACACACTCATGATTTTCATTAGAATAAACTTAAGCCTGGCCTTTTATGCGCTTTATTAAACGTTTAATGCCTTTGCGGCCAATGGTGCGTTTTAGTGAAACTTTAAAATCGTATAACTGAAACTGCAAGCGATTTTGCCAAGTAAATTGTCTGCCAGAAAGCGCTAAGTAAATCTGCATAAAGCGCTCTCGCCCTGCCCAATTAAGCTTATGACAAGCGCGCGTTAAATCGGCAATACGCAAATTAAAAGCAATGCCATGGTTGTAAGCGTGAATGCGTGCGGTATCGATTAGCGAAAAGCTTAAGGTATTGATTGCGCTAATATTTACCAAAATATTGCCGCCCGATAAATCTCTAAAATGCACGCCACGGCTATGCATGGTGTGGCAATACTGCGCCAGCTGTGTATAAACCAGTTCCGGGTTTAATCCCAAATAGTCATGCTCGCCCCTGCTATAAGCGGCAAATATCTGACCGATATTGGCATCTGCTTTTACAAATTCGCAGATATAAAAATTCTGCTTCAATGTCGTGTCACCCATTTTTTCAAAATAGGCCACAGGTTGCGCAGTACCCACGCCACGACGCATTAACTCCATGGCCCCATTCCAGCTACGTTTGGCTTTGCTGGGTTTAAAGCGATCTAAAAACGCTTTATGCGGGTACATTTTCATGGGCTGCTTAACCGTTAATTGTTTTGCAGAATTTCTGGGATCGGCAACCGCCCAAATAGCGTTACGTGCATGACGCAATGCACCGTCTTTATTGGGGGCATGTAGCGTATCAGGGTGTAGTTTCTGCATCAATAATTCCGCATCTGCTTCGTTGACTGCCATCACCAAGCCTTGCCAATCTGAGTACTTAAATTCAAAGTATTGCAAGTTTTTAACGTGCGCATGAATCGTCACATCTTTAGCTAGTACGGGATTAAGCGTTGTAGAAGCGTCATTTTCCCACAGCAAATAAATCGGCGATTCAGTAATCAAGTCGGGTATTTGCGTAAGCGCTTCACCATCACGATTCAGTATTTTTGCTGCCTGCAATGTATTTTCTGGGTAAACAGTATTTAAAAGTGCGGCTTTGCCGTTGATTGCCCATGCGGCATGAAAGTGCTGGCCGTCTTTTGTAAAGTGATGAATCTCTAAGCCTTTAGCTGTGGCAATTGGGGCAATATACTGCGCGCCCTCAATTAAACTTGCCACGGTTTTAACGGCATTAAAGCTGGGGTTATATTGATAGGAGTCCAATTCACCATCTGCATTTTTGTAATGCGCAACGCGCTCTAAATCGGGGTAATCGGCTTCTGTTAAACCATCGCTAATCAAGCCTTCGCGCTGGCAAATAAGCGCACCCCAATTGGCGTGAGTTAAGCTGCCAGAGGCGGCCAGTAGCAAAAAGTAACGCGCTGCATAATCGGCCTGTTTTTGTAAGCCATCAGGTAGTAGACGCTGTATGCGGTAAATCGCCCAAAATGCGACTGAAGACGCTGTACGATTAACGCCGAAATCATGACCGATTTTTTGCAATACACGCGCTTTTTTAATCAGGTTAAATTTAAAAACACGCGCCCACTGATACTTAAAAATACGGTGATCAAAACGCTCTGGCTCAGTCACGCGTTCCACAAATAAATTATCGCTATGAATATCCGGCAATTGATTCAGATTGTTGAGTGTTTTAAGCAGGCTAATGTTATACAAAGGCTCAAAATCTTGAATATTTGGGCCAATCAAGTTGATACTGCGCGCTTTAATCTCGGCATGCGCAATCGCCCATGCACTTAGAAAACCATCTAGCGTATAGCCTGCCCAGCGCTTGCGATTAAGCGTGTTGCCAATTTCAATTGCTTGAATATCGGCGCCAAAACTATCCAAAACCTGTAGCAAAAAATCGCGCCAGGCGCCTTGTTCATTGGTTGATTGCATATTTTTGGCGGCGGCAAATGGCTGCAAAATATGCAAAGTCACTTCAAATTTTTCGGCAATTAATCGGCGTAAAAATCGCGCGTTAAAACTAGATAAATCGCCATAACTAAAGTCTAGACGCACACGCTTGACACCCAGATTTTGCAGCTGCAAAACAATGTAATCGTCAGTTGCTGGGCTGGCGTTAGATGCCAGGCAAACGCCAATAAAATTGCTGGGTATGCTGTGCTGGCTATTAGGAAAATGCCCGTTTTTAATGCGCAAGCCGCCTTTTAGAATATAGCTTAAGCCATCGCGAATAACCTGCTTGGTTAGCATGGAAGACTGGTGCGCACTCATTTAAATCATGCTCATTTCGGCAAATGGTAACGTTGTTCGCTATATAACAAGGCGGGCAATAATGAATTAGCTAGCGCAAGCTGTTCAATTTCTTTGGCATTGGCAGGCGGCGCAGTTTCATTAAGCTGTTTGGTTTTTGTATCATAAACACCATGCGCAGGTGCTTTGCCTTCACGCAATACCACCACGTTATTGCTGCCAGCTGTTTGCTGCATCCATGCAAAATTGTAGTTATATTGCATCATTGCGCGGCCTAAATAATCGGCAGGCTCTTTTGATATATCGCGCCCTGTCATTGGGTGCTGGCCATTAACACCCATTAGTGATAAAACGGTCACCGGTAAATCAATCTGGCTAGTGATGCTTTTAATAGTTTGCGGCTTAATATCCGCGCCTAAAATCAGGCCTGGAATATGAAAATGCTCAATCGGCACCAGCGTATTGCCGCGTACGCGGATATCATGGTCAGCCACGATTAAAAATACCGTATCTTTCCAGTAAGGACTTTTTTTGGCTTTTTCAAAAAACTGTCCGATTGCATAGTCTGCGTATTTAACGGCGTTATTGTCGGTGCCCTTTGGCTGCTCATACAACTCAATACGTCCATCTGGAAACTCAAATGGCGTATGGTTTGATGATGAAAACGCTAATGTAAAGAATGGTTTGCCGCTGGCATGATGCGCCAATAGTTGCTCATGCGTTTTATTCAGCAAATCTTCATCGGAGGCACCCCAGCTGCCCATAAACACAGGGTTTTTGTAATCTTTTTGATCGGTAATCTGGTTAAAACCGTTGCCCAGAAAAAAACTGCGCATATTATCAAAATGCGATTCGCCGCCGTAGATAAATTCGGCGTTATAACCTTGTTTGCTTAACAGGCTGGCAAGCGTAAAGAAGTTTTTCTGGCTTAGCGATAATTTAACTGTACTTTCAGAAGGTGTGGGTTGAAAGCCCGCCGTAACTGCCTCAATGCCACGCACAGAGCGCGTGCCTGTGGCATAAAGCTGTTCAAACCAAATGCCTTCACTTTTGAGTTTTTCTAGATTAGGCGTCACTGGCTTGCCACCAAGAGACTCTACAAAACCTGCGCCCAGACTTTCTTGCAGAATAATCACTAAATTAAGCGGCTTATCGCGCTTTGCACTGGGGATTAGGGTTTTTAAAGTCGGGATTTCGCTATCGCTAGCATTTGTAAGTTTGAAAATATCGGCTCTATCCATTTTGCCGTAAATTTGGCTCGATTTGCTTTCATGCTGTAAATCGTAAATGGCGTAAAAAACCGAATAACCAGAGTTTAAAATCAGGCTGTTCACCATGCTGTCTTGCGTAATGGCAAATAAAGCAGGGTTGGCGGGGCGATGGCCTAAAGAGGAGCGTATTGCAAAAGCCGTTAACAAAAAAATGAGCGGCCAAATAAGCCATATTTTTGTATTTGACCAGCTAGGTTTGGCTTGCAACCAAGGTTGCATAAAGCGGCGCATTGCCCAGATGGCGAAAGCCACGAATCCAAAACTGGCAAATACATGAATTTTAAAACCGCCCCACAACATGCTGACTACTTCGTTGGGATATTTTAGGTACTCAACAAACAGGCGATTGGGCCGCACGTCGTATTCTGTAATAAAGCCAGGCGTGGCTACTTCTAAAAATACCAGCAGAACAATGGCGAATATCACCCAAATATAGGTAAATTTTTGCCAAACTTTAAATAATGGCTTGATGGCTAACAGCGGTGCCAATAACAGCGGAATCAAGGCTAATAAACTAAGCTGAATTATATCGACGCGGACGCCCTGCAATAGAATTTCCACTAGCTTGCCAGTTGCATCAACCCGCTCAAATTTCCATAATACCAAGCCAAAGCGTGATAAAGATAGAATGACCAAGCCCAGCAAAAGCATGCTGATAAGTGGCGCGAAAGGGCCTAGTTTATTTGCAGTGCGCCAGATACCACGCTGAATGGCGCCAAAAATATCAAAAAAACGCATAGTTTAGATTGGCTTGTAAGTGGGATTTAAAGAGCCATGATTATATCGCTTAACGCGCCTATTAGCGTGCCAAATTAGCGGGCTTAGTTAACGTGCTTAGTTAACGTTTATGGTTAGCATGATTTAGCTGGTTTTGTTGTTTGGCCTTAACCAATATGGCATGCAACATTTCGGCTGACAAGCCATGTAGCACCAAGCGGTAACCCGCCGACCAAGTGGCAGGCACCACCATGGGGTGCTTATTGTTGACCAGAATTAAGCCTTCAGGCTTATTCAAGATTTTGGCGGCATAAATACCAATGGTTTCATCAAATTGCAAGGAGTGCACAGAGCGCCAAAAATCTTTATCGGTTAAAAATAGCTGGTAGATGGGTGTAAAAATATCAATACAGGTCTGCAAATCCAACACATTTAACCAGCCATTGTTTTGCGGCGCGATGTCAAAATTGCCATCATCCGAAATCATGGAAAAATCCAGCTGTGGATTGGCTTGAGTTTCATGGGCTTGAATATCGCTAAGATTGTTGGCGCGCAAAGACAAATTAATGCGCGTAATAAAGTTAAATAAATTCAAATCGTGCTGAATAAATAAATTGTCTTTTAAATCAGGTAAATCGTGCGGATTTAATGGGTGCATGGCAACCCCGCCGCCTTTAATATTGGCATTCAAAAATGCCAGATTTTCTGAGCCTATCCAAAAATGGCGCAATATCAGCCAGTTGGCCTCAGGCGTAGCAAAAACCGATAAAGCCCAAGCCAGCAACTTGTGTAGCAGGCGAGATGAGCAAAAGCGATTTGGGATAATCGTTTTAACCAATTGCAGCAATACAATGCTTAGCCTTGCCAGTGGCCGCACAAAAGGCAATAAAAACTGGCGTGACCAAGTGTTGGAATCGCGCAGCCAAGCTTGCTTTACACCTGCGTTAATCGTGATGGAATGGTCTAACCATAAACTTTGCCAAGGGTCTGGATTTTCTGGGTTGTGCGCAGCCTCTAAAAACGGCGCTGGCCGGGGCAAAGTTACTTTTTTGTGATGGTCATTATGCATGGGCTAATCACTATCTATATAAAGTTACAGTAAAGCTTTAAGCGGCAGCATCTGCAAAAAACGCACTTTGCTGCGCTTGGCAAAGCTGACATATTGGTCTGGATTATCAGTCGCGGTATTCCAACTATTTTCAGGCAGCATATCGGTTTTAATGGCGCTCTCTACAGTTTTTGCCAAGTCAGGATTATGTATCACCACGCCGATTTCAGTATTCAAGTTTTCTGATCTTGGGTCAAAATTAAAGGTGCCAATAAACACGGTTTCTGAATCAATCACCATGGTTTTGGCGTGAATCGCAAATTTAGGTGAGCGTTTTTCTGCCAATATTGCAGTCGCAATTAGCTGCTTTTTGATTAGCGGGTTAGGTTTGTATTCGTAAACGCTAACACCCATTTTAAGTAGCTGCTCACGCTGATTGCGATAGCCACTAAAGGCTTGAATGTTATCCGTAGCAGCCAGCGAGTTGGTGTTGATGTGCACTTTTACACCGCGCTTAATGGCTGATTGAAACAGCGAAATGGCTTTGTCAGACATCACTAAATAAGGCGATTGAATAATGATTTGTTTTTGCGCTTCGTTAACCAATTTAACCAGCGCCAAGGTGGATTGACCGCCACCATCTAGCCCAGCCACTGTATTTTTGCCTGGTAAATCACTAATCACAGTGACATTAGTCCAGATAATTTGCTTGGATATAGCATTAAAGGCGTTGGGAATATTGCTAATCATATTGCGCAAATGCGCCGAAAAATTAGTTTTAGATTGCGCGTAATCGTGTAGCGACTGGTAGATTTGTTTGACTTGCGTATCTTCCACTTGCACATTTTTTTGAAAAATCCCAATGCCGTCATACAAATTTTCTACCTTGGCGCTTAAAGGGCTTTTCCAAAAGCGATTAAAGCTGGACTCAATAAGCGCTACGTCTTTGCCCAGAAGCAAGACATCTCTATCGCGAAAATTATAGGTATGGTTGTAATCAAAATATTCTGTTGCCATATTGCGACCGCCCGTAATGGCAATTGCGCCATCGACAATAAAAGTTTTGTCATGCATGCGCTGATTTACGCCGCGAAAATCGGTGACGATATTGAGTAATCTTTTATGAAAAGGCACGCCAACAGAGTGCTGTGGATTATAAATTTTGATATCGATATTAGGGTGTAGCGCCAATGCCAGCAGTGTCTGGTCAGGTGCTTTTATCAATAAATCGTCCACAATCACGCGTACTTTAACGCCTCTATCTGCCGCGCGCAGTAAGGCTTCTGAGGCAAGCGTGCCGATATTGTCATCACTCCAGATAAAGTATTGCACCTCAATGGTTTGCTTGGCGTAATCGGCCAGCCAAGCGCGAGCAATTAAAGCATCTTCACCCTTATCTAATACATAAACACCTGTTTTATTGGGATGCGAAGCGATTTGTGCAGTAATGAATGCGCTTGCTTGGTCTGCCGCGAATGCAAAAGAACAGGCAAAACAGCATAGCCATAGCGATAAGACAAAAGTTAAGTAAGATATTTTTTTAGTCATTATGATGAGCGGTTTACAGGCACAAATTTCCATTGTTGTAAGTATAGCGCGGCCACGGTTTCGGCCACTCTAACAATTTCGGCGGCCGCATTCGCCTCAATATTTACCACCATTTTAACGGCATCTAGCCAGCGCATCATATGCGCTTGATCGTTTTCACCATGGTACTCAATAAATTTTAAAACAGACGATGGTACGCTTAAATGCTGCTTCAATTTGGGTAGCAAGGTAGGCACAATGCGCTGCCCTGTGCCCTCAATGATATAAATGCCGCCCAGCAGACCAATAGGATTCTGGCGCGCGGCATAGCTGTGCATAAAAGCATTCAGCGCTTCACCACCAGGGTTGCGCCGCAAGTGGCTTGCATCCAGCTTACCGCCAGCCTGCACATAATCTTGGTATAGCACTTGCCAGTCTAGCTGCTCTTCTCCAGCATGCGTTTGCACCAATTGCGCTAATTGTTGGTACTCTTGGCTCATGCTAGATACCGCACGCCGCATCCAAAGGCTACCTTCACGCACTTGCGGAATCCAGCATTCCATCCAGTTTAAATAATCATGGTGTTGAATATTGCCGTGCATAATCGCGCTGGCGATATCGGTGCGAAACACTTGAGAGCGATACCCGTGCCATACCGCCATCAAGCCCTTTAGCGTATCAGCCACGCCACCAGTTTGACCTTCTGCAGACATTGGAGCAGGTGCGAAATCGGGCGAAAATTCTTGTATTGCAGGCGGTATAAGGTTAGGCATTGGAGCAGTGATAGTGTTGCAATCCACCACTTCTAGCAAAAAGTAGGCAACGCTAAAACGCCCTGATTCTGGTACAAAACCAAAAATCTGCTGGCCTACTTTTAATGATGCTTTTTTACTTTTAAAAAACTCATCCAGCATAATAAAAATTGAGGCAGAGCCTGTGTTGCCTTTGCTGGATAAGTTAGAAAACCATTTTTCGCTGGGTATGGCGATGCCTGCTTCCTGCATCAATTCTGCCATCATCGGCTTAAAGCGCTCAGATGAATAATGGCATAAAAACCAATCCACATCGTTGGGGTTTAAATGCCCCGCTTTGACCAAATTGGCATATTCATGCAATCCCATATCAAACAGATTGGGCAGGGTTCGGATGTTTTGGCGTAAATCAAACGCGCCTGCTTGTTCGGCCTCAGCCAAAGTGGGGTAATCCAAATAGCCCGGTAAAGTGTTGCCGATGGATTGGCCTACTTGCATGCAGGTAGGCATATCGCCAGAGAATGATTGCTGGTGTATCCACTTTACTTTGAGTGATAAGCCTTGTGCTGATGGCTGATTCTTTAACATCGCGCCGCCTGCGCCGTCTGATAGCATCCAGCGTAAAAAATGCGCATC
>JAZKDM010000058.1:0-1768 GCA_040387535.1 Pseudomonadota bacterium | reverse complement strand
AATCTAAACTCATGCTAACTCCTCTAGTTTTGCTATTAATAATGTAGTGTTTCTACTTGTAAAACCGCATTGCTTTGTTGCAATTTTTTGTTGTATTAATACTTTATGTAAATCGCTAAAACCCTAAGTGAATCAAGGGCATCAGTGAGTTTGTGTTAATTAAATCAGCCCTCAACAATAAACCTTAGCTACCAGTAAATCAAGTGTGTTGGCCGAAAATTGTTAATCCTTTGTAACATCACGAGTAGCGAATATTCAAAGCTTGTTATATAGTTTAATATATAAATTACACATTTTAATTAGTGTGCTAAATAATAATTATAGTTAATGGAAGAGGGCAATATTGTCTGTTTCAAATACAAACCCTGTTTTTGGTATTACCACTAGAGAGTTTTGGCATAATATCAGCCATCCAACCGATGCTACTTTAGGCAAAGCTATACTCACTATTTTAGTATTTGCCGAAAGTTTAGTTTGTATTTTCTGGATATTTACACTGTCGGGCTTGGGTGAGGGGTATGCCCTAATGGCGGCAGTACCTTACGCCTACATTGTTCTCTCTTACACCAGCTTGCTGGTTTTTTATCGCACTAAAAAATTCGAATACTTTACCTTTACCCAATTAGTCATGTTGCTTGTAATGCCTTTTTTTATGCAATGGGCAATTGGTGGCTATGAGGCTTCTAGTGGCATTGCCATTTGGGCTATATTGTCACCAATTGGCGCATTAATGATTTTGGGTACTAAGCAATCTACGCCTTGGTTCATTCTGTTTGCCTTTTTAGCGGCCTTATCTTGGAAATTAAATTATCTGTTTGCAGGCAATTCGTTGCCTGTTCCAACACATATTAAAGACACCTTTTTCTTGATGAATATTATGGGCACCGCCTGTATTTTATATGCGGTAATGCGCTACTTTCAAAGTCAAAAAGAGCGTACTTTGCATGAATTAGAGCTGGAACAAGCTAGGTCAGAAAAGCTACTGCTCAATATTTTGCCCAAATCTATTGCCAGTCGTTTAAAAGATAACGATATGCGTATTGCCGATAGCCATGAAGCGGTAACGATTTTGTTTGCGGATATTGTCGACTTCACCAAGATGACAGCAACCATGCCGCCAGCCGAGTTGGTGGATTTGTTAAGCCAAATATTTTCGCGTTTTGATAAGCTGGCCGATCATTATGGCCTTGAGAAAATTAAGACCATTGGCGATGGCTATATGGTGGTTGGTGGTGCGCCTATTTATTTGGATAATCATGCCAATGTTATCGCGCAATTGGCCTTGCAAATGCAAGAAGAACTAACATCGTTTAATTTGCATATCGGTAAAGAACTTCAAATGCGTATTGGCATTAGCAGTGGGCCAGTGGTTGCAGGTGTTATTGGCACTAGTAAGTTTGCGTACGATATTTGGGGTGACCCAGTTAATATGGCAAGTCGCATGGAAAAAAATGGCTTACCGGGTGAGGTTCAAGTCAGTGAGGCTACCTATAATCTACTCAAAGATCAGCATGTGTTTGAGGCGCGCGGCCTGATTCCCATTAAAGGAAAAGGTGAAGTGCATACTTATTTCTTAAAAGGTTAAAGCTGTGCTGACTAACGGCATTAAGCCGCTTTGTCATCGTATAAGTATCGTATATAATCCGCGGGCTCAAGCAAAAAAACAGCTTGAGCCCGCGGAGAGATGGATGAGCGGTTTAAGTCACCACCCTGGAAAGGTGGCACAGGGTTTACCCTGTCGAGAGTTCGAATCTCTCTCTCTCCGCCA
>JAZKDM010000057.1:0-2872 GCA_040387535.1 Pseudomonadota bacterium | reverse complement strand
CTAAAAGTTTAATTATTAGCTTATTCACCAATAATTTTTACCAGCACACGTTTTTTGCGTCTGCCATCAAACTCACCATAAAAAATCTGCTCCCAAGGCCCAAAATCCAAACGGCCTTCAGTAATCGCCACCACTACTTCACGGCCCATAATTTGCCGCTTCATATGCGCATCGGCATTGTCTTCGCCAGTATCGTTATGGCGATAACTGCTTACTGGCTCATGCGGTGCCAGCTTTTCTAGCCACTGCGTGTAATCATGATGCAAACCACGCTCATCGTCATTGATAAACACGCTGGCGGTAATATGCATGGCATTAATCAGCACCAAGCCTTCGCGCACAGCACTTTCGCGCAAACATTCGTTAATTTGCTCAGTAATGCGGATAAACGCCACGCGGGTTGGGGGATTAAACCAAAGTTCTTTGCGGTAGCTTTTCATGTTTTATATCCTTCAAATGATGGCGTTAATTCTAGCACCGCATCGCCTTAATCAATATCGATTCAGCAATAAAAAAGGCTTCCCGAAAGAAGCCTTTTTTACTCTAACAAACTAACTGTTCACATCAACCGCGTGTGTAAAGCTTTTACCCTCATTATCAGTTGCCATCACCTCTAATTTACCTGGCTCAGTCGGCACAAAATTGAATTTAAAATACGGGTCTTCTGCAGTGCCCACACCCACATCAACCGTCATCACTGGTTTGCCGTTATATTTAAACTCGGTTTTATTAATGTAAAAAGCTGGTACAAAACCTTGCGAAACCAAATCGCGCTGCAAGCCTGTGCGCATTACGTGTTTAATATTAAAAGTGGCTGGCGTTGCGGCGCCAATTTTCACTTCATCCACTTTCATCTTAATTTTGCCAGCCGCTGCACGCGTTGCTGCTTCGTCATTTTCTACCGTGCCGCCACATCCACCTGCTGCGCGAATTTCACGCGATGCTAAATATAAATTACCTTTTGCATCCTCACCCACCAAACGCACAAACGCATCTGTTTCAAAACGAATACGCGTGGCCAACTGAAAATCGCCCAGCGCATCGGTTAAGTGATAAGTTGCTGTTAAGGGAATCGGGTTTGCATCTACAAAAGCATATAGTTTTGTGATTTTTACGCCATTGGCCGCCGCATTATCAATGCTGTAAGTTACTGGCACTTGCGCACCACTTTCAGCGCGACGCGGTGCATCGATTTTCATAAAAGTGACGTCCGTCATGGGGCGCTTTTCAAAAAATGCCTCTTTCATAACAGGCCATAAGGTAGGATTAGGCTCAGCCATCACACTTGCACTAGCGCCAACTAACAAGCCACATACAAGCATTGAATTCACTAGAAATTGTTTCGTTTTCATCTCTTCTCCAAATCTGCTTTAGGCAGAATTAACACAGTTTTTAATAACGTGTTATTTAAAATAATGACTACATGTTTCTATTTTAGTTTTATTCAAGCACTTGTATGTGATGCGAGTCACACAACAAATATTAAGCTTTTATTAGGTGTTGCGAAACTCTTCAAAATTAAGCTCAATACCATTACCAGCAGGGTCTTTAAAGTTAATTTGTTTAACGCCATTCATTAAAGTGCGCGTGGTGTAAGGAATTTGGTGCGCGTTCAAATGCGCTTCCATCGAGGGCATATCGTTACAGGTAAACGACACATGATCGTAAGTGCCATTAACATGCAAATCAGGTGCGCCAACGCCTTTGTTGTACTCCGCAATATGCAGCACATCATTATCGCCAATATACAACCAAAAACCGTAGCTAGTAGTGGCCGTGCGTGGCCCTACTTTTAGCCCAACAATATCGCAATAAAAATCGCGCAACACATGCATCATGTCGCGGTTGGCGCGGAGGTTAATATGGTTGATTTCGGTAACTGGCATTAGATTCTCTTCAAAAAATGCAATTCACTAGGCGACAACTAGGCACATTCGCGTAGACAGTACGATTAGTACGGCAAGCGGATGTAACAACGTTATCGCGAAGTGAGTACATTTTACGCCGCTGGATTCTGTGAGCGAACGCGTATATGTAACTCACGCAGTTGTTTCTCATCCACTTCATTCGGCGCATTGGTCATTAAACATTGTGCGCGCTGGGTTTTTGGGAAGGCGATTACATCACGGATAGATTCGGCACCCGCCATTAATGTCACCAAACGGTCTAAACCAAAAGCTAAGCCGCCATGCGGAGGTGCGCCGTATTGCAAGGCATCCAGCAAGAAGCCGAATTTTTCTTGCGCTTCTTCTTTACTAATTTTCAGCGCATCAAATACTTTAGATTGCACGTCTTGCTTGTGAATACGCACTGAACCGCCGCCAACTTCCCAGCCGTTTAGCACCATATCGTAGGCTTTCGATAAACACGCACCTGGGTTAGAAACCAGCATTTCTTCGTGACCGTCTTTTGGTGCCGTAAACGGATGGTGTAAGGCCGCCCAGCGGTCGTTTTCTTCATCGTGCTCAAACATTGGGAAATCCACCACCCATAATGGCGCCCATGCGCGACCATCGACATGGCCTTTATCGTGACCAACTTTAAGGCGTAGCGCACCTAAGGCTTCGTTTACCACTTTGGTTTTATCGGCACCAAAGAACACGATATCGCCGTTTTGTGCGCCTGTACGGTCAATAATCGCTTGCAGTGCCGTGGCGTGAATATTTTTTACGATTGGGCTTTGCAGGCCTTCTTCGTTCAATTTGGTGACATCATTAATTTTGATATAAGCCAAACCTTTTGCGCCGTAGATTTTAACGAATTCGGTGTAAGCATCAATTTCTGACCTAGCAATTGCAGCGCCGTTTGGCACGCGCAAAGCAGCCACACGGCCGCCTGCCATATTGGCTGCACCTGCGAACACTTTAAAATC
>JAZKDM010000056.1:2677-4619 GCA_040387535.1 Pseudomonadota bacterium | reverse complement strand
GTATGCAACACGTAAACGGGCTGATTATCGTGCTTATGCAGATTGGTATAAACAGCCAAGATTAACGCTCTAACTGGCTTAAGCTTTGTAGCACTTCATCTTCGGCTTTTTGTATCAGCAAAGGCATCAGCATGGTGGAAATGCCAGGCGTTTGTGCGCTTGAAAAAAGTATCATGGCGTATAGATTGTCGGTTTCTGCATGCAGTGGCGTAAATTTGCCAAAGCCGTATCTGGAATTTTTGATGAGCTGCCATGCACCTTTTGGTTCGGCGTATTCGGGCTTATCAAAATGCTGCTTAATCTCCTCAGTAGAGATACTTTTTAAGGGATAGTCGCCATTATCAGCCAAAATAACCCAGCCCATATCGCCATCTTTGCTGGTATTTTTTAGCTGATACAAATACCAATCGCCATCTTGATTGGCATCGGTCTCATACACTAGGTTGAACACATTATTAATGCTGCCCGTTTTGCGGTTGATGGCGTAATAGATACCCGCATCATCTAGCGTAATCGGCTTGCCATAAATCGGCAGGTTAAAAACATTATGTTCAGACATCAGCCAACCCTAAATTAAAGCCTAAGCCTAAATTAAAAACAGTCGTCTTTATTAAAACGATTTAGTAAGGCTATTTTAGTAAGACTACTTTAGTAACCCAAGCTTTTTAAAGCTCTCTCGTCATCGGCCCAGCCGCCTTTAACTTTGACCCAAGTTTCTAAGTACACTTTGCTACCAAATAGCTTTTCCATATCTTGACGCGCTTCGGTGGATATTTGTTTCATTTTTTCGCCATTTTTACCAATCAACATGGGTTTTTGGCTATCTTTATCCACAATAATCGCAGCAAAAATGCGGCGCAAACCTTTAACGGTTTCAAATTTTTCAATTTCAACAGTGACTGCATACGGTATCTCATCGCCTAATAAGCGGAATATTTTTTCGCGAATCAGTTCAGCCGCTAAAAAGCGCTCATTTTTATCGGTGAGCTCATCTTCACCATATATGGCGGCCTGCTCAGGTAAGTATTGACGCGTCGTTTCAAGCAACTCGTCTAAATTAAGGCTTTTTTTGGCGCTAACAGGAATAATGCCCACAAACGGATGCAGCAAATCAAAGTCTTGAATCAAGGGCAACAAATTATTTTTGTCGCCCATCAAATCGGCTTTGTTCACCACTAGCAATACTGGTTTATCAGTTGGCAGTAAGCTTAATACTTTTGTATCCGCCTCACCCAACTTCATAGGCTCAATCACAAACAACACCACATCTACTTCGGTCAGCACCTGCGTCACGGTTTTGTTTAAACCTTTATTCAGCGCGTTTAGATGTTTTTGCTGAAAACCTGGCGTGTCTACAAATAAAAATTGCGTGTCATCTGTGGTGTGAATACCCAATAAACGGTGGCGAGTGGTTTGCGCTTTGCGCGAGGTGATCGCTAATTTCATACCTAAAATATGATTTAGCAAAGTCGATTTTCCAACATTGGGGCGGCCAACAATGGCAACCGTACCGCAGCGGAAGGGGCGACTATCTATATTTAAATCTTCTGTCATGTATTCGTTTCTATTTTGTATCGTTCTAATTTATATGGTGTAAATTATTTGCTGCAAATTATATGGCGCAACAGTGCTATTGATTGATTTTTTCTAACGCTATCTGCGCGGCACGTTGTTCGGCAATGCGGCGGCTAGTGCCTTCACCAATTGTTGCGATGTTTAAGCCCTTAATTTCACAGGCCACTTTAAAAGTTTGTGCGTGCGCCTCGCCTTCAATCAGCACCACATTGTAGTCAGGCAAATCCATTTTTTTGCTTTGCAAATATTCTTGCAATTGCGATTTAGCATCTTTATCGATAATTTTTGGGTCTATATCAGTCAGTTTATCTTGAAACAGTTTTAACACTAATGTTTCAGCCGCTTCATAGCCACCATCAATATAAAC
>JAZKDM010000056.1:0-2577 GCA_040387535.1 Pseudomonadota bacterium | reverse complement strand
ATTTTTAAAGGAGTAGCCAAGGCGACCAGCAATACGCTCTTTTGTAGGGCTATCAGGCGTCATGCGTTGTAGAATCCAGCATTTTATTTGGCCGACGTGGCATTGAAATCCAGCAGCACGCTAGCATTAGCCATAATCGGCACAACCACTTGATACTCTACTGACACTACGCCATTATTTACGACCAAGTCCGAGCCTTTAACAACCGTAATATTATCAACCGCGGCTGAGTTATTAAATTGAGTCACGATAGCTTTTTTATCTGTTAAATCCACCGAGCTAGCTACTTTTTTTACCGCACTTTTAACATTCATATACTCTAAATAAGCGGGGGTGACTTTCAGGCCTATCATGCCGAGCAATACGATTGCGGCAATCAATATCAGCATACCGAGAAATGATCCACCTTTTTGATTGGTGATTTGATTTTTATTATGCATATTAACTCCCTCGAAAAAATTGTTAAAAGTGATGAAATTATGATTATTGAATCTTAGTACCAATTCTGCCGAATTGATCAAAATTAAACCAGATAAAAAAGGCTTTTCCAACTAAATTATGTTCCGGCACAAAACCCCACACACGGCTGTCGGCGCTGTTATCACGGTTATCGCCCATTGCAAAATAATGTCCTGCTGGTACCGTCACCGTTTCACCATTTTGCAACTGCTCACCTAACGAACCAGAGGGATATTGATTCGGAATATCATGCACTAAAATATCATGACTTACATCTACTAATTGCTCTGTAGATTGCTGTGCTGTCATGCTGTTTTCTTGGTCGCTACCATCTACATCTTTGAAAGACATCTTATAATTATAATCACTTATAAATGTTACTTGTAATTTTTTACCGTTTACAATCAATTGTTTATCTTGATACTGAATGGTGTCGCCTGGCACACCAACAACACGTTTAATGTAGTCAATCGTAGGCTCTGGCGGATAATGAAACACAAACACGTCGCCGCGTTTAGGCTGACCCATCTCAACAAACGTATTATTTAGAACTGGCACACGCAAGCCGTAGGTAAATTTATTCACCAAAATATAATCACCAGCCAACAAAGTCGGCATCATTGAGCCTGATGGAATTTTAAACGGCTCTACCAAGAATGAACGTAAAACAAATACCAGCAAAATTACCGGGAAAAAGCTTTTGCTATATTCCACATACCAAGGTTCTACACCTGTGCCGCGATTTTTGCGCAACACCCAAATATCTAGCAACCAGACTAAGCCTGTTACCACCAAAATTGCAATCATAAACAAAGCAAAATACATGCGCTAATACCTTTTTTATTTAAATTTTTTCTATAAAACGTGACGTTACTTATCTTGTTTACTTATCTTCAACTCTTAAAATTGCCAAGAACGCTTCTTGCGGAATTTCCACATTACCGACTTGTTTCATGCGTTTTTTGCCTTCTTTTTGCTTATCCAGCAACTTGCGTTTACGTGACACATCTCCGCCATAACATTTGGCAATCACGTTTTTGCGCATGGCTTTTACCGTTTCGCGCGCAATAATAGTAGCACCAATACTGGCTTGAATCGCCACATCAAACATTTGGCGCGGAATCAGTTCGCGCATTTTCTCTGCCACTTGGCCACCGCGATATCGACTATTGGCGCGATGCACAATCAAGCTCAGCGCGTCCACACGTTCGCCGTTTACCATAATATCCAGCTTCACTAAATCGGCTGCGCGGAATTCTAAAAACTCGTAATCCATTGAGGCATAGCCACGCGATACTGATTTTAGTTTATCAAAAAAATCTAAAACTACTTCATTCAGCGGCATTTCGTAGCTCAACATCACTTGCCTGCCCATGTATTGCATATTTTTCTGGATGCCACGCTTGCCGTTACAAAGCGTCATCACTGGCCCTACATAATCCTGCGGCATTAGCAAATTGACATTAATCACAGGCTCACGAATTTCTTCAATACGCGACATATCGGGCAAACGCGAGGGGTTCTCAATTTCTTGAACCGTGCCATCTTTTAACAACAACTCGTATACCACGGTTGGCGCAGTGGTAATCAAATCCATATCGTATTCGCGCTCTAAACGCTCTTGTACGATTTCCATGTGTAGCAAGCCCAAAAAGCCACACCTAAAACCAAAACCTAAAGCGGTTGAGTTTTCTGGTTCAAATAAAAGCGAAGCATCATTTAAACTCAACTTTTCAAGTGCAGTCCTTAAAGCTTCAAATTGATTCGATTCAACTGGGTATAAGCCGGCAAACACTTGCGGCTTTACTTCTTTAAAGCCAGCTAATGGCTCTGCGGCTGGCCTTGTTGCAAGCGTTACCGTATCGCCTACTTTTGCACTTGCTAGCTCTTTAATGCCTGCAATAATAAAGCCTACCTCACCTGCGGACAGTGCTGTTTTTTGTAAGGATTTTGGCGTAAATACACCGACTTGCTCACACAAAAACTCGGTATGCGTCGCCATTAAGCGGATTTTATCTTTTGGCTTTAGCACGCCATCAATCACACGCACCAGCATCACCACGCCAACATAGTTATCAAACCATGCGTCAATCACCAAGGCTTTAAGGGGCTTGGTCA
>JAZKDM010000055.1:0-1881 GCA_040387535.1 Pseudomonadota bacterium | reverse complement strand
TAGAAGCCTCAATGCGGCTGACTTCTACGATATCGGTACCAATGCCAAAAATCATACTAATCTAGGCAGGCGCCGATTCTTTCATTAATGCTTTCATTTCCCTAACTGCGTTATCCCAGCCGACAAAAATCGCATGCGCCACAATGGAATGGCCAATATTCAGTTCTTCTAAACCTTCAATTTCGGCGATTTCATGCACATTGTGATAGTGCAAACCGTGGCCAGCATTCACTACTAATCCCAATTTTTTAGCATGCGCAACAGCCTGTTTAATACGCGCTAATTCCACTGCTTTTGCCGCATCTGTTTCAGCATCAGCAAAAGTACCTGTATGCAGCTCAATCACTGGCGCACCCATTTTCTTAGCCGCATCAATCTGCGCGATGTCGGGCCCAATAAACAATGAAACGCGAATATCATGCGCCGCTAATTTGTCACAAGCCGCTTTTACCTTGTCAAAATGCATCACCACATCCAGCCCACCTTCTGTGGTGCGCTCTTCACGCCGCTCTGGCACTAGGCACACGTCTTGCGGCTTTACCTGACAGGCAATGCCAATCATCTCATCAGTCACGGCCACTTCTAAATTCATTTTGGTTTGCAGCAGTGGGCGTAGCGCGAAGATATCCGCATCTTGCATATGACGCCTGTCTTCGCGCAGATGCAGTGTGATGCTATCAGCCCCCGCCTGCTCAGCACGCAACGCGGCCTGCACCACGCTAGGATATTTAGTGCCACGCGCTTGGCGAATCGTTGCGACGTGGTCGATGTTGACACCTAATTTAATCATTTTTTAGTTCTCAAATTTTATTGCATACCTAGTTAACTATATTTTAAAGTAAGCCAGAGTAAAAAACTGACGAGAATAAATGCCAAGAGCCACCCTATGTACGCAACGATTTTTTTAGATTTAACTTCAGAAAAACCAAACAACCGCACTACTACCTTTACAACTAGCTCTAAGGCACCCGTAATCGTATTAAAAATAGCATCTTCAATAGCCATTGCATACTTTCATATCCTGATTAATGCTCAATTGAAGTTCAAACCCAGCGGAATGCCGAAGCCAGTACGATTACTATGCCAAGGCATAACACAAAGTATTAACGAAATTCAGCATGAATTATAAGCCCTGTAAGTCTATTAATAGCTGTCTTGTATGCAGCGGCTTATCGCCCAAATAATGCGCCAATAAATAGCGCATCAATTGCTTGCTTTGGTTCTGCGTTTGGCTATCGGCGTAGTCATCGTTAGCCATATTCAGCAAAGTGGTGCCATTTAATTGTACGCCATTTTTAGTGGCATTTAAGTCGCATGCGCCATACTCTGCTTCATAACGATAGGCTTTATCGGCAACGATTGCATCATCATTTTCATCTGTAAGCAAAGGTACGGCATAGCCCATTTCTTGTAATAGTTTAAGCTCAAAGCGGCGCAAAGTAATCGCCAGGCTTTTTCCATCACTGGCGTTTTGACCATCTATTAAACTTTGCTCAGTCGCCAGCGTTTTCAATGTGACGTCATAATACTCAAACAAGCTTTCATGCGCATCTTCACGCGGTAGCAGGCGCAACAACAATTCGTTCATATAAAAGCCACACATCAAGGCTTCACCTTTTAACAGCGTCAAGCCTGCATTCCAATCCAAGCTGTGCAGGGTTTTAAGCTCGTTTTTGCCAGACCATGCACCTGACAGCATTTGAAATGATTGCAGCATACCGCGCATTGCAGAATGCGGCCTGCGTGCACCTTTAGCAACCACCGCTAATCGGCCAAATTGCTGGCTAAATAGCTCTACAACCAAGCTGGTTTCTTTAAACGGATAAGTATGCAACACGTAAACGGGCTGATTATCGTGCTTATGCAGATTGGTATAAACAG
>JAZKDM010000054.1:0-41590 GCA_040387535.1 Pseudomonadota bacterium | reverse complement strand
GTTCTGGCAACACGATAGCCTCACCCCGATAGCAAAACACGGCAACCATGCGTTGCAAATGAAATGCCACGCATTGCCCAATGCAGGCGTAGTAGGTTGGGAAGCTAATTGTTGTGCCACTCATGTATCTCCAAAAAATTAGCGATAGACTGAATCGCTAAGAGAACGGAAGTTTGTGCGCGGGCATGGAGCATCACAATACCTAGAATGGGGTAAATTGGGTCTTTTCCAAACAAAAGTAGTGAAATGAAACGCGTAGCAGGCAGGTTGAGTGAATTGGCTTTATGAGCCCCCAGCAATTCAAATCTATCAAACACTGCTCATATCGTTGGGGCTCGCTACGCTTACTTACCTTTTGAATTTTTTCGCATTGCCGCCAAATTAATCATCGGCAAGCGATTCAATATCAGTTACCAATTCATTGAAAAATATGGCATTAATTAACATAATACGTTTTAGGAAGTCGCCATGCCCCTCGGGTAATTGCATGATGAAGTGGATATGGTCGGGTAAAACAATAATGGCAGGCACCTCAACAGGATGCCTTTGTTTGAATTAGTTAAATGCTTGCTTTAATAAGTCTGCATGGTTTGTTAATAAACAACTTTTTCGGTCTGGCCAATTGATGGTAAAAATAGGTGCCAACAGCCAATCGATAACGTCTATTTTCCATGTTGACTGCTGGAGTTCACTTTGCTTAACGTCAATCCCCGATTAAAAAATTCGAAGACAAGTTCTACGGCTTAGCCAATTTGTGCGCGTTTCGCTACAAATTCTGATTTAAATTGTTCAAAACTGCCATTCTCAATCGCGCCCCGCATGCCCTGCATTAACACTTGGTAGTAATGCAAGTTATGAATTGTATTAAGGCGTGCGCCCAAAATTTCACCCACTTTATGCAAGTGATGCAAATAAGCGCGGGTGAAATTGCGGCAGGTATAGCAATCACAATCGGCATCTAGCGGCTGCGTATCTTGTTTATAAAAGGCGTTTTTAATTTTAATATCGCCATATTGCGTAAATAGCCAGCCATTGCGTGCATTACGGGTTGGCATCACACAATCAAACATATCCACGCCATTTGACACGGCAGCGACCAGATCCTCTGGTGTACCCACGCCCATTAAATAGCGGGGTTTGTTTTGCGGCATTTTGGGGGCAGTGTGCGCCAATATGCGCAACATGTCTTCTTTGGGTTCGCCTACCGAAAGGCCGCCAATGGCAAAACCGTCAAAATTAATATCGACTAAACCTGCTAATGAAACATCCCGTAAATCTTCAAACATGCCGCCTTGAATAATGCCAAACAAGGCATTTGGGTTGCCTTGATGCGCATCTTTGCTGCGTTTAGCCCAACGTAAACTCAGCTGCATCGAATCATTAGCTTCTTTATGCGTGGCGGGATAGGGCGTACATTCGTCAAAAATCATAACGATGTCTGAGTTAAGCACTTTTTGAATGCGCATGGATTCTTCAGGCGTTAAAAAGCAGGTGTCGCCATTGATGGGCGATTTAAATTTGACGCCTTCTTCTGAAATTTTGCGCATTGCGCCCAAACTCCACACTTGAAAGCCGCCCGAATCAGTCAGAATAGGCTTATCCCAACCCATAAATTTGTGTAAACCGCCGTGCGCGGCAACAACTTCTAAGCCAGGACGCAGCCATAAATGAAAGGTATTGCCCAGCACAATATGCGCATCGATTTCGGCTAGCTCTAGTGGGGACATGGCCTTAACCGTGCCATAGGTGCCAACAGGCATAAAAGCTGGGGTTTGAACATCGCCGTGCGCTAAACTTACTGTACCGCGACGGGCTAGGCCATCGGTTTTGTGAAGGGTGAATTGCATGTTTGAACCTGAATTGAAGCGTTAATTTTAAGTCGCGATACTAACATATGCAGGCATTTACGCTAAATTAAGGCTGTAAATACAAAGGCTAAATAGCCTAATTATGAAAATTCACCATTCAAAATAAGCAAAACAAGCGCGCTTTGTTATACTTAGACAACATTTTACTGAACAGGCTAATCACCATGGCTGTTGTTAAACCGCGTACACCACGCAAAGAAGTCGATACCTTAAGAACCCGCGGCATCTACTTGTTGCCCAATTTGTTTACTTCGGCAGCCTTATTTGCAGGCTTCTACGCCATCGTGCAAGCCATGAACAGTAATTTTGAGCAATCTGCCATTGCCATTTTTATTGCTATGGTGATGGATGGGTTAGATGGCCGCGTGGCGCGTATGACCAATACGCAAAGCGCGTTTGGGGCAGAGTACGATAGTTTGTCTGATATGGTTTCCTTTGGCGTAGCGCCAGCCTTAATTATGTATGTGTGGGCATTAAAGCCGATGGGTAAATTGGGCTGGATTGCGGCCTTTATTTATTGCGCCTGTGCTGCATTACGATTAGCGCGTTTTAATACAAAACTAGATGATGAGCATCAAGATAAACGCTACTTTCAAGGTTTGCCCAGCCCAGCATCAGCGGCCTTGTTGGCGGGTTTTGTATGGGTTTCTTATGAATACAATATCGATGGCCGCGAAATATTTTTTGGCGCCATTCAAATCAAATGGCTGGCTTGGGGTTTAACGGTATTTGCGGCGGGCAGCATGGTTAGTGACCTTAAATTCTACTCTGGCAAAGATATTAACTTAAAAGAAAGTGTGCCTTTTGTGGCCATTTTGGCGATTGTAATGGCGTTTGTATTGGTTTCGTACAGTCCACCAGAAGTATTGTTTACAGTGGTGTTGGTGTATGCGCTATCTGGTTATTATATCTGGGCGAAATCCAAATTAAGTAGAAAAGTATCAGTCTAATTATAGCTAACGTCTTGAAAGCTAATCAGTTAATCCTTATAATATGTATATGTTGAATTCATTCACATTTCAAGCAATATCTTTTTCTGCAGGCTTATTATTAAGTCTTGCTTTGCTGTGCCGCGCATTTACACTGCTGCGCGCCAGCGCACACTAAACTCACACCCAAAAAATTAAGTCTTTTACGCTCGCTGGTTTTCTAGTTGGATAACTTCTAGCTGGATAGTTAGAAGGCCAGCAGGTAAAATTATTGCAATTGCATTTTTGCGGCAATTTAAAACGCTTGCGGCAAACATTAGGAATATAAAACCCATGAACAATCAACAAAACCAAATTATTATTTTTGATACCACTTTGCGCGATGGCGAACAAAGCCCAGGCGCATCCATGACCAAAGAAGAAAAAATCCGTATCGCGCGCCAGCTTGAAAAATTGGGTGTGAATGTGATTGAAGCAGGCTTTGCCGCTGCCAGCCCGGGCGATTTCGATGCGATTTCTGAAATCGCCAAAATTATCAAAAATTCAACCGTTTGTTCATTGGCGCGTGCCAGTGAGAACGATGTGCGCCGTGCAGGTGAGGCGATTAAGCATGCTGCTTCGGGTCGCATTCATACCTTTATTGCCACCAGCAAAATCCATATGGAAAACAAATTGCGCATGACGGAAGACCAAGTGGTTGAGCGTGCAGTGCAAGCGGTGAAATGGGCTTTGGAATATACGCCGGATGTGGAATTCTCGGCCGAAGATGCGGTGCGTTCTGAGATTGACTTCTTGGTGCGTGTGTTTGATGCCGTGATTGAAGCAGGTGCCAAAACCATTAATGTGCCCGATACGGTAGGTTACTCAATCCCCGCACCATGGGGTGAAACTATGGCGACCTTGATTAAGCGAGTTAAGAATTCTGACAAAGTGGTTTGGAGTACGCATTGCCATAACGACTTAGGTATGGCGGTGGCCAATTCATTGGCAGCCGTAATGGGTGGCGCACGTCAAGTGGAATGTACCATCAACGGTTTAGGTGAGCGCGCAGGCAATGCCAGTTTGGAAGAAGTGGTGATGGCTTTGCGTACGCGTAAGGATATTTTCAAACTTGAAACCAGTATTGACGCCACGCAAATTGTGCCAACCTCTAAATTGGTTTCCACCATTACAGGTTATCCGGTACAGCCGAATAAAGCGATTGTGGGTGCCAACGCGTTTGCGCATGAAAGTGGTATTCACCAAGATGGCGTGTTAAAACACCGCGAAACCTATGAAATTATGCGCGCCGAAGATGTAGGTTGGAACGCCAACAAATTAACCTTGGGTAAATTGTCTGGCCGCAATGCATTCAGAACCCGTTTAAAAGAGTTGGGCATTGAGTTGGAAAGTGAAGATGCTTTAAACGCTGCATTTGCGCGCTTTAAAGATTTGGCCGATAAAAAATCAGAAATTTTTGACGAAGATTTGCATGCTTTGGTGAGTGATGAGTTCGTGCGTGAAGCCAGCGAAAATTACAAATTGGTATATTTGCAAGTGGCCTCAATCACAGGTGAGGTTCCGCATGCCATCCTTACTTTATCGGACAACAGCGTAGAGAAACGCGCTGAGGCCGACGGTGGTGGCCCAGTGGATGCGACTTTTAAAGCGATTGAAAGCATGGTGAATAGTGGCGCCGAGTTGCAATTATATTCGGTGAATAACATCACCAGTGGCACCGATGCGCAAGGAGAAGTAACTGTGCGTTTGGCAAAAGGCGGGCGTATCGTGAATGGGCAGGGCGCCGATACCGATATTGTGGTAGCCTCAGCTAAGGCTTATTTGAATGGTTTGAATAAGTTGTATTCAAAAGATGAGAAGATGAATCCACAAGTTTAACCAAGCCAGAAAGGCCGTGTTAATTAATAAGTGCGGCCTTTTAATTTGTTTAATGTAAGGCTAATAACAATGAAGCATATAGCATGAAACTTGCACCAATCATTTCTAAACCTTCTTCCATTGCAACTTCTAGTAAATACGCTTTACTTGATTCGTTAAAGCGCAAATATTCATAACTGATAATTTCAAGGACAACACCACCTATTAAGAAAGAAATCATACCTGTGGAAAAAATAATAAGTTCTTTTCGGTAATGTTTCCATAAATCAACTATAAGTTTTCTGGAGGAAAACAAGAAAGTAACAATCATTGCTAAATAAATTGGTATCCAAAGACCATGGTTGTTTTTAAATCTAGGTAACCACTCTACACTTACAAATTTAAAAGTTAGATTTTCATGAAAACTAATTGACTCATCTAATGATAAAAATATAAATCCTAGAGCGATGATGCATATAAATGAAATCGGAAAATGTTCAACTTTAGGAATTTTAAATAGCTGGAGAAGTAAAAAAAAACCGATAAAAAAAAGTTGAACGCTCGAAAACCACGATGGAAAATTCATTTCTTTGTCTAAGTCGATCATTTGGTGAGGCTCGCCAAAGCTTAACAGAAGGTGGTCCATTAAATACAGTATTACTAAGCAAACTTCAAAAGCCACTATTGTCTGAAATAGTTTCTTAGCATGATGAGGGTTAAATGATAACGACAACGTGGTGTCATTCAAAATTACACTCCTTCTTGAAGGTTTAAATTATGGTTGGCCCAACATTTATTTATTTTGCATGCAAGATAAATAGTACATTATTAATTAGTTGGCAAACTATAAACTGTATAAATTTTTATTAAAGTGTTGGCTAAGCAAGGCTTAATAAGTAGCATCAACTATAAACCTCATGAAAATTGAACAACAAACCTACCTAATTGTTTTATCGCTGTTTTGCACTTATTTTATTTGGGGCTCAACTTATTTAGCGATTCGTTTCGGTATTGAAAGCTTTCCGCCGTTTTTAATGGCAGGCATGCGGTTTACGGTGGCTGGCATTCTGCTGTATGCGGTGATGCGTTTTTTGGGCACGCCAAACCCAACACGACAACAATGGTTGGGGGCAACAGCTGTGGGTATTTTATTACCTGCTCTAGGCAATGGCACGGTTTGCTACGTGCAACAAACCGTTTCATCTAGTGTGGCGGCGCTGGCAATTGCCACTGCGCCAATTTGGATGGCGATTTTTTCATCAATTTGGGGACACAAAATTAGAAGTCGCGAGTGGTTGGGGATAGCGGTTGGTTTTGTGGGTATTGCCATGTTAAATTTTGGTGGCAGTTTGCATGGCCAGTTTTTTAGTGCCTTTTTATTGGTTTTCGCAGCCGCAACTTGGTCATTTGGCTCGGTTTGGGGCAAATATTTAAGCATGCCGGCAGGTTTAATGGCACCTGCTTGCCAGATGTTAACAGGCGGTATCGCTTTGCTGATTTTTAGTGCATTAGAAGGTGAGCAATATCCCAGCGTGATTAGTTTAAAATCGTGGGCAGCTATGTTATTTTTAATTGTATTAGGCTCACTGGTTGCTTACAGCGCTTACCAATATTTACTTAAAACGGTAAGGCCTTTGGTGGCAAGTAGTAATACTTTTGTTAATCCAATCGTGGCGTTTGCGGTGGGTATATGGCTGGCAAGTGAGCATGTGACGCCAATTGAATACGCCGCATTAGCCGTGATTCTAATTGGCGTTTTTTTGGTGCTATCAGCCAGTACAGACAACGCAGAAAAGCTTAATTAACCTATTTCGTAATTCCCCGCGCGGGAATTACATTATCAAAAACTTTAATCTCAAAAGATATTCAATATGAAACAAAACCTAGCCTTATTCGACTTAGATAACACCCTATTAGCAGGCGATTCTGACTATAACTGGAGTTTGTTTTTAATTGATGAAGGTTTGCTGGATGCTAAAACCCACCACGACCGTAATGAACAATTTTACTTGGATTACAAAAATGGCAATTTGGATATTTTTGCCTTTTTGCAATTTCAATTACAACCGCTCAGCCAACATAAGAAATCATTTTTGGATGAATTGCATGTGAAATATATGCAAAAAGTGATTAAACCGATGATGACAGTCAAAGCACAAAATTTAGTGAATGAGCATAAAGCTGCGGGCGATTTATGTGTGGTGATTACGGCTACGAACAGCTTTGTTACCAAGCCGATTGCAACAGCCTATGGCATTGAGCACTTAATTGGTACCGACCCCGAAATGGTGGACGGTCAATATACAGGCGGTGTGAGCGGCGTTCCTAGTTTTCAAGAAGGCAAAGTAACGCGTATTAATCAATGGCTGGCTGAGCGCGGCAAAACTTTAAGTGACTATGAAAAAAGCTATTTTTATTCGGATTCGCACAACGATTTGCCATTGATGAAATTGGTAACTAACCCAGTAGCGGTGGACGCAGATGCAACCTTAGCCGCCTTTGCTAAAGAAAATAGCTGGCCAGCAATTAGCTTACGCTAAGGCTTTTTACTCCCTAATTTAGGGGCTTGTTTGCGCCATTAAGGCCGATTAATCTAAGTTTTTATGCAGATTAAAGGCGTTGGTGATGGCTAAAAACATTATATTTTGCGCAGACGGTACCTGGAATAAGCCTGTTGAAGAAATCGACCAGGACACAGAATCACCATCAAACGTCTTTAAATTATTTAATCTGCTGGCGGGCATGCAGGGCGATAGTATTCATATTAATATGGCCACAGGCCGTATTTCTGAGTATGAAAAAAGCTATATTGTTGATACGCATACGGTTCAAATCGCCAAGTATATCAACGGAGTAGGCAATTCCAGCGTTAAATTAAATCGCATATTGGGCGGTGCATTTGGCTTTGGTTTGATTGAACGTATTGCCAGAGGTTATACCTTTATTTCCAGAAATTACGTTGAGGGCGACAAGATCTTTATTGCTGGCTTTAGCCGTGGCGCCTATACCGCCAGAGCGCTGGCTGGCTTAATCGCTGCCAAAGGCTTGTTGGCCAGAAAATTCAACCAAGGCGAGGCAGAATCTTACGATATGGCAGTGCGCGCTTGGTACAGTTATCGCGCTGGTATTCAACAAGCCACTTATAAAAATAACTTTCAAAATCTGCTCACCGCTTTTACCAGCATTAAAAATTTTCTATTGCAAAACACATTATCTGATACAGATTTTAATCAGAATATTCCAGTTGAGGCAGTTGCAGTATGGGATACCGTTGGTGCGCTGGGAATTCCGGATTTTGAGTTTGACGATAAACAAGCTGAAATTAGAGATGGTTTTGCGTTTGCGGACAATGTATTGAGTGCAAAGGTGAAAAATGGCTTTCATGCGGTTTCTTTAGATGAAATGCGTTTGCTCTTTACGCCAACCTTATGGGAAAAGCGAGACGGCATACAACAAGCTTTATTTGCTGGATCGCACTCAGACGTGGGCGGTGGCTACAAAGAGACAGGCTTATCGGATTGTGCGTTGAAATGGATGATTGATGCACTCAGCGATAAAAAGCTGGGGGTTAAGTTTGTTGATAGCGCATCTAAGTTGGCAGGTAATCCTGCCGATTTTGCGCATACGGAATGGGCGCATTTAGTTGGCTTGACAGATAAAGTGGGACAACGCGCATTTAAGAACTTGGTGCAAAATGGCACTTTAAACGTACATCAATCGGTTTTAGATAGGGTGGCGTTGACCGCTTTTAGTCAATACAGAAATCAGCGTGCAAGCCCATACAAGCCGAACAACTATTAAGTTTATCTGTTTAATAAGACTTGCAATATAAACTTGCTACCAAGGTAAGCCAACATTAGAAGTACAAACCCAACTAAAGTCCAGCGAATGGCTTTAATGCCGCGCCAGCCATACTGGTAGCGGCCATATAGTAGCCAGCCGTAGATTACCCATGAGGCAATAGAAAAGATTGTTTTATGATTGAACTGCAGTGGCTTGCCAAAAATCTCTTCGCTAAACAGCATGCCGCTTAACAGCGTTAAAGTCAGCAAAATAAAGCCAAGCGTTATCACTCTAAATAATAGGCTTTCCATCACCATTAATGGTGGAAAGCTGGGTAACTTGAAAGGTGTTGGTTTGTTGTGCAGGCTACGCTCTGCAATTGCCATCAGCAGTGCGTGCAAAGCCGCAAAAGTAAATAAGCTGTAAGCCAAAATAGCAATGGCAATATGCGCCATAAACAAACCAGAGGCGGCTTCTGTTTGCGGCAGATAGTGGTTTTTAATCTCAAACGCGGGTAGCAGCACAAATACGGCAGCTGGTGGCAACACAAAAGCTTGCAAGCTATGAAGCTGATGTTTTAAATTGGCCAACCAATAGATGAGTGCAGTGAGCCAAAAAATCGCCGATAGTGCGTAGTAAAAGCCCAAGTTAACGTTGCCTACAGTAAAAATATCCCGATATAGCAGCCAGCCATGCAACATAAGCCCTAAAGCAATCATGGCAGAGTGCAGCTTAAGCGATTCAGCATGATTGCTTAATTTGGCTGTGCGCCAAAAATCGGCGGCAACAGCGGCATAAATAAAACTAACGACCAAGTACGGAATAAAATGAACCATAACGCGATTATGGCAAAAGTCCGCCCAAGTGACTAGTTAAGAGTTAAAGAATTGCTTGGCTTGATGTAAAATCAGGCAAGATTAGTGGACAGTCAATTTATTAGGTCATAAAAAATGTTAGAAAATTTAACCGGCAGGCTGCAAGGCGTTATTAAAAATTTGCGCGGACAAGCGCGCTTAACCGAAGATAATATCGCGGATGCTATGCGCGAAGTGCGTATGGCGTTATTAGAGGCCGATGTTGCCTTACCTGTAGTTAAAGACTTTATCGCCAAAGTAAAAGAACGTGCGCAGGGCAAAGAAGTGCTTGCTAGCCTTACGCCAGGCCAAGCCGTAATTGAGGTGGTGAATGATGAATTAACCGCGTTGATGGGTAAGGCCAATGTTGGCCTTAATTTAGCCGCTGTGCCACCTGCAATCATCCTGATGGCGGGCTTGCAAGGTTCTGGTAAAACAACCACCTCTGCCAAGTTAGCCAAATTATTAAAAGAACAAAAGAAAAAAGTGCTGTTGGCGAGTGCCGATGTGTACCGTCCTGCGGCGATTGCACAATTGCAAACCTTAGCTAAACAGCTGGATATTGATTGTTTTGATAGCAACGCCAACCAAAAGCCGTTGGATATTGCCAATGATGCGCTGGCCTTTGCCAAACGCGGCTATTACGATGTATTGATTTTTGATACGGCAGGCCGCTTGGGCATAGATGAAGCCATGATGGCGGAAATTAAAGCCCTGCATACACAGCTTAACCCTGTTGAAACGTTATTCGTAGTAGACGCCATGCAGGGCCAAGACGCGGTGAACACCGCTAAGGCCTTTGGTGATACCTTGCCGTTAACTGGTGTTGTCTTAACCAAGCTAGACGGCGATGCGCGCGGCGGTGCGGCATTAAGTGTGCGCCATGTAACTGGTCAGCCGATTAAATTTATTGGCGTGAGTGAAAAGGTAGATGGATTAGAGCCGTTTCACCCAGACCGCATGGCGGGCCGCATATTGGGCATGGGCGATGTGCTGGGCTTAATTGAGCAAGCGCACAAAAATGTGGATATGGCAGAGGCGCAAAAAGTCGCCGATAAAATAAAGTCTGGTAGTAAGTTCGATTTAGAAGACTTTAAATCGCAAATGACGCAAATGCGCAAAATGGGCGGTATGGGTGCCTTAATGGATAAAATGCCTGCGCAAATGGCAAGCATGGCAGCTAAGGTTAATAATGAAGATGCCGACAAATCGCTACGCCGCATAGAAGGTATTATCAACAGCATGACGCCGCTAGAGCGCAAAAAACCAGAGTTGATTAAAGCCACGCGCAAAAAACGCATTGCTGCCGGTAGCGGTGTGCAGGTGCAAGAAGTGAATCGTTTACTCAAACAATTTGAAGAAACCCAAAAGATGATGAAAATGTTTAGCAAAGGCGGCATGGCTAAAATGATGCGAGGTATGGGTGGCATGATGGGCGGCAAGTTGCCAGGAATGCGCTAACAAGCTACATGAACAGTTAGTAAAAAATCATGCAAAACGCAGTGGCTGTATGCTGTATTTTTAGTCCAGAGAAAAGTTCAAAATCAGCGTAAAAATAAATAATATAAAAAGTTAATATTTTTAGCAGGTTATCATTGACCAATCAAAGAGTTTCTTGCATAATTGCGCCCTTTCGTAGGTGATGCAAATCAAGTGCGAAAACCACCAGTAATATAGATTTACCCATTAGTAGTAAACAAAAAATGGGGCGTTAGCTCAGCTGGTAGAGCAGCGGACTTTTAATCCGTTTGTCGTGGGTTCGATCCCCGCACGCCCTACCAATTCAGTGTTTTGCGAAATATCAGAACACATCAAAAACCCGCACAAGTGCGGGTTTTTTTATTGCCTTTTTACATGCTGGGTGTAATGCCGCATCGCTTAATCCGCAATCATAATGGGTAGCTCTGTGCGCAATCCCATATTGCTGAAAGGTGATAGCCCACTATGGCGCTGTCAAAAGATAAGTACGTACTTTCATCTCTGTAGATAAGCTATTTAAGTTCTCATACGAGTTAAATAGTCACATCAATTGAAATAGCAGTGTCGATTTAAACACAAGCTCATTCTGCAAGAACAAAGTGGGGTGTGTGCGTTCAACAATAGGAGTTGTTCGATAACTTTATCAACCATACGCATCGTTAAACAAATTGATTAATGTATAAATTTTGATGTAAAAAAAGGCCTCTAATTAGAAGCCTTTTTTATTACAACATAAAACTTGTCACATTGATAAAAGAATCAAGTATTAAGCTGCTTTTGCTTTGTTACGACGACGTGCAATAGCGAAAGCACCGAATGCAGAAGCTAATAAAGGCAATGCGGCTGGAACTGGAACTGCCGATACCGGAGTTGGTGTATTGATAATGTATTGATCATTACCTTGATTGCCAGTTTGACCAGTTACGCCAACTAAAAGACCACCAGTATTAATACTATTAATCACAGAGTCAAAGGTAATGCCAGATGCAAGCGTTAATGTATATTTTAAAAATTCAAACGTTCCAGAATTTATACCATTTGTAAAATTGTTACCGCCTTGATTTGAAGAGCTAGATGCTGCTTCAATAGCAAAACCTGTTTGTGGTTGAGATTGGTTAATGGAGTTGAAATTTACTCCAGCAGACTGCACAAATGAATTGTCAGTAAACAGGCTTGGACCACCAATATATGCAGCAATAATTGAGCTAGATAATATATTGTCATTTGTAAATTCAAAAGTGACTTGATTAGTACCTAAGCTTAAAACTTCCAATTGGAATAAATCACCAATCGGAACAATTTGATTATTTTGATTGGCATTGACGGGGTCAAAGTTATAAGTAGCTGCTAATGCAGCCGATGATGCAAATATTAGAGGTAAAACAACAAGCTTCTTGCAGATGTTAGTTAACATTTAATGCTCCTTTAGAAATTTTCAGAAAAACTACTGCCAATTTTGTGGGTAATGCAACGCTTTGTCTGTTAGGTAGCGCTCATAGGCTTAAAAAGTATTAGATGGTTCTGTGATTGGTTTACAGAATTGTGGGTAATTAGTGCAAATGCGCCATGTATTGCTCTAGATCGGTTTTCCTTACATTATTTGGATCGTACAAAATACGGTCAATAATTTGATCGGAAATTCCAGCGTCTGACATTAACTCAGCAGCAAATTTATAGCTGATGTTAAATGCTAAATTAATCGCGGCTTTCACGATTATTTCAGAGCTTTTATTACTTCTAATAATCATAAATCTATTCACAAATATCAAGACCTTCATTGTTGACGATTTTGAAGCGATTAACTGTTAGGTAGCACACATAAAAACAAACTAATAATCAATTAGTTAATTGAATAGCCTCTTTTTGAAGGATGGGTAATAACAGGATTAAATTTGTAAAAAAAATCGGGTAGATTAGTAAGTTTGCAGGTAAGTTGAAGAGTATTGGTCTGGTTTTTTAGAAAACCAAATTCAACAAAGCGGCATTAAACCAGCATTTACAAAAAAGACTACTAATGGCTTAACTAAGCTAAAAGGGATTGTAAAAAACCATCAAGCTAATTGCTTGATGATTTATCAGATAATAATATTTTATTTCCAATCAGAAATACGCACTTTGGCCGACTTATCCAACACTCTATTAATCACATTTCGCGGCAGCCCAGCCTTTACCATCATGTGCATGGCTTGTTCATGGCCTCTAAACTTGTACATAATCAAGCTTTTGTTGACTACATGGCTATACAGTTGATTAGTTCTAGCTTGCATCACTTTTCTCCTGGGGCTGAATAATTTTAAAATGGACTGCATTGTTTCAATTCAGGTGATTTTCTAATAATCGATTATTGATTGTTTCTGCAATAAGTTCTGTACAGTAACGTACCAATCATTCAATTTAATGGTGAGATTTTTAAATACGTTAAACACTTAGGGGAGTGCTATAAAATTAACTGGACAAATTTAGACACAAAAAAGCCTATTTATTACTAAATAGGCTTTTTTTAACAGAACAAAAAACGTGTTCACAAATTGATGTTATTAATACAACTCATTTAAAACGATAAATTGTTTACACACTCGATTTAATCCACTATTACCGCTCTAATTTGCTGACATCTTTATTTATATTTTTATCTTGCAGCAACACTTTGTTAACGAGATCAATCGGCAGGCCAGCTCTCATCATAATACGTTTGGCTTCATGAACTCCTTTATACTTGCTCATGGTTAAGCCTTTATTAACTACCTGAGCGTAAAGCCCATTATTTGTTTTGTGCATCATTCTAACTCTCTTAAAATTTTTATTGTTTGATAATGGAAATATCAAGCCAAACGCTTATTACGTTGCGTGGCCCATACAAAATTCAACCAAATCAAAGCTCCTATTTTAAAAAAGCATGTAGGAGCGTGTGAAAACAAATATTTATTGAGTGATAGTTAAACTATGCAAAAAACATTTTAATAATTTGGTGAATACGAAAAATATAAACAAACAAAAACCTACTTATTGCTAAGTAGGTTTTTGTTTTTAAAAGCTAATTATTTGTTCATTACGTACATTGTTACTTCAAAGCCAAAACGCATTTCTGTAGCTGCTGGTGTTGTCCACATGATATTTATCCTTTAAGTTAGTTAGTTTCACAAGTTCGTCTTGCATGTTTCACATCATACGCACTCACCCAAATTTAACCCTATGCACTTAACGCAATAGGCAGTAATGAATTGACGTAATGTGTAGTCAGTAAATTGGTTTGGTTTAAAACATGGGGTATGTCAAAACGGCAATTTATCTGTAAATTTTCAGTATCAAATCGTTTGTAGAGCTGATGCTAAAGTATTTGAAAATATCCTGTATATGTTCGGCAACAGTGTGTTCGCCAATCGCAAGTTTTCTTGAAATTTCTTTTCTGACACAACCTTTAAGTAAAAGCCAAGTAATCATCAAGCGTGTTGGTGTCAGGTTTTCTTGATTAAGCTTTATGGCTAGATGGCAAGGGTAGGGTTGCATTTGTTGCAAATTGACGGCTACGGTTTCGGATTCTTGATCAAATTGATACTTGATTAGAAACTCGCCCCAATAACAATTTTTACTTTCAGTATAAGTGCCGTTTTTAAAAGCTTGTTGTATGCCATGTAGGCAGGATTTTTTGATTAAACTGTCTATCTGGTCGTCTGTGTCAAATTGCATGGGCAGTTCAGACGTGCGTGTCATCATCCAAAGAATTTGATGTGCAGTTAGGTTGCAAAATCGGCGGTTTAGCGCTTTGTCTACCAATACCAAGCCTAGGTCGTAGGTTCTTTTAGTGGGGATATTATTTTGGATGGGTAATCTAAAAGCGCTTGATAACAACTTAGACGCTACTTTTAAAATCTCAGTTTCTTCTTTAGAAAATTTGCCTTTATTGTCAGCGCGCATAAACAAAAAAGCCCCGTAGGGGCGTGCTCCGTCATGAACAACTACATCAATAATATGGCGAATATTGATAGGCTCGTACGTATTTTTGTAATGTTCCGATTCATAAAAGCAATCATTTTGAAATATTTGCAGATTACCAGCCGAAGAACCAGCGTTAACATTTTCTTTAAATGAGGGCCAGTTCAGTTTAGATTCGTTTTGAAACTTTAGGCAAGAGGCTAGTAGATTGGCAGAAAGAAATGATGGGGTCTCAACATAGGCATCAATCATATCCCCATCTTGGTTGGCCCAAAAAAAACCAGCAATATCAATGTGCATAAACTTTCTAAGCAACATCGGTACGATGCGAATGACATGATGGCTGTTAATTCCGCTGCTTGCCAGCATACCAATATTAGTCAAAATATTACGCTGATTTAAGTTGGCTTGCTTTGCTTGATCGCGAATAAATTTCAACTGTGAAACAGTTTGATAATCACCCGCATAAACTTCTGCATGCATAAATGCCTTGTTATTTTTTCTTTAAAATCAAGTAAATAATTTGTACGCTAAATATTACTACGAGATTAGTTTGTAGATTACCCCACAAATGTGGGGTAGCCGATATTTGTAAAATAATTAACTCTTTTAGAATCAAGTATCCATCAGGAATACTTGGGTGATTTGAGGTGATAAGCGTTATTGAAAACTAATTTGATTGGCTGTGTTTTTGAGCTGAATTAAAGCTGGCAGATTGCATGCAAAGCCGCGCTTAAGCAGGCGCTAGTTATATCTAGCTTTTATCGATAACTATTGGTGAGCATCAATTTTGAGATATGCATATCCCCTCATTAGTGGGGTATTTATCAAATCTTATTGATTGTACGATTTATTAACAATTAATAGCGCGCAAAACAATAATGAATCTCTCAAAACTAATTATTTTAATTTCTATTGTAGCAATGAATGCTGGTTGTGCAGGGGCTATGCGCAAGTATGACAATGAGCTTCAAAGTACTATTTCAAGCATTAACAAGGGCGATTTAAAATCGGCCAAAACCATTATAGAAAAGAATAACAGCAGTAAAAATAAAGATTTGCTGTATTACCTAGAAAAAAGTGAAGTTGAGCGCCTTGACAGAAATGAGGCCGATATTAGAGCGACCTTGTTTGATGCGGATGCCAAGGTTCAAGTGTGGGAGGAAGAAGCTAAAGTCTCACCAGAAAAGCTGATTCAAGGACTTGGTAGCGTTGTTTTGAATGATAAGACCAGACGATACGATGGCCGGGATTATGAAAAAGTGTTTTTAACTTCAAGGCTAGTGCTTGCGCATAC
Source organism: Pseudomonadota bacterium (assembly GCA_040387535.1). Taxonomy (GTDB): domain Bacteria; phylum Pseudomonadota; class Gammaproteobacteria; order Burkholderiales; family Methylophilaceae; genus Methylotenera_A. The sequence goes on along the minus strand of JAZKDM010000054.1, from coordinate 25,590 downwards.
AGAGGCTGGCGATTGGGATAAGGCAAGGGTTGAAGTTAAAAAAATGCATGAGCGTGAAGCCTTAATTGCCAGTATTAATGAAAAGAAAGTCACGGAAACAGTCGCCGCATCTGAGCAAAAAGGCATCAGAACCACTTACAAAGATTTGAAAGGGTACCCAGTTGAAACGCTGGACGACCCAGAAGTTGTTGCCCTGAAAAATGGTTATCAAAATGCCTATAGCCACTACTTGGCTGCCTTTGTTTATGAATCTTTAAATGAGCCTGCATTAGCCGCAGCAGGGTACAGGCAAGCGATTGAGTTAAGGCCTAATGACGGTGTTTTAGAAGAAGGGCTAAAAGGCTTAGATTCGCGTCAAAAAAGTGCCACCAATAAAACCGATGTTTTGTTTGTGATTGAGACAGGTTTTGTGCCTGCTATCGAATCCATGCAGATTCCTATTCCATTGCCTTTGGCAGGCAGTATTGGCGTGGTTCCAGTGTCATTTCCTTTAATTAAAAACAACAATGACGGCTTTGTGCCTAAAGAGATTTTTATTAATAGTAATAGCCACGCGTTATCACAACTAACCAATGTCAATACCATGGCTAGAAGATCGCTCAGAGATGAAATGCCAGGCATTATTTTGCGCGGTGCGGTGCGCGCAATTACTAAGGCGGTGGCTCAAAATGCTGCCATTAAAAATGATGATACGGGTATTGCCAGCTTGTTGCTGATTATTGGTGGCTTTGTTGTTGAAAGTGCAGATGAAAGGATTTGGAGAACACTGCCCAATAATTTGCTGGTGGCTAGATTAGCGTTAGATGAAGGCTCACATGAGGTGATTATCAAAAATCAAGGTGCGGAATTTAAGCACAATATTCAAGTAAGCGGCGGCGCAATGATTATCTCGGGCAGGCTTACCGATAATAACTTTTTTGTAAACAAGTCGGTGCCTACGCCTAAAAAAGTGGTGGCTTTTGCTCCGCAAGCGCAAACGGCCGACCTTGATGAGGTGCCTGATACAAAAACTAAAAAACCAGCCACCAAGAAAAAAGCCAGCAAAAAGAAAAAACAATAATTACCAAATGTTAAAGGAATGAAATATGTATAAATTAATTTTACTTTTGCTGCTTAGCTGTTCAGCTTTTGCGGCTGGAAACAACCAAAACAAAGTTGAATATTTGGGAGAGCTTAAATATTTAAAGGTCGACAAAATATTATCTGCTAACAAATCGTTGCTAAAGGTACAAGTGGAGTTATCGAATACTTCTATCGATAACCAGCAGCTGTATTACCGGTTTAAATGGTATGACAGTGATGGTTTTACAGTATGGAACGATGAGCCTTGGAAAACGTTGCTGATTTATGGAAAACAGCGTTCTACCTTATCGGCCGTGGCACCAACCAAAAAAGCAACCGATTACAAAATCGAATTGCAAAGCCCTGAAAATAGAAATAACGACAAATCAAACGCATCTCCATTAACAGGTAATTGAACATAAGGCTTAAAGGGACAATAAATGAAATTAACAAAAATCAGTACATTGCTGCTATCAATTCTGTTTGTTGCGGGTTGTGCAACAACGGGTAATTCTCCAGTAGTTAGAGGGGGCGAGAACATTAGCTATGGCGATGCAAATGCGGTAGAGACAGTGACGCTGGATTTTGGATCTACTGATTTGCAAAGCATTGCGGAAAGCATGACCCGCTCATTATTGCAATCGGATGTGATTGCCAAAAGTAAGGATAGGCCTTTAATAAGGGTTGATTCAATTAAGAACAAAACAAGCGAATATATTGATACGGCATCAATAACCGATAGCATTAGAACGCAGCTAACCAAAAGTGGCTCTGTACGCTTTGCAGGAAATGAACAATCCGCGATTGATGAGCTGAATAAACAAAACCAATCTGGGCTTTATAAAAAGAAAAAGTCTAACAAAATTGGCGCTATGGAAGCACCTGATTATGTATTGGAAGGCGCAATTAGCTCAATCGTTAAAAAATCAGGCAGCGTGAAAGATGTTTATTACAAATTCACGCTTAACTTATCTGGCGTTGGGTCAAACGTACTTGAGTGGTCTGACGAAAAAGAAATCCGTAAAACGAAAAAATAGCCGGAGAACAAAATGAAAAAATTACTAGTTTTACTATGCGCGTTAATTTCAATTAACGCTTACGCCGCAGGCAAACCAAAAGTGGCGGTAACCGATATTACTTATAAAAATGAGTTGGTAGACGCCCAAAGCTTTACTCAGATTAATCAAAAATCGGAGTTTAAAGGTAAGGGGAAAATACAAGAGAAAGAAACGGCAACCCGCAACAGATATGCGTATTCTAAAACCGAAACGCTTGGTGATAGCTCTCAAAGTTCAAGTATCGAATTTGTAGAAGGAATCAGAGTTACTGAAAAGCTTAAAGTAGGTGAGCTTAGAAGTCTTACCGGCGATATTAAGGGTGAAATAATCAAATCAGGCAAGTTTAAGCTGATTCAAGCTAAACCGTACACTGTAAAAAACGGCACAGAAGAAATCTACGATGTAATTAAACGTATCAAAGATGGTTATTATAAAGGCGCTGATTATGTGCTGTTTGGTACATTAATTGATTATGCTTCATCTGAAGAAGCTAATCCTGTTCAGGGTACGGATTCATATACAAGAATTCTCACCGTAGAAATGGCCGCAGAATTTAATCTGATTAATACAAAAACCTATGAAGTGATTTCAGCCTTCAGTGCAAGCGGGGAAGGCACTGATGTAAAAATTATTAAGCCAAATGCACAGCTTAAGACTAGTAGTGTTAAGGCAAAAAGAGAAGTATCTAAAACATTAGCGGATGATGTGGTTTCACAATTGATTGATCAATTGGGCGGGGATGACTCGTCGGATTCGGAAAGTAACTAGGTAGTTACTTTTTTGATGGGTATCGTTGCGTATAAAAATGTAAATGAGAGTTTGAATCATTTACTTAGCCGTTGATTTATATACTTAATTTGTAACTTATTCAATTTGCTGATATATTGCGTTGATGTTTTCAACGTTACATAAAAAGCTAGTATGGGCAATTGTGATTTGGTTTGCAGCGATGCAAATGATTTCGCCGTTGATGCATGCGCACGTTGAAGCTGATTCGCCTACGCAAGGCGTTGGTATGCACATGCATATGCAACAGTTTGAGCAAGCGGGTGAAAAAGTGGCCGCTTTTGAAAACGCAAATGATGCTATTCATATCATTGGTGTTAATCAGGCTTATGTAAAAGACATTAAATTATTAATTCCCCCAGTGTTGGCGATTTTATTTTTTTTACTGGCCTTGCCTGTATTAAAAACGCACTTTAAACCTAGCACCCGCCGTTTTACTGCTCTTCCTTTTTACCTCAGGCCTGATTCCAGACCTCGCGCACCACCTCTTTTCTGAATCAATATAAATAATTAATGCTTGCGCGATTGCGTGGGTGTTATCTATTGTTTTCAGGAGAAACTCATGAGTATTTATAGCCAAAGTTGGCTGTTGATTGCTATTTTTATATCAACAATGACCACGGTTTTGGCCGATTCGGTTACACCAGCGTCGCATCACGTTGATGAAATGGTGGTAAGCCCTAATCTGCAATTGAAAGATGTACTAGAAAAGACCTTTGCGCGCAGCCCGCAGCAGGCAAAATTGTTGTCGCAACAATCCGTGTTAGACGCGCGTAATCAGGTTGCTAGTGCCATGTTACCTTCTACACCATCGCTAACTATCGGCCATCAAAACGATACCGTGGGCAGTGGGCGTGGTGAGCGTGAGTGGCAAGCCGAAGTAGAGTTGCCAGTGTGGCGCCCGAATCAACGGCAAAATCGCCTTAAAGTGGCGGATGCGTTTAAATCTAGCCTGATTACTAGCCAAGAAAGTTTAAAGCTGCAAGTGGCGGGCACTTTGCGTGATGCGCTATGGGATATTGCTTTTAATGATAACAATGTGGCGCTGGCAAGCAATAAACTAGAAGTGAGCCAGCGCTTACAGGCAGATGTTGAAAAGCGCTTTAAGGCGGGCGAGTTAGCAAAAACGGATGCCATTTTTGCGCAACAAGAAACCTTACGTGCCGAAAAAGAAAAGCTACGTGCTGACGCAGAATTGATGCATGCGCGCCATCGCTATTTTGTGCTGACAGGTTTGCGTGAAATGCCTGCCAACATTCAAGAAAAGCAATCTAGCTTAGAAGATTACAGCCAATCGCCAATCTGGCTAGAGGCGCAATCAAAATTGGGGCTGGCTGAAACAGAGCGTCAACTCGCCAATATTGAAAGTCGCGATAATTTTCAGGTGTTGATTAGCACTAGGCGCATTCAAGGTGGCTTTGATACCACGTTTAATGACAGCGTAGGCTTAAAAATCCGCATCCCCTTTGGTGGCGATGCGCGTGCCGCCACCATCAAATCTGCATCAGAGCTTAATTTAGGCAATGCCTTAAGCGAGCAAGAAACCTTAAGGCTTTCTTTAGAAACCGCCATGCATGAGGCGGAACATAATTTATCCGTCAGCCAAGCCGAGTTGGGCATTGCCAGTAAGCAATTTGATATGGCCAAAGAAAGTGTCAGGCTGGCTAAAAAAGCCTTTCAATTAGGTGAAACCGATTTGGTGAGCCTGTTACGGGTACAAGCGCAAACCAATGAAATAGAGCGCGCTTTCACTTCACGTCAAATTCAATTGCAGTGGGATATTGCCCGCTACAACCAAGCTGTAGGAGTATTACCATGAGTAATCATTTATGGATTTTAATTGTCACTTTGTCTTTTATTAGTCACGCCCAAGCGGCGGATATTGCCATCAGTGCGGCGCAACAACAGAGCTTAGGTATTGCGGTGTCAGCAATCGGCAAAAATACCAGCTTAACCAGCCGCCGCTTTCCTGCCGAAATTTCAATTCCAATTGGACAAGAACGCGTAGTAAGCGCAGCGCAGTCTGGCTTGATTGACCAGTTGTATATTGCCGCAGGGCAACAAGTGAAAAAAGGCCAAGCCTTGGCGCATATGACTAGCCCTGATTTGGTTGGCTTGCAACGCGATTATGTGAAAGCCTTGATTCAAAAAAAGCTGGCTAGCAAAAGCCTTGCGCGTGATGCCGAATTATTTAAAGACGGTATTATTCCAGAGCGCCGCCATATTGAAACCAGCAGCACGCATGAGGAAATGACCGCTACATTGGCCCAGCGCAGACAAGCGCTTAAATTGGCTGGCATGAGTGATGCGGCGATTAACAAATTAACGCCATCTTCTGGCATGACAAGTGGCATGGCGCTGACATCCCCAATGGATGGCCAAGTGTTAGAGCAAATGGTGACAACGGGGCAGCGTGTGGATATGGGCACACCGCTTTACCGCATTGCCAATTTAAATAAGCTTTGGCTGGAAATTCACGCGCCGCTTGAAGGCTTGCCGTTTGTAAAAATTGGTATGCCTGTGCAAATACCCAAATTGCAGGCAAGCGGCAAATTGATTGCGGTGATACGCAGTGTGAATAAAGCCGATCAAACCCTGCATTTACGTGCCGAAATCACCCAAGGTGCTGAAAAATTATCGCCAGGGCAAATGGTAGAAGCGGACATTAATTTAGGCGGTCAATCGCAATATTTTAGCGTGCCAAAAGCTGCACTTGCCAGACAAGGCTTAGACGCTTGGGTGTTTGTGCAAGTTAAAAACGGCTTTAAACCAATAAAAGTAAAAGTCATTTCAGAGCAGGGCGATGAAGTGGTTGCTGATGCAGATTTTAAAGGCAATGAAAAAGTAGCCGTTTCTGGAATTACGGCGATTAAAGGCACTTGGCTTGGCTTAGGGGGCGAATAATGTTAGCAAAACTTATACAGTTTGCCCTTACGCAGCGCCTATTGGTATTGCTGCTCACTTTGGGCTTAGCGGTGGCTGGCACGTTGGCTTATCAGTCACTTCCTATTGACGCGTTTCCTGATGTGTCTTCAACCCAGGTGAAAATTATTATTAAAGCACCTGGTATGACGCCAGAAGAGGTTGAGTCGCGCATCACGGCGCCAATTGAAGTGGAAATGCTGGGTATTCCGCACCAAGCTGGTTTACGCTCAGTGGCTAAATATGCTTTAACGGATATTACGGTAGATTTTGCGGACGGCACCGATATTTATTGGGCGCGCCAACAAGTGGCAGAGCGCTTAGGCGCGGTTTGGGCTAATTTGCCAGCCGATATTTCAGGCGGCATGGCACCCATGACAACACCGCTAGGCGAAATGTTTATGTTTACGGTAGAAAGCGATACCTTAAGCCTGCAGGAAAAGCGCAGTATTTTAGATTGGGTGATTAGGCCGCAACTGCGCACGGTGCCAGGTGTGGCTGATGTTAACGCCTTGGGCGGCCTTGTGCGTAGCTTTGAAATTGTGCCTGACAACGCCCGCATGTATGCGCGCGGAGTAGCGATTGATATGCTGCAACAAGCGCTGGAAAACAATAACCGTAACGGCGGCGCTGGCAGGCTAAGTGATGGTGAAGGCTCATTATTAGTGCGTGCCGAAGGCGGCTTTAAAACCATAGAAGATGTGCAAAATACCGTTGTGCGCAGTGAGCAAGGCATGTCTGTCAAAATTGGTGATGTGGCTGATGTAAAAGTTGGCTCTATTACACGTTATGGCGCTGTTACCAAAAATGGTGAAGGCGAAGTGGTTGAAGGGCTAGTGCTGGGCTTGCGTGGCGCCAATGCACAACAAGTGGTAGAAGGCGTAAAAGCCAAGCTGACTGAAATTGCACCCAGCTTACCCAAAGGCGTGACTACAGAGGTATTTTACGACCGTGGTAGCTTGGTTGAGCGCGCGGTGAATACTGTGACTAAGGCTTTATTGGAAGCTATTGTTTTAGTGCTAATTCTGCTAGTGCTATTTTTGGGCGATTTTAGAGCCGCGTTAACCATTGCGTTTGCCCTGCCTTTAGCGGCTTTATTCACCTTTTTATTAATGCGCCAGTTTGGCATGTCGGCCAATTTGATGAGCTTAGGTGGGCTATCCATTGCCATTGGTATGCTGGTAGATGCGGCGGTAGTGGTGGTTGAAAATATCGTATCGCACTTATCAGACTCCAAGCACGCCGACACCAAACGCGCAGGCAACTTACCCAGAATGCATTTAATTTACCGTGCAGTGCGTGAAGTTAGCGTGCCTGTGACTTCTGGTGTGTTAATTATTATTACTGTATTTTTACCGCTGCTTACCCTGCAAGGTTTAGAGGGCAAGCTGTTTACGCCAGTTGCGCTAACTATTATGTTTGCGTTGGCTGGCTCACTGTTTTTATCGCTAACTGTTATCCCCGTTATTGCCTCGTTTTTATTAAAAAAAGTCAGCCATCAAGAGCCTTGGCTGGTGAGAAAAGCGCTGAAAATTTATGCGCCCATTTTGGAATGGTGTTTAGGGCATGCAAAAGTCATTGTAATTGCTGCCTTTGTGATGTTGGCCATTACAGCAGGGCTGTACACGCAAATTGGCAAAACTTTTATGCCAACCATGGATGAAGGTGACATTATTATTGGTGTAGAAAAACTGCCATCCATTAACTTGCAGCAAAGTTTGACCACTGATATGAGTGTGCAGCGTGCTATTTTGGCCAAAGTGCCAGAGGTAAAAGGCATTTACTCTAGAGTGGGCTCTGATGAGCTTGGATTAGACCCGATGGGTTTAAACCAAACCGATAACTTTTTGGTTTTAAAGCCTACAGATGAATGGCGCATGCAATCTAAAGCCGGATTAATTGATGAGTTACGCAAGGTAATGGCAGAATTGCCGGGCTTGGATTACAGCTTTACCCAGCCAATTGATATGCGCGTTAATGAGATGATATTGGGCGTGCGTGGCGATTTGGCGATTAAATTATTTGGCCCTGATTTAAACGTGCTTGATAGCAAAGCGCAGCAAATTATCAAGATTTTAGAATCCATTAATGGCAGCCAAGACGTTTACACCCCGCAAAATAGTGGTGTTCAATATCTGCAAATTATCATTGATAGAGCCGCCGCGGGCAGGCTGGGCTTAAGCGTAATGGAAATTGAATCCATCTTACATGCTCAGCTTGAGGGTAAATTAATGGGGGTGGTGCAAGAAGGCCAAAAGCGAACACCCGTGCTAATTAGAGGCAGTGCTGATTTAAGAGCTTCACCTGCTGACTTTGGTAATTTGATGCTGACTTTGGGCAACGGCACTAATATTCCATTATCGGCTGTGGCCAAAATTGAACGCGCCGAAGGGCCTGTAAAAGTAGACAGAGAACGTGGCGCGCGCTTGGTAGTGGTGACTGCCAATGTGCGTAATCGCGATTTAGTCAGCTATGTGGAAGAAGCAAAATCGCGTGTACAAGCAGAAGTTAAACTGGGAGAAGGCTACTCAATCAAATGGGGCGGTCAGTTTGAGAATCAGCAACGTGCTTCAGCGCGCTTGGCGATTGTGGTGCCAGTGGCGATTGGCTTGGTATTTCTATTGCTGTTTGCTACTTTTGGTTCTATTAAACAAGCCTTATTGATTTTATCCAACATCCCCTTTGCCATGATTGGCGGCGTATTTGCACTGTGGATTTCTGGCGAGTATCTGTCTGTACCTGCTTCTGTGGGGTTTATTGCGCTGCTGGGTATTGCCGTTTTAAACGGCGTGGTGATGGTGAGTTACTTTAATCAGCTTGAGGCGCAGGGCATGAGTAAGTTAAACATTGTTATAGAAGGGGCAAAACGCCGATTAAGGCCGGTATTAATGACAGCTAGCATTGCCGCATTTGGCTTAATTCCACTGTTATTTGCCACAGGCCCTGGCTCAGAAATTCAGCGCCCGCTGGCGATTGTGGTGATTGGCGGCTTGGTGACATCAACTGCGCTTACGCTGGTTTTACTGCCCATTTTTTACCGTCGATTTTTTAAGTAGGAGCTAACTATGACACTAGAAACTATGACGCAAGATTTAAGCGCACAAGGCCTTTTGATTATGGTCGCATCACCTAATTTAGAAGAAATGCTAGTGGATGTGTTATTAGAAATGCCAGAAATATCGGGCTTTACCAGCAGCGAAGTTAGCGGCCACGGCGCGCATGGCGCCGCGCTTAGCTTGATGGAACAAGTAACGGGCAGGCAGAAGCGTATACAATTTATGGTATACGGCTTGTTTGAAGACTTGCAGAAAATTACCGCCAGTTTAAAAACGCAGTTTGAGCAGGCGGATATCCGCTATATTTTAATCCCTACTTTTGGCTCTCAATTTATATAAACTGAATGGCTAAAATTGATTGCAAACAGGGCGCTAAATCGCACATTTAAGGAGAGTTAATTTGCCTAGAATCCATTCTGAATTTCACAGGTCTGACCGCATTGGCTGGTTAAGGGCAGCAGTCTTGGGCGCTAACGACGGCATTATCTCAGTGACCAGTTTAGTGGTAGGCATTGCCGCATCAGGCGCTACGGCGGCAAGTGTATTGCTGGCAGGTTTGGCTGGTACCGTTGCTGGCGCCATATCAATGGCGGCGGGGGAGTATATTTCTGTGCAATCCCAAGCTGATACAGAGGCCGCTGATATTGAAAAAGAACGCAATGAATTAATCTCCCAGCCAGAGCATGAGTTAGAAGAATTGACCGCTATTTATGTGGGCAGGGGGCTTGATACTGCGCTTGCCAAACAAGTGGCCGAAAAACTGATGGCAACCGATGCACTCGGCGCACATGCCCGCGATGAGTTGGGGCTGTCTGACACATTAAGAGCAAGGCCTTTGCAAGCATCCATCGCATCTGCGGCCTCTTTTACTGTGGGCGCTTTAGTACCAATGGCAACCTTGCTTTTAGTACCAGCTGATTGGATCACAAAAATTTCATCAATTGTCGCCGTGATGACATTGTTTGCATTAGGTGCCACCGCCGCCCACTTAGGTGGTGCTGCGGTTATAAAAGGCGGTATGCGGGTTGCGTTTTGGGGTGTGGTAGCCATTGGGCTAACCGCACTTGTGGGCAAGTTGTTTGGTACTGTTTTGTAGATTTGTAAATCGTATTAATTAACCGCGTTTTGGCGTTGATATTCTTTTCGTTTCATTTCAACATAATCGTCACGGTCTACTTCATGTAGCTGCTTGGCGTATTGTTCGGTGCTGTTAAACCAAAGCTCTAATCGTTTATCTAGCTGCTTGTTTGCGGGCTGATTCAATGCGGCAAGGTAAGCGTCTATGGTCAAATAATAGCGCATGGTATTGCGTTCTACTACGCCGCGCACGCCCTGAATATAATCGGGCTGGCCATTGCTAACTTTATCATTTACGGTAAATCCAACCTTATCTTTGCCAATGGTCGCCAAGTAACCTTTCATGGCTATGCGACCGGTTAAGCCAAATGAATAAGCATAGGTAAAATGCAAGAATGTTTGTTTATTGTTAAGCGGTGTTGCCTCTATCCATATGCGGTAATCGCTGGTGCCTAAAGGGCCTTCAGCGGCATTCAGCTCTGTCGAAAAGTAATTGTCCGTGTTGCTGATTTGCTCATAATTAAAAGCCGCTTTGTAGGTTTCGGACAAAGCTTGATCGTATTTTTTGCCCAAATTTAAATGCATGATAGTTCCCGATTTGCTGGTTTCGGCGCGGCAATATTTAATATTAATATGCAAAATAAGCGCATCGCACCAATGTGCTGGCTGGTTTAAAGCGCCATTTACTTTAGAAAACGGGTAATCCAGTACCGCATAAATTTCGCCTTTTAATTGCTCTGGCGATTCGCTGGAGTTAAGCGTGATTGGGCGATTAAACTGATTATCGGCTAATCGCTTGCTTAATACTTTATGTTGGTTAAGCAAGGCGGCAGCAAAATTATCGGTATTAGGTTTTTCGGCGTTAATTGCCCAAGCGTTAAAGCTGGCGCTAAACAAAGTTACCAACAGAGTTAAAACAAACGCTGCTTGCAACTTAAATTTAACATTCAATTTTAAGTCGCTAGATAAGTTGCTTGAATCACCAAATTGCTTTAAAAAATGCATCTTGCTCCCATTCGTAAAAATTAGTATCTATAAGAAACGTGCCCACAGGCGGGCGGCACGCTCTTTAATGCGGGAAGTAATCGCGCGTTTTCGCCAAGCTTCTAAAGTAACTTGTTTCGAAACAGCTAAATCTTCATAAAACATGCGCTGCATCTGATCGCCAAAATCTTGCCCTAGCATCACGGCGTTAATTTCTTGGTTATTCACAAAGCTACGCCAATCTAAATTGGTAGAGCCAATGGTTGACCAAACACCATCAATCAACGCCGTCTTTGCATGCAAAATCGCCACTTCATGCTCATAAATCTGCACGCCAGCGCTTAATAATTCATCGTAATAAGAGCGTGATGCATAAAATACCAAATCAGAATCTGTTTTTTCGGGCAGTAATAGTTTTACCACCACACCGCGACCGACCGCGTCTTTTAACGCAGCTAATAACTGAGGGTCTGGCACGAAATAGGCATTGGTTAAATACACTTGGGTTTCCGCACTATTAATTGCCGATAGCAAGGTGGCATAAATCTGGCTGTAAGGCTCATCTGGCGTACTGCCAATGGCGCGTACCACCTCTCTACCTTGGTTGGTTAAAGCGGGCAGATAATCTTTGGCTGCTAAAGGGTCACCTTTTTGTTGCTCCCATGTGGCAATAAATAGCTTTTGAAATTCAGCCACCACTGGCCCTGCCAGTTTTAAGTGCGTGTCACGCCAAGGTATACCAGCAAGCTTAGATTTAGTGGCATCGGCTTTAGCTGGCCTTATTTGTGGCTTGTTTCTTGAGCCTCCAAATGAACCTTTGGAATACACGCTACTAATATTAATGCCGCCTACAAAGGCTGTTTTTCCGTCAACAATCAATAGTTTACGGTGATCGCGTTCATTCAGATTCCAGTCTTTTCGCACGTTAGCTGGGTTAATCGGATTAAATTCCAACACATTAATACCACTCTCTTTTAATGTGGTAAAAAAATCGGCTGGCGTGGATATAGAGCCTACGCTGTCATAAATCAAATTAACTTGCACACCGCTACGCTGTTTAGCCATTAAGCGCATCGCAAACTCGTGGCCAATTTCATCATCTTCAAAAATAAACGTTTCCATATTGATATGGTCTTTTGCGTTATCAATGGCACTTAACATAGCCGCGTAAGTGCTAGGGCCGTCAATTAACAAATCCACTTTATTGCCAATAATCAGCGGGCTACCAGCTACCTCGCTAATCAAGGCTAAGTGTTTATCAAAAATATTGGTTTCAACACCATCTTTTTTAATATTGGCTAGAATTTTTTTGCTTTGGGCGGCGCTTAATGGGCCGCGCGCATTTTCAAGTGTTGGCGGCCTAGTCGATTGCATGGCCATATCTGGCACCATAATAGGTATAGACGAACAAGCAGATAAAACCGTTACACTAAGTGCTATAAAAGCCTTATTCAAATTCATAGTGTTCATCAGGTTTTGAGTGGATATTGAGAGGCTGATTTGCATATAAACCTAAAATTTAAGCGAGCGACAATAGTAGTCGAAAATACTACCTTTAAATAATTAAAAGTTAAGTACGCCAACGTACAGAGCTATTTTAATGATTAGTAGATGATATATAAGTTACGGTTACCAATCGTTACGAGGAAAGCATTTATCACCCTTAAATGACAACCTGCAATCTGTTTGAAATTTTACGGAGATAAACAAATGAAACAATTCAAAATCCTATCAGCTATATTGTTAGCGCTTGCTTTCACAACCATGGTGGGTTGCGCTTCAACGGCAACTAAATCGGGTACTGGTGAATATATCGATGACACTGTGATTACAACAAAAGTAAAAGCAGCCATCTTAAATGAAGAAACATTAAAATCAGCTGAGATTAATGTTGAAACATTTAAAGGCGTTGTGCAATTAAGTGGCTTTGTGAATTCAGAAGCCGACATTGCTAAAGCAGCACAAGTGACACGCGCGGTAAAAGGCGTAACTTCTGTTAAAAACGATATGCGTCTTAAAGCCAAGTAGTCAATTAGTTAAGCCATAAATACGGTTGTGTTTGATTGATAAAAAAGCGGACTTTAAGTCCGCTTTTTTATTGCGTGTGTTTAAGCAGTTTTACATAGAAAATTGCAGCAAAATTTGCTGGTTTAAATGTAAAAAAATATAAAAGCTGATTGTGTGCGCTAGCGAACGGACAACTATCAACAGACAATTTAGTCTTAACCTTAAAGCTAGTATTTGCAGCAAGCAAGTTTAAATTGATGAAAGGGTTAGTAATGAAATGGGAACAAATTGAAGCCAATTGGGATGTGTTTAAAAACATTATTAAACACGATTGGGATAAATTAACCGCTGCTCAATTAGAGGTGATTGCTGGTAGGCGTGATTATTTAATTCGTAGCATTCAATCGGTATACGGCTTGAGTGCGGCCGATGTTGAAGCGCAACTGAGCGATTGGCAAAAATACCAAATCAATATTGATGGACATTTCTACCAGTCCAAACCATTTTTATCTGCTCAAAGCAGTCGATAACTATCATGAAAATTCTAAATAGCAAAAAAACACATTTTATGCAGCCCAATACAGTGGGTACTTACAATGTTAAATTTGGCACGGTTAGCGAAGTGCGTGCGGTAATCGACACTATTTTAGATGGAAATAAAGATAATAAAATCGAAGGCAATTTGCGTGTGGTTGATACCGAATCAACCGAAAAACCAAATCATTAAAATAATAAAGAATGCACACATGAATCAAAAACTAAATTTCTTGTTACCCGATATGAAAGTAGCAAACCAAGCTAGCCAAGCTCTTTTGTTGGCGCGGGTAGAAGATAAAAATGTGTGCTTTTTAGCTAAGCCAGGAACCGATTTAGGTTTATTGCAGCCAGCTACAGCAGCAGAAGCTACTAATACCATTAATGAAGGCTTAAAAGGCGTGTTAATGGGTGCAGGTTTAGGCTTATTGGGTGGCTTGTATGTGCTGTATTTTCCTGCTTGGGTGACTGAATCACCTTTATGGTTTACCAACACAAGTGACTGGGTAATTTTGAGTGTTACTACCTTGATTGGCGCGGCGGCAGCGGCCTTTGGTGCAGCGATGTTGGGCATTAATATATTGAATACAGATTTAGCTAAGTATCAAACAAGAATTGATGATGGCGCCGTTTTAATGATTGTTACCGTGCCTTATCAACGCGCAAAAGAGATCCGAAAAATAGTGAGTAAGCTACACCTAAAATTCTAAACCTAAAATTCTAATAATATTTTTTAAATATTTAATCTGCCATCAATGCTGTTGTTTCTAAAACCTGATTGCTCAATAAAAATTGTGCCGCAAACGCAGTAGCGCTTAGTGCGGGGCTGAAAAAATAACCTTGACCCTCTTCGCAGTGGCGGCTTTTTAAAAAATCCAGCTGCACTTGATTTTCAATACCTTCTGCAATCACCCGTAATTTAAGGCTATTGCCCATGCTGATAATGGCGCTCACGATAATGCCTTCATCCGATGCGGTAGTAATGCGCTGCACAAACGATTGATCGATTTTTAGCATATCAATTGGAAACTGCTGCAAATAACTTAAGCTGGAATAGCCGGTGCCGAAATCATCTACCGCCAATTTAATGCCCATTTGTTTCAATTGCAGCAAAATAGCCGTGCTTGATTCTGCATCCCGCATCAATACACTTTCGGTAATTTCTAGCTCTAAATGGTGTGCGGGTAACTGAGTTTCTGCTAATACTTTGCGTACGCCCTCTACAAAATCTTTTTGTAAAAACTCTTTTGCTGAAATATTAATGGCGATGGTCACAGCTGGCAGATGGTTGTCTAACCACTGTTTAGCTTGATGGCAGGCTTCGCGCAATACCCAGTAGCCAATTGGAATGATTAAACCAGTATCTTCGGCAATGGTGATAAATGTATCTGGCGAAACTTCGCCCCATTCTGGATGTTGCCAGCGCAGCAAGCATTCCACGCCGGATATTTGATTGGTAGTAAGGTTAAATTTGGGTTGATAGTGCAGCACAAATTGCTTTTTTTCTAGCGCCACTCTTAAATCGGCCTCAATCACCAAGCGCTGTACGGCGTGCGTATTCATCTCATTTTTAAAAAACTGATAATTATTGCGGCCTTTTTCTTTAGCATGATACATGGCGGTATCTGCGCTTTTTAATAGCGTTTCTGCATCTAAGCCATCATGCGGGTAAACGCTAATGCCAATGCTGGTGGTGATATACAGTTGGCATTTGCCAACCATATGCGGCATGGTCAGTTGCTCTAAAATCTTTTCAGCGGTCACTTCGGCATGCTTACCAGTTTGTCTATCATCTAACAAAATAATAAACTCGTCACCGCCTTGTCTGCTGACGGTGTCGGTATTGCGCACACAAGCTTTCAGGCGTTTTGATACCGATTGCAATAGCTTATCGCCAGAGGCGTGACCTAAAGAATCGTTAATATGCTTAAAATTATCTAAATCTAAAAAAAGCAGAGCCACTTGCGTGCCATAGCGATGGGCAGAAGCAATCGCTTGCTCAATACGGTCATTTAATAATACGCGATTAGGCAAATTGGTTAAAAAATCATGCTGCGCTAAATAGGTCATTTTCGCCGTCATGGCTTTTGAGGCGCTCACATCATTAAACACAATCACGGCGCCTGTTACTTCCCCATCCGCACCTTGAATGGGCGAGGTTGAGTCGGCGATTTCAATTTCATTACCATCACGTGTAATTAATACCGCATCTTCAGCCAAACCCATTGGCCTTTTTGTTTGCAATACCAATTCAATCGGGTTTTGTGTTGGTTCGCGTGTTCTGCCGTTAATCACATGAAACACGCGGCTAATTGGGTGGCCGCTTGCTTCTTCGCGAGACCATCCCGTTATCTTTTCGGCCGCTATATTTAAATATTCAATATTGCCATTAATATCGGTATAAATTACCGCATCACTAATGGAGTTAAGTGCAATTTCAGCTCTCATTTTGTCTTTAAAAAGTTCGTTGATGATGATAGGTTTTTTAATAATCAGCTCAAAAAAATAGGTGTAACAGGCAAACAGTTAGTTTTTAACACTCACTTTACCTTGCCATTTACAGTTGTAATCTTGGCATTGGTAACGATGAACAGGTGAAAAAAGGCTGATAATTCGATCCGAATAGCGGCGACGAATACGCACTGTGTAACCTGCGCAAAGTGGGCATTTACAATTCGTAGTGGCCATCATTATCCTCACAAGATTTAATACTAGATTTTTCACAATATATATTATTTAAATAGGGCGTCTGTACGTTGCCGAACAATCGATTAACAGTACATAAAACACTATTTAGCGCTATGTACGTTAACGTACCGAACTTCAATTGCTTAAGGGCTACACTCTGTTCACCTAACACCATTTATAAGGATTTTTTTGTGAACAATTTCATATTAACAGCTTCAATTGTTGGTCTATTAAGCCTAACAGCTTGCGACAAACCAACAGTAGTGAATGTACCTGGCGAAACAGTTGTGGTACCAGGCCCAGCAGGTCCAGCCGGCGCAACAGGTAGCACAGGTGAAACTGGCGACACAGGCAGAACTGGCAACACAGGTAGTACTGGTGCAACAGGCGAAACAGGTGGCGACACAACAATTATCGTTGCTCCAGCAGAACCAGCTACACCATAAGCTAAAACATAAGTTTTTAAAAATACGCTTTAACAGTTTGATTTAATTTTTTTAAGGGGATCGTCATGAGTTTAGGCACCATATTATTAATTGTTTTAATTTTAATGTTGATTGGCGCTGTACCTGGTTGGTCACACAGCAAAAGCTGGGGTTACGGCCCAAGCGGTGGTATTGGTTTAGTTGTTATTATTTTGATTGTTCTATTATTAATGGGTCGAATTTGATGATGAAAAATAATGAAGGTTTAAGTCAACTTAATGGTTGGTTTCAACCCTCATTACGCTTATTTGTTTTTGGTGTAAGCACCCTGGTTTTAGGTGCATGCGGTGAAGTGGCAAGCTTGCCATTTTCTGCAGGCGTGGGTGCAAACCCCACCTTGCCCAACCCAACTAAAACCCTTATTCCAACCGTTAAAATAGCGCCGGCGCAAGGTTGGCCAAGCTTAGCAACGCCAGTTGCAGCGGCTGGTACGCGTGTTGCGGCTTTTGCCAGCGGCTTAGATCACCCACGTTGGATGACCGTTTTACCAAATGGCGATGTGCTGGTTGCAGAAACTAATGCGCCACCAAAAGCAGAAGGCGGCGGCATTAAAGCGTGGATTGCTGGCATGATAATGAAGCGAGCGGGTGCTGCTGTACCAAGCCCAAACCGCATTACATTATTGCGCGATGCCGATGGCGATGGCGCGGCAGATGTACGTCTGGCGTTTTTAGAGGGCTTATATTCACCGTTTGGCATGGTTTTGGTGGGCAACCATCTGTATGTTGCTAATGCCAATGCCATTATGCGATTTAACTATGTTGAAGGTGACAAAAAAATTGCAGGCCCTGGCGAAAAGATAATTGATTTACCCAGCGGCATCAATCATCACTGGACCAAAAATATCATCGCAAATGCCGATGGTACAAAACTGTATGCCACTGTAGGTTCAAACAGTAATGTGGCCGAAAACGGCATGGATATTGAAGTTGAGCGTGCGGCAATTTTAGAAGTAGACCTTAAAACAAACCACTATCGAATTTTTGCCTCTGGCTTGCGTAACCCTAATGGCATGGCTTGGGAGCCAAGCAGCAATACCCTATTTACCGTGGTGAATGAGCGTGATGAAATCGGCAGCGATTTAGTGCCTGATTATTTAACCTCTGTGCGAGATGGCGCTTTTTATGGCTGGCCCTATAGCTATTATGGTCAACATGTCGATGAGCGTGTGCAGCCACAGCAGCCCGATTTGGTGGCTAAAGCCATTTCGCCAGATTATGCGCTAGGTACACATACCGCATCGCTTGGATTGGCGGCATCGCAAGGCACCACATTGCCAGATACTTTCTCAAACGGTATGTTTGTTGGCCAGCACGGCTCTTGGAATCGCGACCCACTTAGCGGTTATAAAGTCATTTACGTTCCCTTTGCTAACGGCAAACCAGCAGGCGAACCCATCGATGTGTTAACTGGTTTTGTAAGTAAAGATGGCGATGCTTATGGCAGGCCAGTTGGCGTAGTGTTAGATAAATCAGGTGCCTTGCTGGTGGCAGATGATGTGGGTAATACCATTTGGCGCGTGACTACTAGCGCCCCTTAATTTAAAACGGCACAATTATGAGCCTACGTACCTTGTTTGCTTTTGCTAGATAGGCTTTACAATACTTGCTTTATAGATAAAGGAAATGCCCTTGTTAAGATTTTTACCTGCCTACTTAACCATTATTGTGGTGATGTTTGTTTTAGATATTGTTTGGTTAAGCATGATTGCGCAGCCCATTTATCAACAAGGTATTGGCCATTTAATGGCAGCTAAGCCTAATTTTATCTTCGCTGGTTTGTTTTATATGGTGTATGTGTTTGGTTTGGTGTGGTTTGCGCTAATGCCCAACCGTCATCACAGAGGCTTAAAAAATACCTTTGCGGCGGCGGCTATTTTTGGTTTTTGCGTGTACGCAAGCTATGATTTAACCAATTTAGCCTTGCTTAGAGATTGGCCACTTAGCTTATCAATCATCGATATTACATGGGGTACCATGCTCAGCGGGGTAAGTGCGGCATTTGGTAAATGGATATTTAACCGCATGAATCGCATTTACTAATACAGCCAACAAGCGCAGCATTTTATCGCTCGTTTGAGTAGCCAATTACACCCAAAAGCGTTTTAACCACGCCATACATCAACCAAGACATAGCGCGCTTAAGCGTATTTCTTTTAAGCCACTGTTCCGCTAAAACTGGTACCGATTGTTGCTGAATCGACTGCATGAGTTCAGCGCGCAATTCACTGGCAAAGGCGCTGTCTTGCACCATGATGTTGGCTTCGCGCGCTAATAGCATACTGAATGGATCAATATTAGAAGAGCCCACAGTGGCCCAAGTACTGTCGATTACCGCCACTTTGCAGTGCATATAGCTTTTGCGATATTCAAAAATAATAATGCCGTTTTTTAAAAACACACTGTAAAAAGCATGAGTTGCCAACATTAAGAAGTATTCCATACGGCCCTGCAACAATAGTTGCACGGTAACGCCGCGATTAGCCGCTTTAATTAAGGCTTGTCTAAAACGCCTGCCAGGCAAAAAATAGGCATTGGCGATAATGATTTCAGATTTTGCCGCATTGATTGCTTTTAAATAAGCGGACTCAATATCGCGCCTGTGCAGCAAATTATCACGTAATACAAATGCAGCGCTTACGCTTTTGTTTGCATTTTTACTAGCCACTTTTTTTGCGGTTTTTGGCAAGCGGTTGGCGTCATCACTATCCATATTTTGTGGCTGCAAATGCGTTATTTTTATTCGGCGCCAGAGCTTTTGCACGCTGGCCGTCATGCTGGGCAGCAATGCACCTTCTACCTGCACAGCATAATCCACCCGCGGTGGCAAATGGCTGGGTACGTTACTGTCATCAATAATATTAATGCCACCCACAAAGCCAATTTTTTCATCAATTACCGCCACTTTGCGATGCATGCGGCGCAAGCGATTTTTTTTGAACGACCAGGGTGAGATTTTGGGCCTGTAAAACATGACTTGCACGCCCGCTTTTTTAAATGCCTTTAAAAAGCTGCTTGGCATATCTTTGCAGCCAAAGCCATCAAGCAACACACGCACGGTTACGCCGCGCTGTGCTGCTGCTTTTAGCGCATCGGCAATTAGGTTGCCTGCTGCGTCCACTTCAAAAATATAGGTTTGCAGGTAAACGGTTTGCTTGGCTTTTGCAATTGCTGCCGCCAGTGCTGGAAAATACGCGTTGCCGTTGCGCAATAGTTGAATATGGTTTCCAGCAAGCAATTGAGTCATGGCTGTGATTGTTTTAAAAGCGTGGCCGTTAAAATGGCGTGATCAGACACTGTAACAAAACGTGCACCTGCGTGCACCTCAACTTGTTTAATATCAAAACCGCGCACATATATGCGGTCAAGCCTTAACAGGGGTAGCCACGATGGAAAGCTACGAGCCGATTTGCCTGCATGTTGCTCAAACACTTCTTTTAAATGCAGGCGTGATGCGAAAACGCGCCCTGCACGTGAGCTCCAATCGTTAAAGTCACCCGCAATAATCAGTGGTGAATTAGTAGGCACATGCTGGTCGATGTAATCAGCCACCCGTCCCAATTGCTGTTGGCGCCAATGTGCAAATAAACCTAAATGCACGCAAATGGCATGCAAAGGTAAATCCCAGCCTGGCACTTCAATAGTACAGTGCAGCATGCCGCGTTGCTCGGTTGGATGCGCTGAAATATCGATATTATTAGTGCTGCTAATATTAAACTTTGATAGCAAGGCATTGCCATGATGACCAGCAGGGTAGGCGGAATTTTTACCATAAGAAAATTGAGGCCAGATGCTGTCAGCTAAAAATTCCACTTGGCCTGCCATGGGCCAGCCAGAAAAGCGCTTGCTGTGACCACTATGATTATCTTGCACTTCTTGCAAAAATAGTACGTCGGCATGCAAGTTGCGCAATAATTCGCGTTGCTGGTGCAAAGAAAAACGGGCGTTAAAATGACTAAAGCCCTTGTGAATGTTAAAGGTAGCAATGCGTAGTGTGTTGGACAAATTAAGCTCGGTAATGGTATTAAATAAATTAAATGACACTTAATAAAGTGTAAAACTTAAGTGTATGCATTTTAATCTTAAGCATGCGTGCGCTGTCGTACAGACAGTTTACAGAAATCACGTAGGATTAGGCTGACATCATTATCCGTTTGTGGCTGATAATTTAGTGCGCAAATTAACTGCATCATGGAATCCTCAAAAAGGGGAATAACATGAGCTTAAAGACACAGACAGATAATACAGTTTCCTTACCTCAACAAAACCACCTACTGGCAGCCATGTCTGATAGTGAGTGGCACCAATGGGAACCAGATATGGAACCTGTGGATTTTTCGTTGAACCAAGTTCTGTACGAATCTGGCAAAACGCCTGCTTATATGTACTTTCCCACTACGGCTATCGTATCCCTTTTGTATATGACACAAAGTGGCTCCTCATCTGAAGTGGCGGTGATTGGTAATGATGGCGTTGTAGGCCTTTCATTATTGTTATCTGGCAGCAACACTCCTAACCAAGCTTTGGTGCAGTGTGCAGGCAAGGGTTTCAGAATGCGCGCTCAGGCTGCTAAAAACGCTATTAATCGTGAAGGCGCAATGCTGAATATTTTACTGCGTTATTCGCAAGCCATGATTACACAAATGACTCAAACAGCGGTGTGCAATCGTCACCATTCAATTGATCAGCAATTATGCCGTCGCTTATTGTTGAGCTTAGATAGACTGCCGTCAAATGAAATTTTAATGACTCAAGAAATGCTTTCCAATATGTTAGGCGTAAGGCGCGAAAGTGTGACGGATGCGGCACTAAAACTGCAAGAGGCAGGCGTAATTAGCTACAAGCGAGGCATTATCACGGTTTTAGACCGTAAAGCCTTAGAAGGTCGTAGTTGCGAGTGTTATGCGACTGCTAAAAACGAGCAGGATCGTTTGCAAAAAATGACATTTAACGCTTGAACAGACCCAATAATGGCTTAATTGCTTGGTAGCGCTTTTAAATTAATTCAATTAAATTAAAAATCATTATTTGAAATAAATCTGCACTATTTATGCAGTATGATGGCATTTTATACATTCAAAAAAGCATCTAAATGGCGATATTAGTAACGGGCGGCGCAGGTTATATTGGATCTCATACCTGCGTGCAAATGCTGGCGGCTGGGCATGAGATTATCGTTATGGATAATTTATCCAACAGCTCGCCAGAATCAATTAAGCGTGTTACCCAAATTTCTGGTAAAGCCTTTACGTTTATTCAAGCCGATATTCGCGATAAAGAGGCGCTACGTGATATTTTTACAGCGCACGATATCAGCGCAGTCGTACATTTTGCAGGCTTAAAAGCGGTGGGTGAATCTACCGAAAAACCCCAATTGTATTACGATAATAACGTAGTGGGTAGCCTTAATTTGTTTGAGGTGATGGCTGAGTTTAATGTTAAAAATATTGTGTTCAGTTCATCTGCCACTGTGTATGGCGACCCAGCAACAGTGCCAATTAAAGAAGATTTCCCCTTAAGCGCTACCAATCCATATGGCCGCAGCAAATTAATGATTGAAGATATTCTGCGCGATTTGCACAAGGCAGATAACACTTGGCGCATTGCTTTGTTGCGTTACTTTAACCCGATTGGCGCACACAGTAGCGGCTTAATTGGTGAAGACCCAAACGGTATCCCTAATAATCTGTTGCCATATGTGGCGCAAGTGGCAGTAGGGCGCTTGGCAAAATTGCGCGTTTTTGGTAACGATTACGCTACGCACGATGGTACAGGCGTGCGCGATTATATTCATGTGATGGATTTGGCCGATGGCCATGTAGCCGCTCTAGAATACTTGGCTAAAAACCAAGCCATGATTACGGTTAATTTGGGCACAGGCATTGGTTACAGCGTATTAGATGTGGTTAACGCCTTTGCGGCAAGCAGCACTAAGAATATTCCGTATGAAATACTGCCCAGACGCTTGGGCGATGTGGCAATTAACTATGCCGATGCAACGGTGGCTAAAACTGTATTGGGCTGGCAGGCAACGCGTAATTTAGACGATATGTGCCGAGATACTTGGCATTGGCAATCTAGCAACCCAAACGGGTTTGCCAAAAAGCAATAAAAACGTTTAAACCGTTGCGTAAAGGCTCATTTGCAAATTGCGGTGCTCAACGTTTAGCCGAATAATATCGTCAATTGTTGTAGTGCCAACGCCAATTGTGTCCAAATAGTCATCGCCAAGCTCTTCTACATTTTCAAATGCATAAAAGCTGTGTTCATCTGGTGCGTACTCATCATCAATTTGTTCTAATAATTGCTCTTCACGCAACTCGCGCAATCGGTTCAATAATTTCATTTTTAGTGTCCTTAAATATAGCTAACTTAAAAATGTATTATCGTTTTTGATTGTGTCAATTTGATTGAATAAATATGTCAGTTTGATGCAATTTATACCAGACAAAATGGACTAAAATGCGTGATAAATAAAGTGTTTAATTGAAACACGTTTAATTAAAAGGATGCAGGATGTCGGAAACAGAAAAAAGCGCAGCGCCAACGGGCAACGCCATGTTGCTAAAGTTAGAACAGTTAGTCGCTAAAAGTTGTGATTGTAAATTACGTACATTTTGCATTGATAAAACCAGCCCAGATTGCTTGAAGCACCGCAATTTGTATGCAGAGGCAATGCTGGCACGCGATAAAGGCTAGATGTAAATTTGGACCGTTAAAACAAAGTGGATTGCGTAGCGCTTTGCTTGTTTGCAATGATGCAACGCACGCTATCGCCAAGCTTTAATTCGCCGCCACTTATTATCTTTGCATTAACCCCGCCATGGCCGCGCATGGCGTTATAAGCGCCTTTGCCCAATGCCGCTTCCATTTTGCTGCAAGGCTCACAAGGGCCAGTAATTTCTAGCACCACATCGCCAATGTGCAATTGCACTGGCTGATCTTTAAATAAGCTTTTGGCGGCCAGCAAATTAATGCCAGACACCACCAAATTTCGCCTTAGCCAAGCTGGGTCTACAGGCTTGTTTAAAAAAGCCGCAATCACCGCAAGATGTTCTGCTTGTATCAAAGTCACTTGTCGATTGCTACCCAGCGGATTGCGCGAAGGCGTTTTTAATGTTCTATCCCCCACTAAGCCTTGCCCCACAAGCGCTTGCGCAGAAATAGCCTGCACACAAAGCACGTTGCGTGCAGGGCGTAAATAGATAGCCTCTAGCCGACCATGTTGTGCAAATTGCGTGGTCAAGGTGCGTAAATCTGAATTAGTAGCGGCTGAAATGGTCATGCTAAATGATACTTTACAAAGGCTAGTATTTTACAGAGGAAACCAGCATGCAAACAGACAACAAAGAAAAAGATGCGCAACTCATCGCCATTGAAAACCAGTTAAAAATCATCAATAAAAATCTGCTTAATGTATTTTGGATAGTGGGATTTTTTGCCTTTTTATATTTTGGGTTGATGATTTATTTCATGTTTCTCCGCTAATTCAAGCTACACTTTTAATTATTGTATTTCTTGGTTTTACACTTGCTACCATCCATCACCTTTTTAGACCTTGAAACCACAGGCGCCACACCGCTACGCGACCGTATTACCGAAATTGCTTTGGTGCGCTTTGATAACGGCATTGAAACCGCGCGCTGGCAAACGTTGGTCAATCCAGAGCAGCCCATTCCTGCGTTTATTCAGCAGCTGACTACCATTAATAATGAAATGGTTGCCAATGCGCCCTTGTTTGCAGAGGTGGCTGATACGCTATTGGCTTTTTTAGAAGGCAGCGTGTTGGCTGCGCATAATGTGCGCTTTGATCATGGTTTTTTGAAGTCGGAATTTAAGCGCATTGGCATTACCTTGCGCCAAAAGGTGATTTGCACGGTCAAGCTTTCACGCCTGCTGTATCCGCAACATAAAAGCCACGGTTTAGATGCCATTATGCAGCGCCATAATCTGACTACCATTGCCCGCCACCGCGCCATGGGCGATGTAGACGTGATGTTGGGCTTTATTGAATCGGCCCAATTAGAGCTGGGCGATGCCGCTATCAGAAACGCGGCTGCAAAATTAATGAGCGCACCCAGTTTGCCCTCACATTTAGATGCCAACTTGCTAGACGATATGCCTGAAACACCAGGCGTTTACTTATTTTATGGTGATAATGACTTGCCCTTATATATTGGCAAAAGTGTCAATATTCGCGCGCGTGTACTTAGCCATTTTAGTAGTGACCATGCCAGCACCAAAGAAATGCACATTTCGCAAGAAATTAAACGCGTTGAATGGATAACCACCGCAGGCGATTTCAGCGCGCTATTATTGGAATCAAAGCTAGTAAAAGAGCGCCAACCTATCCACAACCGCCAGCTACGCAATGAGCGCCAATTGTGTAGCTGGAAACTAAATAGCAATCCATTGGCTAAAAATTTACTGGAATTAGTGCGCGAAAGCGACATCAATCCCATTGAGTTAGGCCAATTATTTGGCACCTTTAAAAGTAAACATCAAGCAGTAGAAGCCCTGCGCAGTATTGCCGAAGCGCATCAGCTATGTCCACGCTATTTAGGCTTAGAGGCCGCAGGCAGTGGCGCCTGTTTTTCCAGTCAAATCAAACGTTGCAAAGGCGTATGTTGCGGTAAAGAATCACCTGAAATCCATTATTTGCGTCTGCAACAAGCGCTCGTTGCGCACAGATTAAAAAACTGGCCCTATGCTGGAAAAATTGGAATTCGCGAACACAATGGTGAAAACGATAAAACCCAACTGCATATTTTTGAGTATTGGACCTATCTGGGTGCGATTGAAAACGAAGTGGATTTGTCCGAAAAGCTGCAAGAAAACGCACAGTTTAAGTTTGATTTAGATACCTATAAATTGCTCTTAAAAGCCTTTAATAGCTCTAAAACGCAAGTGATTCAGTTTAACAATTTGGCCG